>DASVYU010000031.1:0-3608 GCA_036391995.1 Patescibacteria group bacterium
AACGTGATCCAAGCCACAATCGCAGTGGGGTCGGGAGGTCTTATTGGCAAAGGCATCGGCCATGGCTCGCAGGCCCAGCTCAATTTTTTGCCGGAAAAACACACTGACTTCATGTTTGCTTCCATTGCGGAAGAATTGGGACTAGCTGGCTCTCTTCTGGTAATCGGACTTTTCTTAGTGATGCTTTGGCGCATGCGCACCATCGCCAAAAACGCACCGGACAATTTCGGTTTTTTGGTGACGGTAGGGATCATGCTGATGCTCTTTATTCAATTCATGGTCAATGTTGGCATGAATATGGGCGTCATGCCAGTCACAGGCATTCCATTGCCGCTGCTTTCCTATGGAGGTAGCTCGCTAATAACAGTCATGGCAGCCATAGGCATCGTAAGCAGCATTGCTTCCAGAAGGGAAATAAGGATCGAAAGGGAAGACTGAAAAATTTGCCAGACACATCTTTGCGACCGTCAACTTGTGTCTTGGTTGTGTTTGTTTTTGAAGACAGGAGTGTTGGCTTTATAGCATAATCTTGCCTATGGTTGAAATTGAAACTTAAGACGGAAAATTGACAAATTTGATGATTATTGCTATATTAATCGGGACATAAAACACGGAAAAAACAGGGTTTGTGCACTCTGCAAGCGCCATTTTTTGCAGCTTACGCCACACATTTTTTCGAGTTTGCTGTCTTTTTCATAAGAATTCAAAATTTTAGAACAATGAGCAAAGCAATTACACTCAAAGCGGATGTGCGCGAACTTACTGGCAAAAAAGCCAAGAAGCTCAGGAAGCAAGACCTGATTCCTGCTGTCATGTATGGCAACAAGATCGCTGCCCAGAATCTGCAAGTCAATGAATTGGATTTTTCCCGCGTATACAGCAAAGCTGGTGAAAGCGCCCTGATCGAATTGGAAGTGGCTGGCAAGAAAGTGAATGTGCTGATCCATGAAATCCAGCATGAACCGATGAGCGGCCGTGTTTCCCATGTCGATTTCTTCCAGGTTAACATGAAAGAAGAAGTGGAAACTGAAATCCCATTGGAATTTGTTGGTGAATCGGAAGCAGTGAAAGCTCTAGGTGGAACACTGGTGAAGAATATGGATGCGGTAGCTGTCAAATGTCTGCCTGCTGACCTGCCTGAAAAATTCGAAATCAATCTTAGCAAACTGGCTACTTTTGACGACGTGATCACTGTGGCTGACCTCAAAACTTCCGCCAAAGTCGAGATAATGTTGGAAGATGAAACAGTGATTGCACTGGTCAGCGAGCCTCGCTCTGAAGAGGAATTGGCAGGCCTTGATCAGAAGGTTGAAGAGGATGTGACGAAGGTAGCTGGAGTGGTCAAAGAAGCCCCTGCTGCAGAAGAGAAAAAATAGCCGATTCAAGGCAAAATCAGACACTTGAACACCTCGCCAAGGCGGGGTGTTTTTTGTGTATGCAAAAAGGGGATTTCATGGTAAAATTATTGAAACAATTGATGCAGTATTATCTGTTTCAAAATGGGTTGAAACAATGAAAAACAAACAAGAAATTTCGGCGGATAAAAGCTTATCTGACGGCCCATTTGGAGGAAAAAAAGAGGAAGGTTCAGCTGACTATGATTCGGCGGAATGGAATTTTCGTTTTATGCATGAGCTCAGACTGAGGCGCAAAAGAGTCTTGAAAGTCCTTTCCTTGATTGCATTGGTGCTTATTTTGTCAGGACTAGCTTTGTGGAGATTTTATTTCGTCAAAAAAGCGGTGTCGCAGCCGTCACAAAACAAAGATGTTTCTGTGGAAATTCCCGCTAACAAGGATCATGTTTTCGTCAATGATGTGCAAGGAGTGGTTTCCGACAGTCAAGGTCAGAACGATGCATCTCAGCCGGTGATCAGCAAGGCTATGTCTGCAAGCGAGCATTATCAGATTAGAGACTTGTCTTTTGGCAGCGGAACTGTGGTGCTGGCAGGGGACAGCGAGAGCGCTCCGCTCCAAATTAATAGCGTTCACAGCGAGACTCTCACTTCCAGAGATGGCAATTCAATAAAAGTCCTTGTTACTTGGAAAACGAACAAGATGGCTGCATCGGAAGTTTCCTACACTAAAGGCACGGCCTCAAAAACTCTCAAGGAAGGTGGTTACGGATTTGAACATGCTTTGATACTGGCCACTCTTGAACAGGCATCGCGCTACACATTTTCAATCAAAGCCACGGACAGATGGGGCAATCAAGTCACCTCTGAAAGCTACAGTGTATACACTGGAAACAAGCCGGTCTCAGTATTTAAACTCATATCCGGGGAGTTTGATGAAATATTCAGCTGGGCGCTGAAGAAATAGGAGGGAATAAAAACAAATCGGTGATTAAATTCATTAGCAAAAAAAATAATCTAGCACTCAGAACGCTTTTGCCGGCCGCGTTGTTTTTGCTGGCTGTTAGCTATGGATTTTCTCAGGCGCAAGTTGCTGCGCCAGCAGCAAACCAGTTGAGCATTTCGGCATATATTGTTGGCGGCAGCAATGATCAGATTCCGAACGGTGATTATGATGTGCGTTTTGCTATCTACTCAAAGGATCGTTCCGATATTGATCCTTTCCCATCTAATGCTGATGCAGGCAGCAGAGTTTGGATGGAGAACCAAAAGGTGTCCATTCAAGATGGTATGTTGAGCACTTATTTGGGCTCGACCAATCCATTGCCAGCATCGCTTAATTTCAATGATGGAACTTATTATCTTGGCATCCAGATCGGAAGCGACAGTGAGATGGTGCCACGCAAAAAGATCGCTGCAGTGCCCGCTGCCATTAACTCGCTTTTTCTGCAAGGAAAAACCATTGGTAATCAGGCGGGAGATATTCCGGAAATCTCGTCCAATGGTTCGCTGGATCCTGCTATTCTCAAGAAAATAAATCAGCTGGGGAATGTGACAAGTGGAACGTGGCAAGCGACTGCAATCGCTGATAAATATATCGCCAAAGATCTGACAGGCAAGACATACAACGGTGTCGAACTTGGCAATAATGGTACGCTTCATAGATTGAATATTTCAGCTGATGCTACAATCGATCAGAATCTGGCGATGGCTGCAAGTCCGATATTCAATGGGCTCACATTGACAAATGCGCTTTCCCCGCGGAACGGCGGCACTGGATTTTCCACTTATGCTTTGGGGGACATTCTTTATGGCTCGACTGATGGCAGGCTTGCAAAACTTGGGGTCGGGGCCAACGATGAAGTTTTGGCGATCATAGGCGGTGTGCCGACATGGAAATCTGTCGCGCTCGGTTCTGAGCTTCTGGGTGTCTTGCCGATCGCTAATGGTGGAACGGGAAGAGACAGCTACTCCAGCGGTTCCATCATTTTCTCAGATGGAACTGTCCTGTCTCAGAATAATGCTGATTTTTTCTGGGATAATGCCAACAGGAGATTGAAAGTCGGCAGCCTCAATGGCGTCCTCAGGGGAACGAATGGAATGATTTCGGATGATGCCAACACCTCCGATCTTCCTGAGGGCACAAATCAATATTTCACAGATGCCAGGGCTCGCAACACGCTTTCATCAGCCATCACGGGAATAACATACACAAACACGACAGGAGTCTTTTCTCTAGCTTCCGGTTATGCTATT
>DASVYU010000032.1:0-17085 GCA_036391995.1 Patescibacteria group bacterium
TTGATTTTTGTTTGAAAATGTGCTATAATGGCAATATAAGGCTAAATAGAAGGGTGTTTCCGGCCCGCCTCGCATCGACAAAAAATGTCTTTGCGAGTCGAGGCAGGTGAAACGCCCTTTTTTGTTTAAAAATGAAAAAAACAGTCCAAAACTCAATATTTACCTTTGCTGGAGCCATGATTGCAGGCTTGGTTGTTTTTTCTGCTCCAGTGCAAGCCAGTGAGATTACTCCGGAAAAAGTTCTTGATCTTGTGAACAATGACCGTAAAGCTGCCGGTGTGGCGCCTTTGGAGATCAACGGTTTGCTGAGCAAGGCTGCTCAGGAAAAGGCTAATGACATGTTCAGCAATGATTATTTTGCGCATGTTTCTCCTCAAGGCAAAACTCCTTGGAATTGGATAGACAAAGAGGGTTATGACTATCGCTATGCTGGCGAGAATTTGGCTATCAATTTCACCAACGCTGAAGATGAACAGTTGGCTTGGATGAAAAGTCCATTGCACAAAAAGAACATCATGAATGCTGATTACCGCGAAACTGGCATTGCAGTTGGAAAAGGAACAATCGAAGGACATAAAACTATTTTGGTTGTGGAGATGTTTGGAAGTCGGGTAGGCGCAGTAGGTGGCGCTGCTAGCATCCAGCAAAAGACTGTTATTCCAGCCAATGCTGAACCCACTAAAATCAACGGCGGCTTTGTGGGATATGTGGAAAATGCTGGCATTGGCGCTTCAACCAGGCTGGATAATTTGAAAAATATATCTTTGCTGAGCAGGGGGCAGTATTTAGCAGTCGGTTGGTTGGCGTCAATTGTTTCTTTGCTTGCGATCGGTATAGTTGAGGTTTTAAGTGTTTGGAAAAGAAAACAGCAGGTCAAACCATTGTTTGTGGTGCGAAGCATTGCAGTGCACAGATAGAAATAATATTGAATCAAGATATTTTCGATAGGCACTTTTAAAACAAAATACAAAAATAAAAAAGATACAAAATCTTTATTTCCTTAAAGGCAAGGTTCCTTGTCTTGTCCGATCCGATCGGAAAAACACAACCCCGCTTCCAAGCGGGGTTTTTTTATATTTTTGGCAGTTTTTTTATTGAAACTTGACCAGTCACTCGCGAGTGACTGGTCTTGAAAAAAAACCTGATATGAAGTATGCTGAAGCTAGCTTTAAAATAAGTATTTAGGCTTAAATACGCCCAGTAGTGAAAATTCAAAGGATGAAAATATCCTTCATTTGGTGGCGGTTTAAGGTTTGATGTTGAGAATGTAATTAATCGGATTTCATCTGAGCGAAGCTCATTTGAATTTCTACTACTGGGTATGGACTATTTTGAAATAAAAGGCGGGCAGAAGCTCTCCGGTAGCATTGAAGTCAGGGGGTCAAAGAACGCAACTACTCCTATTCTTGCTGCTACGCTTCTGACTGAAGAGGCTTGCACGATTTCCAATATCCCGCTCATCGAGGATGTTTTCCGTATGATTGAGATTCTCGCTGGGCTCGGCGCCTCTGTTGATTGGATCAGTGAGAGGACAGTGAGAATATGTGCCAAAGACATTGACCCCAGGAGGTTGGATGTGGAGCTGGTGAAAAAATTGCGCTCTTCTATTCTGCTGCTGGGACCACTGAGTGCGCGTTTTCCTGGATTTGATTTCTATCATCCAGGCGGCTGCGTGATCGGCAAGCGTCCGGTGGGTACGCACTTTGATGCGCTGGAAAAGATGGGCGTGCATGTCATCAGCACGGATGAAAAGACCTATTCCATTGATGCTAAAGAAAAGAAGGCTGCCAAAGTGGTGCTGCGCGAATTCTCGGTGACTGCCACAGAGAATGCCATGATGCTGGCAGCGGCGCTTCCTGAAACAACGACCATCAAGATTGCAGCTGCTGAACCGCATGTGGAGGATTTGGGTCGTTTCTTGGTTTCCATGGGTGCTGAGATCGAGGGCTTGGGGACGCACACTTTGGAAATAACAGGCAAGAAAGAACTTAAGGGCACTGAGCATGAGATTATTCCGGATGCCAACGAAGCTGCCACATTCTTGATTATGGGTGTAGCCACTAAGAGCTCTATCAAGGTTGTGAATGCTCGCGAAGAGCATCTGGATATCGTTTTGGAAAAATTGCGCGAATTCGGAGCGGATTTCAAAATTGAAAAAGATTCCATTGAAGTGGTGCCGAATGAAAATCTTAAATCGATCGGCAAGATAGATACGCGCACATATCCCGGCATTCCGACTGACATCCAAGCGCCATTGGGGGTGTTGGCGACGCAAGCGGAAGGCGAGACCATGATTTTTGACACTCTTTTTGAAGGACGTTTCAATTATCTGAGCGAATTGGAAAAGATGGGCGCCCAGGCTAAGATGCTTAATCCGCATCAGGCTGTGATCAAAGGTGTTGCGCATCTCAAGGGTAGCACCATCAAGAGTTTCGATCTGAGAGCTGGTGCCTCCCTGATTATTGCAGCCCTTTGCGCCAAGGGCACCACTACTATAGAGGAGATATACCAGGTAGATAGAGGATATGAAAAAATCGAAGAGAGATTGCAGAAGCTCGGCGCGGATATAAAGAGAATTTCTAGGTAATTTTCTGCTCAGTTATTTTATTTTGAGAGCACACTCGCAATCGAAAAACTTGATTGCTCGCTCAAACTCGCTGTCGCTCATGTTGGCCTCAAAATAAAATAACTTCAAGAAAAACATAAAAATATGGAAAAGGAATTCAAAATAGGGAAACATTGTATTGGTGTGGGCTGCGGAGCGCTTATTTTCAACAGCAAAAAGGAAGTATTGCTGATGAAGAGGGGAAGAAATGCAAAAAACCAAGTGGGGTGGTGGTCTCAGCCAGGTGGAGCGGTAGATTTCAATGAAAAAGCCATTGTTGCAACAAAAAGGGAAATCAAGGAGGAGCTTGGGATAGATATAGATATTTGGGCAGAAGTTCCGCATATAGACCATGTGCTCAAAAAAGAACAGCAGCATTGGATGGCCATTCCTTTTTTAGCAAGAATAAAAAAGGGTGAGCCACGGATAATGGAGCCGCATAAACATGATGAGATAGGATGGTTTTCTTTGAATAAGCTTCCAAGAAAACTTTCGCAGACAACCAGTGAAACAATTAAGAGTTATTTAGAGAAGAAATATATCAAACTTTAGGATTAGAATTTCAAGCTTATGTTTATTAGGAAAATGGGAGTAGATCTGGGAACGGCAAACACTTTGGTTTTCGTGCCAGGCAAAGGAATCGTGATCAATGAGCCGTCAGTGGTGGCTGTTTCTCCGACGGAGAATATCGTTTTGGCCGTGGGCAATGAAGCCAAAGAGATGCTTGGAAGAACGCCGGACAATATCGTGGCTTCGCGTCCGATGAAAGACGGCGTGATTGCGGACTATCGTGTGACGGAGGCCATGCTGCGATATTTCATCAACAAAGTGATGGGCAAGGTGCGCGTGGTGCGTCCTGAGATCATGATTTCGATTCCGGCCGGTGTGACTTCCACGGAAAGAAGAGCAGTGATTGATGCAGCAGTGAAAGCTGGAGCTAAATCCGCCTATGTGGTGCGAGAACCCCTTTTGGCTGCAATCGGCGCTGGTATTCCAATTCATAATGCGCAAGGCAACATGATTATCAACATCGGAGGTGGAACCTCTGAGATCGCTGTCATCTCTTTGGGAGGAATCGTGGCAGCGCACAGCGCACGTGTGGGCGGCAACAAATTCGATCAAGCCATTTCTGACTACATCAAAAGGAAATATGGTCTGGCAGTGGGCGACAGGACAGCGGAAGACATCAAGAAGGAAATCGGCTCTGCGATCGCGCAGGTCAAAGAAGAACACATGGAAGTGCGCGGACGCGATCTGATGGGGGGCTTGCCGAAGACCATCAAGATCTCATCCAATGAAGTGACGGAAGCGCTGCAGGATGAACTGCGCGAAGTCATCAACGCGATCAAGAAAGTCTTCCAGGAGACGCCGCCAGAACTTGCTGCTGACATCATGGACAAAGGCATGGTGCTTTCAGGTGGGGGAGCGCTGCTGCGCAATCTCGACCAGCTCATCACCAAGACGATCGGTGTGCCGACCTATGTGGCGGATGATCCTCTGTTTTGTGTGATCAAGGGCATCGGAACCGCTCTCGACAATCTGGATGTTTATAAGCGCACTATTATGTTGAGCAAATAAAAGTTTAAAAGACTAAGTTTGAAATTTTAATTCAAATCCTAAATGTCTAAGTTTTAAAACATTTAGTCATTTAAAATTCATTTCAAACTTAAAACTTAAAATTTAAAATTAAGACTTGGAAATATCCTGGAGTTATTATGCTTATTGGGATCGACGCTTCCCGTGCATTTATCAAAAATCGCACAGGAATCGAGGAATATTCTTATCAGACAATTAAACACCTGAGGGACAAATTAGGGGACCATCAGGTTGTTTTGTTCGTGCGCAAAAATCAGGAAGTGGATTTCGAATTGCCTGAAAACTGGTCCGTGAAAGTGATCAGATGGCCAAGATTTTGGACGCAATGCGGACTTTCTTTGGAGATGTTGTTCTGCTCAGTTGATGTGCTCTTTGTGCCAGCGCATACTGTGCCATTTGTCCATCCTGAAAATACTGTTGTGACAGTGCATGGCTTGGAATATGAATTCTGCCCCGAAGCTTATTCTGCCTGGGAAAGATTTTATATGCGTTTTTCTATCAAGAATTCCTGCAGATGGGCCAAAACTATCATTTCTGTTTCGGAAAACACAAAGAAAGACCTTGTGAAACTTTATAGTGTGCCGAAGGAAAAAATAAGCGTTGTGTATGAAGGCTATGATAATAATTTCGAATTTCGAATTTCGAATTTCGAATCAAATCAGAATGATGAATTTTCTGAAATTAAAACATTGGAAATTCAATCAAAATTCAAAATTCAAAATTCAAAATTCCTATTGTTTGTAGGCAGGATTGAAGAGAGGAAGAATATTTCCAATATAATCAAGGCGTTTGAGATCTTAAAAGAAAAACATCAGATACCTCATAAGCTCGTGCTAGCTGGAAGGCCTGGATATGGATACGAAAATTTAAAATTTAAAATTTCAAATTTAAAATTTAAGGACGAAGTCCTTGAGCTCGGTTTTGTGAGTGAGGAAGAGAAATGGAATCTTTTGCAAAATGCGGATGTTTTTGTTTTTCCGACCAAATATGAAGGCTTCGGCATTCCTGTCTTGGAAGCTCAAAGTGTCGGCACGCCAGTTGTGGCGGCAAACAATTCATCCATTCCGGAAGTAACCAATGAAAGCGCTATTTTAGTTGATGAAAATGATCCTTGGGATATCGCGAAGGATGTCTTAGGGCTTATCTCGGATGAAGAGCTGAAAAATGGTATAATTGAAAAAAGTTTGGAGAATGTCAAAGGATTCAGTTGGGAAAAGTGCGCCACTGAAATAGCGGAAATATTGGTGAAATAAAAAAACAGACAAAGATCTGTTTTTTTTGAAATTTCGTCTCAACGTTAGGCACATGCGAAGTTGCGTAGCAATTTGGGTGAGTGTCTTTCAGGGAAAGACCGAACCGCAT
Organism: Patescibacteria group bacterium; assembly: GCA_036391995.1. GTDB lineage: Bacteria > Patescibacteriota > Minisyncoccia > Moranbacterales > GWC2-37-73 > DASVYU01. The sequence goes on from DASVYU010000032.1 coordinate 5,564, forward strand.
GTGCCTTGTTAGCTGATGTAAATAAATTCTGAGCGATAGCGAAATTGTTCGGGCAAAATGCATTTTTATTTTTCATCCTTATTTGTATTTTTTGCGTCCCGATCAGCGACAAAGTTTTTAACTTCTTGATACTTCATCTGCTTAGGCCAAAGAAGGTCACCCCAGACATTGTATATCGGCATCCATTTGTTAACATCGGGATAAATTAATTTCATTGAATCTAATACATTTTTTATACCCTCATCATATCCTTCGGGATTTTTGGATTTACCATCTATATTTCGTGCCCTAATAACGATTCCATTAAAACACCGCGGGGCTATTCTGTGAGAAGCCGTAAAACCAAGCTCTGTATCATTTTTTAATTTTGTTTTTTGTTTCGTTTTCAAATTCACCTGCTTAAATAGGTGACTCAATTTTTTCGTCGGATCTTTTGTATATGCCGCATCAAATGAATCATATTTCAGGAAACCTTCTTTTAAACCATCAAATAATTCAACATTTTTAAAGTGATCCGTATTAAACAAAACAAAAATAAAATTTTGTTTATTCATGAACTCATACACATAGTAATTATATGCTATTTCTGGCATATCCCCATATGGCTTAACGCCTTGTATATAGCCTGAGTTACCGACACTATTGTAGTGAACTAAACCCTGTTTGCCATTTCTGATATTTTTAGCCCACAAATTTTTATCAAGTGGCCTTAAAAAAGCCTGGCTATGCTTTTCATCTGATGAATAATCTGCGCCCAAAAAACCATCTTTTAAAATTGATTGAAATTTTTTTATTTTCCATGGATCAGTATTTTTTTTGTCTTCACCTTCCCAATGACTGCTTATATCTATAGCTTTGTAGCACAAACCTTCTGTGTCAATGTCCTGTACTTTTGCCATGATTTGCTCAATTTGCTCCGCCGAAAGCTCCTGTTCAAGATTTTGCTCACCTTCAATTTTATCAATTTGCTCAACTGGTTTTTGCTCTGCTGTATTTTGTGTTGGCCATTCAATACTCATAAAAGTGAAAAAATAAAAATGCATTTTGCCCGAACAATTTTTCGGCCTAAGCCGAAAAAGAATTTATTTATTTCAGCTAACGTTTGCCCATATCTGACGTCTCAATGAAACGAAGTGAATTGAGATGTGGCTTTAGCCCTTGCGGATATGGGCTGTTGGGCGACCCGAAGGGCTTGAGTTTTAGCTCACTCTCAATAAATACTCCGAAATAAAGTTACTCATTTTGCGCTTCTCAGAACTTGGTAATTGCGAAAAAGTACAAATTTTACCTTTACAGTTTTTCGAGCCACACAAGCAGGAAATATGATTTTCAGCCGCATTTTTTGCCCACTCATATTCAGTCATCCAATACGCAAAAGTTATTTCTTCACCAGCCTTGATTTTGCGCAGGGCAATCAAGTCGGGAAAACCATCACTTCTAGTTTTAACGCAACAGTTTGGATTACATGAATGGTTGAAATTCCTGCCCGTCCAGTATGTTGGCAAAAAATGTTTTCCCATGCCAATCTGAATTGACAAGTGCCCAGTCTGGTGGTTAATCAACTTGCCATAACTTTTCAATACGGTGTCTCCCGGCCGAAAGTCATATTTCGCAAAATGAGTAAATCCATATTTATGCGAACTTTTTCCAATTGTAGAAGTTTGTTTGTTAAATATAGTAAATTTGTTATCCATGAAGTGGTTTTGCTCTTTATTTATTGAGAGTGAGCTAAAATTTCGCCCAACTATGTTTATGCGTACTAGGCAGATTTTTGGCTACATCAAATGATTGTGATATAATTTTGATGTAATCATAAGGCTTTATGGATACATATTATCATAAAAATACTAGAAATACCACGCTGGATCGGGATCCTGTGCATAATTTGGAGCGAGAAATGAAAATCAGGGGTTTTAGCAGGCGAACGATAGAATCGTATTTGCTTTATAATAGGTTGTTTTTGGAGTTCGCAGGCAAGAGTCCTAAGGAAGTCATAAATGAGGATATTAGGAGATATTTAGAGTCTTTGAAAGATAGGGGCTGTGCCAATTCGACGCTTAATGTCGCGCTCAATGCATTGAAATTCTATTATGGACAAATTCTCAAGCGGAAATTCTTTTTTGATGTCAAGGGTGCTAAAAAATCCAACTACCTTCCCGTTGTTCTTAGCAAAGAAGAAATTGCGCGAATGCTCGAGGTCACCAAAAATCCAAAACATCATTTTCTGATATCTCTCATGTATTCGGCCGGACTTCGGGTAAGCGAATGTGTCAAAATAAAAATGAGGGACTTTGATTTGGACAGAAAGATGATTGTAGTGCGTCAAGGGAAGGGAAACAAAGACCGCTGCACGCTGCTGTCGGAAAAATTGGTTCCGACATTGAAAAAACAATTGATGCTGAAAAAGCCTGCGGATTATTTGTTTACCGGGATGGACGGGAAAAGCCATTTGACAGCTGAAAGTGCGGAGAAGATCATCAAGAAAGCGGTTGGGTTGGCGGGAATAAGCAAAGAGGTTTCTTGCCATACTTTGCGTCATTCCTTTGCGACGCATCTTTTGGAAGCTGGTACCAGCATCAGATATATACAAGAACTGCTCGGACATGCCAGAATTGAAACGACGCAGATATACACCAAGGTCGCTAACAACAACTTACAAACCATCAAAAGTCCATTGGATTGAATTTGTCTCAAGAAACTCCATATGTGTGCAAAAACGGCTTGATTATGCTACTATTAAAGCCGTATGGAGGACAAAAAACCAAAAATAGCTTTGGTGCATGATTTTCTGATCCAGCAGGGTGGGGCGGAGAGGGTTTTGAAGGTGCTTGCTGAAATGTATCCTGAAGCGCCGATCTACACTTTGCTTTATGATAAGGAAAAAGTGGGCGGGCAGTTTTCTGGCAGGGAAATCAGGACGTCATATCTGCAGAATTTTCCCAAATTCTTGAGGAAGCGCCATCGCTGGCTGCTGCCCCTTTTTCCGTCAGCAGTGGAGACATTCGACCTTCGTGATTTCGACTTGGTTATTTCTTCGTCCGGTGCTTGGATGAAAGGCATCGTGACTAGGCTCAACACCAAGCATGTGTCTTATGTGCATTCCCCTATGCGTTTCGTGTGGGATTACAACGACAGATACCTCAAGGATAATGGCAAAAAGAAGGTTTCCTTGGTACTGAGATTCCTTTTGAATTATATCCGTACATGGGATCGCTTGGCGGCAGACAGGCCGGAGCATCTGATTGCCAATTCGGAATATACCAAAAAGAGGATTGGGAAATATTATAGGAGGGACAGCAGTGTAATATATCCCCCAGTGGAAATGTTGTCATCAGTCATTGGTCATCAGTCATTGGATGATGAAAAAGATGACCGTTTGCCAATAGCTGATTATTTTCTGGTCGTTTCCCGTCTGTCGCCATATAAGAAGGTGGATATTGTCGTGGAAGCTTTCAATAAGCTGGGATTGCCTTTGGTGGTCATTGGCACTGGACAGCAGGAAAAATATTTGAGGAAGATTGCTAAGGATAATGTGAATATTTTGGGTTGGCAGAATGATGCCACGGTTAGAAAATATATGGAGAAAGCGACAGGCTTCATCTTTCCTTGCGAGGATGATTTTGGCATCGCGCCAGTGGAGGCTATGAGTTGCGGTGTGCCAGTGTTGGCGTATCGCAAAGGCGGTGCGCTGGAAACAGTGCAGGAAGGTGTGACAGGGGAATTTTTCGATGCGCAGACGCCGGAAGTGCTTTCGGATGGTGTGCGCAGATTCATGCTGAACAAGGATAAATATGACAAGGAAAACATCAAAAAAAGAGGGCAGGAATTTTCTAAGGAAAGATTTGAAAAAGAAATCATGGAATATATAGATAAAATTGAAAGATAGATGGATTTTATTGGCAACAAAAAAGCGATAGATTTTCTCAAAAAAGCCGTTGATGGTGGCCATGTTAATCATGCCTATCTTTTTTCTGGTCCTGAGAGTGTGGGCAAATCAACGCTTGCCAAGATGTTTGCTCAGCATGTGATTTTGGGAAAATCTTTCGATGAGGTTGACGCTGCGTTTGAAAGCAAGGATGCCATCTTGGATTTGGCTATCATAGCTCCAGAAATAACCGAGAAAAATGGAATCTCCAAGCAAAGGGATATTTCCATTGAGACGATTCGTGATGCCATGCAAGATCTCAGTCTCTATCCTTATCGCGGCAAAAGGAAAGTTTTAATCATTGAAGACGCGCACAAATTGAATGTTTCCGCGCAGAATGCCCTGCTTAAGACCCTAGAGGAGCCCAATGAGACGACCATGATCATTTTGGTGACGCATGAGGTTGATCGTATTCTGCCGACCATTTTGTCGCGCTGCCAAATGCTCAATTTTTCTTTGGCAAAAAATGCTGAAATTTCACAGGAATTCACATTGGAAATAGCGGCTTTGTCTATGGGGCGCCCTGGTTTGGCCAAAATACTTTCGGATAATTCGGGAGAGCGCGAAATGCACCAGGAAGCTTTGGGGCAACTGCATAAAATACTGAGCGGATCACTCAATGAAAAAATCAAATTAGCTGAAGAGTTATCCAAGAATTTGCCTGATGCTATCAATAAAATCAAGATATGGATCTGGATGCTGCGCGTCAAAGCATTGGAAGCCCAAGAAGCACAGAGGAACAGCATCTATGCAACTATTGAAAGGATTCAAAAATCGGAGGAAGTGTTGAAAAAAACCAATGCTAATGGGCGCTTGGTTTTGGAGGCCTTATTCGTGGAAATATAAAAAGAAAATTCATCATGATCAAAGATCGCAGAAAAACATATATCAAGAATTGCACGGGCCAGGAGCGCGCAAATGGGGCAGTGGCTTCAAGCAGGGGCATGTTTTCCAGGGTCATTTTCTACTTCCTTACGCTTTGCTTTGCTGGCGTGACGATATTTGTGCTTTTTTTCTCGCCGTATTTGGCAATCACAAACATTGCTGTGCAGGGCACTAGTGATCTTGATCCGCAGATGTTGCGTTCGACAATTGAGTCTTCTCAGCAAGGCAAATTTCTCAATCTGATTCCTAAAAATAATTTCCTTTTGATCAGGACTGGTCCCTTGGAGAACATGCTCAAGGATGATTTCAAAAAGATTCGCAGTGTCAGTGTGTCAAAAAAGTTTCCAGATACTTTGCAGATTTCCATTGAAGAGCGGCAGGCCCTGATGGTGTGGTGCTCGTCCGATCAATGCTATCTGATTGACGAGAGTGGAAAGGCATATATGCCTGCTGATTTCAATTCTCCTCAGATCGTGCAAAACAATCTTGTGAAGATTGCAGACAATAGCAACACGACTGTTTCTGTAGATGACGATGTTTTGGATGATGCACACATTCAATATGTGCTTAAAATAAAGGATGCGCTCAGGGGACTGGGATTTAATGCGGCTGAATATTACATGCCTTCGCGTGTGGCAGGTGAAATAGATGTCAAAACCGATCAGGGAATAGGAATTTATTTTTCCAGCGATTTTCCGCTCGACTCTGCTATCAATGCCTTTGCTCTCGTGCTCAAGAAGCAGATTTCCAATGATCAAAAAAACAATTTGGAATATGTGGATCTGCGCAGCGAAAACAGGGTGTTTTATAAGTTCAAGGGATTGGTGGCGCAAGATGGCCAAACGGATGCTGATGCTCAAAACCAAATCACTCAGAGTCAGCCTTTGAATAGTAAGAAGTAGAAAGAATTACGTAACTTGCTACGTAACAAAAAACCGGCAATTGGATGCCGGTTTTTTGTGCTGCGTTTTTTATTGCAGAACTGGAGGGGTTGTGATGTGATAGATGAGAATCGAAGTTCCCACTTGGTCGACTGGTGTGTGGTTGAGCAGCCAGCGATATGTTTCATTGTCTGGCTTGGTGGTGTCATAGATGCTGCCTTGGCGGAAATTGACGGAAATGGCATACCAACCGTTCTCAATCGGGCGTTTGTTGTCGGACCATGGCAAATATCTGTTCCCCAGATAATAAGCAGTATCTCCACCCCCGAAATAATCGACATGGATCTTGTCTATTTCAGGATGCTGATCCAACCAGTCTTTGAGACGATAGAGATCCTGTCCCCAATCAGCGTTGGAATCCGTGACATAGTTGAAGCCATTTTTCGGCCCGCCGACTGTTTCGTTGAAATATGACATGTAATACGGATAGCTTATCAGTGGCTCTGTCATGATCCAAACGATGATTATTGAGAAAAGGATGCGGAAAGCCTTTTTGGAAACAAGTTGCTTGTTTTTAAGAAAATCAAAAGTTTTCTTGGTGATAAGAATGTAAGCGAAAGGCAATATGGGGAATAGATGTCTGAAGCCTATGTTGAGATTGCCGGTGATGCTGATGTAGGCATAGAATGCAATGAATCCAAAAAGGGAATATTGCAGCAAGCCACCTTGCAAAAAGCGCATGAATCTTTCTTTGAACCAATGCTTGCCTGTTTTTGTCGCTGCCCGCATGGTTTGCACAATAGAATATCCCAAGGAAAAAATAATCAAAAATAGAAATGGGATGGTTTCTTTGATGATGAACACTACTGGGAAATAGTCTATAAATGCTTTGTTGGAAACCTGGCCGAGGAAATAAGCGCCGTTGCCGCCTGCTACGCGCTTGAATACCATGGCCACTCCCAAAACGTATTCGCTCATTGGGCGACCTATATTGGTCTGGTTAAGGGCCAGTAAAGCCTTGCGGGTGATTTGGGCGTTGGCTCCTGGATCATCGGCAGGGAAATAGTATTCGATGGTTTGTGTTAGCACCTCCTTTGGTTCCTTGTAGGTGTTGGCAAAGAATATGATCCAGACTACTGCCATGGATACAGCAAAAGCAAAAATGCCTTTAAGCAAATACATGCCAACTTGTGCCAAGCGCTTGGAAAATTTCCTGTTTTCTTTTTCGTCGTAGGAAATTTTTCTGATCAGAGGATAAAAAATTAGCAGCAGGCCCATGATTGGTAAAATGATAACGGAAGAGAATTTGACGGTGTGCACAAGACCCAGAAAAATACCTCCCCAGAAAGCGTTTTTCCAAGAAGGGTTTTTGATGAATTTAAGGAAGAAATACATGGCAAAAGCCAAAAAGGCAGCAATGCCTAAGTCTGTCGTGACATAATGGTTGTGTCCCAGAATGTTGGGGTCGCAAGCATAAAGAAGCAGTGCGAAAAGTCCGGCGGCGATACCTGCGATTTCTTTAGCCCAAAGAAAAATGAAAAGGCCGAAGATTACGGAAATCAGAACGATCGGAAGGCGCGACCAGAAAATAATGGCATCAGCATTATTTCCATTTTGATAGAGAAAATTGTGACCGGCATCCCACTGGCCATTGATGTCAGTTGTCCAATATGACTGCGTGGTGTCAAATTTGGGATGAGCGAAGATGAGAGCTGAAAGGCCGGCCAAATCTTTGAGTAGCGGGGGGTGTTCCGGATTGAGGCGCATGTCATGCTGCGTGACATAGCTAAAGCCTGCAGGAATGTGCGCTGTTTCATCGAAAATCGCGCTGTCATTTTTGGCATTAAGCACTGAAACAGCCGTGAAGAATGCCAGGATCAACACGACCAGGAGCTTGTAGTGCTTCTTGAGGAACTGTTCCATGTTTTTGTTTTATTTTATATTTTATTAAAATTTCAAGACGTAGAATGTGTCACCAAAGTTGTTGCGGTGCTCTTCGAATCTGATGTTGGGGAAACGATCGCGAGTTGCATTGATTGTGTCCCAATCCGCACCCGTAAAGATGATTTCGAAATTCTGCAGATTGGCAGGGTGGATGTCTTTGGCTTGGTCTGGATAGGCATAGAAGAGATTCGGCATGCTTGGGTTGAGGTATCTGATTGTCAGGCGTTCCATGCTGCCAGTTACGACGTATTTGTCTTTGGCGGCTGGCAAAGAACGGACATAATCAGACACTTCCATCAAATTGGCAGCGAAAGCGCCATGCTGTTGGGGGCTGTTGGCAAAAAAGACGAAATATTTGATCGGGTCGGCAATGCCGATGAATAGAAGCACTGCGGCAAGCATGGAAAGAGTAAAAATCTTGAATCCATGCCCAAAGGAATGATATTTCTTGAAGATCCAAATGAAAGGAATGACTGCGATCAGCATTACGACTGGCAATGTGCCAATGGAACGCAGGGCGTGCGGGTTGCCTTCGGCTGCCAAGAATTCCGGAATAAGCATCGTGAAAAACCAAGCCAAAAGAAAAGCATATAGCACGAGTCTGGTGTCTCGATTATCTTTCTTGAATCTGAGCCACAAAAGACGGAAGAATTGGATGAAAATGTATATGAGGCCAAAAAGGAATGCGACGCCAGTCAGGGGGTTAAGAATCGGGTAAGGCGGATAGTTTTGGCGCATATTCTGGTCGCCCCAGAAATTGTATTTTGCCAGTGACAAAGCAAATGTGCGTGCGACAGTGGGGATCAGATGCCCCTGGTTGACGGCTGGGTTAAGCACTGAAATCTCACTGGTGCGAGAAGAATAATGCTGCGGATTCCAAACGAAGAAGTCCAGCAGCATCGGTGCAGCTGCAATGAACATGGCGATGGCGAAAACCAAAGTGTGTTTCCAATAATCTTTCAAAAAATCTCTCTTGTTGATGAGCAGGATTGCAAAAAGTACAACCAGGATGAGCGGGGAAACGCGGAAAGCAATGTAGGTATGCAGCCCTAAGCCATAGATAAAACCAGCCAAGATGAAATCCGAAAATTTCTTGGTCCTAAGGCCTTTGAAAAGAAAATAGAAAGCGAATGAAAGGATGAAAGGAAGCATGATGGCTCGAAAGCCGATGCGGGAAAAATTGATGGCCCAATAAGAAAAAGCGATCATATATGCCCCCATGAGGCCGGCTAGTTGGCTTTGGAAAAGCTCGGCGGCCAGCAAGAAAACTCCCAAGACAGTCAAAGTGCCGAAAATAATGGAGGGGAGCTTGAGTCCTATGACCGTGTTGCCTATATATTTTATGGACATGGCCTGGATGTTGATGAACAGTCCTTCGCGCCCGTTGTTGTTTTCGTAGAACAATTTGTAGTTGCCAGTAGCGTTGGCTTCTTGGGCATCGACGCCATTCTGGGCTTCATCAGGAAAGATGCCGGATGGGAGCGTGTCTATGCGCGCAAAGCGGAGCGTGAAAGCGGCCAGCAGGATGGCAAAAAGCAAAGCTGCAATTGTGAACCTTCTTTTGTTTTGAGACGTCATTTTTTTGTCTTGGTTGTTATGGAAAATTATTTTTCTGTCAGTTTGATTATAGCATCCAAGCCGCCTTTCTGGCTACAGCTTGCTTGTCGATGGGAATAGTGAATTTTTTGTGGTATAATTTCATTGATAAACATAATTTGCAACACCCATAAATCATGAGTGGCAATTCATCCTTCAATTTCAAATTCGATTCTTGGAATGGACCAGGCAAACTATCTCCTTCAGGTAACACCAGAGTGCCTGATTTGAAAAATATAGCCAAAATAGAATCTGTAGACAAAAAAGATGATTTAAGTATGGAAATCAACGAGGAGTTAAAAGTGCTTAATCCATTTCTGGACTCCCTGGTTGAAAAAATAAGCGATGCTTTTAAGGCAAGTAAATTCAACGGAGACAAAGATAAATCCGAGGAGTTGAATTCCAGCATTGATAAGATTGAAGCGGCTTACGATTATTGGGTCAGGAAATATGAAGACGAAAAGGAAGCAACTCAAGAAGTGTTTGATGGCTTTAAAAAGTGCCACACTGACGCCAAGAATTTGCTAACGTATGTTTCCAGTTGGGATAATGCTCCTAGGAATCTGGGCGCTGCGGTTGCTGTTAGCAATGAAAGGGGTAAAAACACTCTGAAAAGATGCCTTGATTATATTAATCTGACCATTGATGCGCGCAAGGAGAAAAAGACCGAAGGACTGCTAGTCAGGCCTTTAGAGTTGAGCGACCTGGAAATAAAAGGATTGTCAGATCAAGAGAGGGAAGAATTGAAGAATTATTTGGCTGAAAAAAATGCGGAGCTTGATGAAGTGAAGCAAGAAGATTGGATCCTGGATTTTAATGATTTCTGCAAAAACATGAAATCCGTTTCCAGCAAAGAGCTTGAAAAGCTGAAAAAGTACGTATTGGATTCTTTGGATTACGATTTGAAAGACAGAATGCTAAAAATTATTGACTACAACAAAAATCATGACGTAGACTCTTTTTCCAAAGATCAAAAAAAACAATTTGATAGATATATAGACTTAGTTAATGATGCCAAAAAAAACAAAGACTCGTTTTATTACGTTTTGTGTGAAGGAAAGACATATGTGATCAAAAAAGAGGATGATAAAAAGAAAAAAGATGATAAGGAGAAAATAGAGAAACTGAAGGAGCAAACTGCGCTTATCGACGCCAGCAGGGTACCTGATATGGCTAAAAAGGAATTTGAGGCTCTCTCTCCTTCTCCGAGGGAGGTTTATGCTTTCAATATTCGCGCACATGCGCATCATTTTTTGAAAAAATTATCCATTCCATCTCCTGCGGGGGCTACGCCGAAGAGTCATGATGAGGCGCGCGCAAATTTTGACAAATTCGCCTCTTTAGTGGATGAAATTTTGAAAACACCCAAGGGAATGCGATATGTGGTTTATGGCAACAAGACATATTTAATAAAAGATGACAAGAAGCCTGGTACCGCAAAAGATCCAGATGCTGCTAAGAAGCTGGACGCAAAGGATCCTAAAAAATCCAAAGATGACGCCAAGGGTGCTGCGGCTGAAGATTCTGGAGAGGGGAAAAAGAAAGACAAGAAAGATAAATCTGATGATAAAAAAGAAGAACCAAAAGAAAAGCCAAAAGAAAAAACACCAGAGGAGATTTTCAATGGATTTCCGGAGAAAGCAAGAATTTTCTTGCTAGAGAGACTTCAAATAGTTCATGATGATTATATGAAAATCGCGGAAGATCATGGAATAAGTGATGAAACAGAGCGAAGAAAATTGGTTGATTTACAACTTAAGGAGGATATTATGCTACTTACGGATAGATATTTTGGACAAAAAAGCCGCGAGGACCGTGAAAAAATTTCACAACATATCCTTAGTGTATTAAAATAAAAGAATGGCAACTGATGCAGCAAAAATAGACACTAGTATTTTCCAGGCACGGCATGATCAACTGCTGGATGATTTTCGTGACGACGTGGCATTGGAAATGGAAAAAGTCCGTATTGGAGATACGGTGCATGATTCTGGGCCAGTGGTTAAAGAACGGTCAAAGGCGAATTTGAAAGATGCTGAAGCTGAGAGTGATCATAATGAAAAAGAGGGTTATGGTGTTCCGAAATATCCTGGCTATGAACATGGACATGACACGGAAGAAGGGAAAAAGACGGAAAAACGCATAAGTAAAGAAGATGAGCTCAGGGAAAATCGCGCCAATATGATAGAGTCTTATACGAAAGACATGGAAATGGCGCGCCAGAAATATGACATGGAGCTAAAGACCTATGCCTATATTGAACGTCAGCATCGAGGCATGCTTGCCAGCAT
>DASVYU010000033.1:0-3919 GCA_036391995.1 Patescibacteria group bacterium
CCTGCTTCGTTTTGCGAAGCATTTTGGGCAGGCGAAGCGTTGCAGACGGGGATTTTCTTTGGTTGAAGTGCTCATAACATTGACTGTGTTGACGTTGGGCATAGGCGGCGTTTCCGTCCTTATGCTTAGCAGTATAAGAAACACTGAAAATGCCAAAAATCAGATTATCGCATCACAGTTGGCTCAGGAGGGAATTGAGCTGGTGAGGAATTTTCACGATAATAAAAACAGTTCGACAAACCCTTTTTCCAGCCAGTTGCAATCAAATTCCAATTACAAAGTCGGGCCGGCAATGGATTTTGGATTGTTTCAAAATTCATATAACAACAGTAAATATAAGCAATTAACACTGCTTGAAATGCCAACCAATGGTACGGTTGAATACAGATACGGGGGTCTCAAGCCATCTAAATTTTTTAGAACCATTGATATCAAACCGAATACCTTGCTTAAAAAAGTTGGTGTGACAGCATATGTTTTCTGGGGAGGGGGCACTACGCCTCCAGATCCCTGCAATCTGGGTAATAAGTGTGTTTCCGCAACTTCCGACATGCTGGACTAATTTTGTGATCAAAGAAAAAAATGAGAATTGTCAAAAAAAATAATTCAAATAGAAAAAAAGGCTTCACGTTGATTGAGGCTTTGATTGCAATTTTCATTTTTGCGCTGGCTATGGTCATGGTGAGCGGCACTTTTTCCGGTTTCATGAAAACATATGCCAATGAAAAAAGGATGCAACGCAATTTCGAGGACGCGCAATACGCCATGAATCTCATGGCCAAAAGTATCCGCACAAGCAGCGTGAAGGGTGTAGATCCAACTGATCCCACGAAAATCGACATTTTCAATTATTCACAGAACAAATGCATTGAATATTCTTGGGTCGGTGAATCTTTGAATATGGCTTACACGAATGACACAAATCCGGGAAGCCTGGATGGATGCCATTTTGATAATCTGGCGAGCAGCTCCCCATTGATTTCCAAGGGAGTTGACAAAGCTTATTTCAGTGATACTCCATCTTTGCCTGGTTCATCTGGAACGCAAGGTTTGGTGGGCAAAGTCACTATCGCCTTGAACATGAAGCAGACGGGGCAGAATTCTTCTGTGGTTCCGATTCAAATGAGCGTTTCGCTGCGTGATTACGGATACACGGAATCATCTCCTGCGGTTTGTCAAAACTTGCCCAATCATTCCAATCCTTGTAGCGGCACAGGTTCTGCTTTGAGTTCCAATACCAATTACTCCTTGGTTGGTTCATGTTCATCATCGCAAACAGGCAAATGCGAGGCCGTTTGCGATTCTGCCAATGGATACACATTCAATGGAAGTATTTGCGTTAGCAGTACGCCTGCGGATACGACTGCCCCAACAACGACAGCTTCTCCTGCTGGCGGAACATATACAACTTCACGATTTGTGACGTTGAGCTGTGTTGATAACAGTGGTGGTTCTGGCTGCAATAAGACGTATTATACGACTGATGGATCTACCCCAACCACAACCTCAGCAGTCTTTTCATCGTCAATCGGCATAAACAGCAATACGACTCTAAAATTCTTTTCGACCGACAATGCCGGCAATTCTGGGTCTGTGAAAACCGAGACATATACAGTTGTTTCTGCTGCAGATACTACTCCGCCAACAACAGCAGCTTCGCCTGCTGGTGGAACATTTACAACTTCACAATCTGTGACATTGAACTGCACTGACAATGCAGGCGGTTCTGGGTGCAATAAAACATACTACACAACCGATGGAAGCACGCCAACTACTTCCTCGCCAGTGTTTTCTTCGCCAATAGTTGTGAATACCGGTCTTACGACTCTAAAATTCTTTTCAACGGATAAAGCCGGCAATTCGGAGTCTGTAAAAACTGAGACATATACAATAGGTCTAAGCTGCATTATAAATAGTTCAACGCTTGATTGTCATTCAGGCGGAACATTCAATATTACATCTGTGCCATTAAATACTGGACAATATGGAATCTGGGTGTGGAATGGCCAAAAACCATCCTCATACCCATCTACTGTTCAGACCAACACAAACATGATGAGTTACAGCACTGCTTGTTGTGAATCGGGTTCCATAACTTGTGTTAATGGTGTGTTGGAATACCAATTTGATAATAATGGCACAATGAGTTATGATACCTGTAATTGATTTTTCTTATCAAAGAATTGAATAGAAGGAAATACAGCGAGAGCAGTCTATGGTGAACAGGCTGCTCTTTCATATGATATAATATGGATATGTATGATAGTGTAGCCAAAAACCGCATAGAAAAGCTCAGGAAGGAGATCGACCGTCACCGTCGTCTTTATTATGTCCTGGACCAGCCTGAAATTTCCGATGAAGCTTATGATTCGCTGATGGTTGAGCTGGAAAAACTGGAAAGAGAATTTCCCGAGTTTTTGTCGCCAACCAGTCCGACTCAGAGAGTGGGCGGCGAGCCGCTCAAATCTTTCAAGAAGGTGCGTCATGTGACAAGGCAATGGTCCTTTGATGACGTTTTTGATTTTGCGGAATTGAAAGCTTGGGAGGATAAGCTCAAGAGGATGATTGAAAAGACGGGGCTCAAATCGGAAAAGCTGGAATATGTCTGCGAGATGAAGATAGATGGTCTCAAGATGATCCTGACATATGAAAACGGCAACTTGACGCAAGGCGCGACGCGCGGCGATGGCGTGGTGGGGGAAGATGTGACTCACAACATCAAGACCATTCAAAGCGTGCCGTTGGAGCTTGCTCATGATGCGGATGTTATCGTGGTGGGCGAATGCTGGCTGGGCAAAAAGGAACTTGCTCGCATCAATGAAGAAAGAAAAAAAAAGGGCGAAGCGCTGTTTGCCAACACCAGAAATGCGGCAGCAGGTTCCATCCGTCAGCTTGATCCAAAAATAGCAGCCTCTAGAAGATTGGATAGTTTTATTTATGACCTGGACGCATTAGGGAGTTCAACTCCCAAAATGCAAAAGGGAGTTGAACTCCCCCTTACTCAGATGGAAGAGTTGGATCTTTTGGAAAAATTAGGCTTTAAGGTTAACAAGGAAAGAAGGCTCTGCAAATCTATTGATGAGGTGCAGAAGTTCTATGAAAGTTGGACTGACAAGCGCGACAAACAGGACTATGAAATAGACGGGATTGTTATCAAGGTCAATTCGCGCATTTTGCAGGAGGCTTTGGGTTACACTGGCAAAGCTCCGCGTTGGGGTGTTGCTTACAAATTTCCGGCTCAGCAAGTAACGACAGTTGTGGAAGACATCCAAGTGCAAGTCGGGCGCACAGGAGCTCTGACTCCTGTGGCACATCTTCGCCCAGTACGCGTGGCAGGCTCTGTGGTGAGCCGTGCGACCCTTCATAATGAAGATGAGATAAAGAGGCTGGATGTACGGATAGGGGATACTGTGGTCATCAGGAAGGCCGGAGACGTCATTCCTGAGGTGGTTGAAGTGGTCAAAAATCTGCGTTCCGGCAAGGAAAAAATGTTTAAAATGCCTAAAAAATGCCCTATTTGCGGCAGCGCGGTGGAAAAAAAGGCAATCGGCGTTAGCCCTCACCCGTCCCGATCGAATCGGGACACCCTCTCCCAAAGGGAGAGGGGAGAAATGAGCGCTGCGCTCTTTTGCACTAACCCCAAATGTTTTGCAGTGGAATTGCAAAGCATCATCCATTTTGTTTCCAGAAAAGGTTTCGACATTGTCGGTCTCGGAGATAAGATCGTAGAGCAGCTTATGCAGGAAGGTCTTATTTCCAATGCTGCTGACATTTTCGAATTAACCAAAGGGGATCTGGAACCTTTGGAAAGATTTGCTGACAAGTCTGCGGAAAATCTGATTGAAGCCATTGAGAAAAGCAAGCGTATTCCTTTGGAAAAATTTCTCTATGCCTTGGGAATCCGTTTTGTGGGAGAAGA
>DASVYU010000034.1:0-60528 GCA_036391995.1 Patescibacteria group bacterium
GGCCGGTTTTTGGTGTTTACGCGCAAAAACAAAAGCTGCTTTTATCTCAAGTAATTCAAATTACTTTATATAATTTTGATCGGGCTCTTCGCCCAATCAATGCTCATTTGTTACTATGAAAACAATGAAAAAAAAGCCAGCAAGGAAGGTGCAGCAAAACCGCAACAGCAAAAGCGTTAAGAAAGTCGCGGTGAAAAAAGCGCCAAAGAAATCCGCTTCCAAAAGCGTAGCAAAGAAGGCAACAAAAACTTCCAAATCTAAATCTTCTCAAGTGAAAAAAACAGTGAAACAGAAAGCACAGAAAAAAGCAGCATCCAAAAAGGTGGCGCCAAAGAAAGTCGTTGTCTCAAAAAAGAAGGCAGCTGTCAAAAAAGAAGCTCCAAAGGCCAAGAAGCAGGAAAAGAAAGCAGTTGCCAAGGCGCCAGTACAGAAAAAGAAAGTTGTTGAAATTCCTCAAGAAGAAACGCCTGAAAAGATCGATGTAGTGGCGGAGCTTATCGAGCGCGGACGCGTGCGCGGCTTTGTTACTGAGGATGAGATCATCCATCTTATTCCGGAAGTGGAAGAGGAATTGGATGAGTTGGAAAATCTTTACGAGAAATTGGAAACGGCTGGTATCAAAGTCGTGATTTCCGACGACATGCTCAAGATCGAGGCTGACAAAGAAGTGGAAGCCTACGAGAAGAGCAAGAAGGACAAGACGACAGACATGATGATTTCGGAAAGCATCGAGGATAGCTCGTCTGATCTGGTGCAGATGTATCTTAGAGAAATCGGCCGCGTGCCACTGCTTAAATCCGAAGAAGAAGTCAGACTGGCCAAGCTTAATGAAAAAGGAGATCTGATGGCCAAGCAGAAATTGACTGAAGCCAATCTTCGCTTGGTTGTAAGTATTGCCAAGAAATATGTAGGCCGCTCACACAACCTTTCGCTTTTGGATCTCATTCAGGAAGGCAACATCGGTCTTTTCCGCGCCGTGGAAAAATTCGATTACAGAAAAGGTTACAAGTTCTCGACCTATGCCACTTGGTGGATCCGCCAAGCCATCACACGCGCCCTGGCTGACCAATCCAGAACGATCCGCATCCCAGTGCACATGGTGGAAACGATCAACAAATACACTCAGGTAACAAGAAGATTGGTGCAGGAATTGGGACGCGAGCCATTGCCGGAAGAAATCGCCGCTGAAATGAACATGGAAGTGGACAAGATCCGTCACATCCAGAAGATTTCCCAAGAAACCGTTTCTTTGGAAACTTCAGTGGGCGACAGCGATGATGACAGCGTGCTGGGAGATTTCATTGAGGATACTGAAACTGTCATGCCTCACCAGGTCGCTTCCAGGAAACTCCTCAAAAATCATGTGGGCGAAGTGCTCAGAGAGCTTTCTCCGCGCGAGCAGAAGATCCTTAAGATACGTTTCGGATTGGAAGATGGTGTGACGCACACTCTGGAAGAAGTCGGCAAGGAATTCGGCGTGACGCGCGAGCGTATCCGTCAGATCGAAGCCAAAGCGCTCGACAAGATCCGCGCACATCAAGCGATCAGCAAGCTGAAGGATTACTAGGAAATAAAGCAAATTTGATAAAATAAAACACATCCTCAAAGATGTGTTTTATTAATGCTCTCAGTCGTGGATGAAGTTAGAACCGCAATTCAAGAAACTACAGAGCATATCCACATACCAAATCTTACCCCAAAATCATTATCCTAGCCTTAACATTTTTCTACCACACAATTCTTTCCACATTTTTCAACCCTGTTTTTCGCACTCAGTATCTTACCCTTTCTTTTCAGTATATAAACTGTATCAAAATAACTGCTACATTAGCCCACACTTCTTCAGCCATAACTTTCTACACTTTTACAGGAAAACCCCCTGGACGCTCAAATATGACTTCCAGCAGTGTATCCTATGACGCTAACTGGGGTGCTTATGTTACCAACAATATCTTTTTTCAAATCTAAACCATTCGCTCCTATAACTGGTTGCCACCCTGCGACGATATAGACATACTGTTAGGATTCAATTTTGCCATTTTTCATTTTCACTGGTAAAGTTGTTTCCAGTTTTTCGTTGAAATTTCTGTCATGGCTGATTGATATAAAGGTCACATCCGCATTTCTCTTTTTCTCCACGTTGATTATTTCAGCAATTTTCATGGCAGTTTTCTCATCAACTGAAGCGGTAGGCTCATCCAAAAAAACAATTCTGGAATTATTCTTCCTCATTTTAAGAATCGCTCGCGCCAATCCAATTCTTGATGTTTCTCCGCCTGAGGTTGTTCCAACATCTCCGCGACCCCCTTTTAACTTTTCATTCAGATTTGGAAACCTGTCGCTTAGACCCACTTCCTTCAATACTTCTCGAATCTCACTTTCCGAAACATCTCCCGAAATTCCAAATACCAGATTTTTCTTGACCGTATCCTCAAGTATATATGGGAACTGTGAAAGGTAGGCTATTTTACTGTAAATCGAATCACTGCCACTCTTTTTTATATTTTCCAGTTCAGTTCCACCAACCTCAACTGTTCCCTCAGTAGGTTTGTAGTATCCTGCCAATACTTTAAGTAGGGTGGTTTTCCCCGCACCTGACAACCCCTCAAGCGACACCAATGAACCGCCTGGGATTTCCAAATTTATGTTGTCCAGTATCTTTTTATTATCAAATTCAACCCCTACATTTTGCAGCCGTATATCATTACCTTTCAGTTCACCCATTCCAACTCTATCTTTTTCTTTTTCCTTTTCTTCTTCGGCATATCCGTTGAACATCGTTTCCATTTGAACTATATCCCTAAACGAAGCCATCAAATCCCGCCTAGAACTCAGTATACTAGAAATACCCTGGTTGAAATTTCCCGAATAAAGCAGTGAGGCGATAAATTTATCGGAAGTTCCACCTGCAAAGTAGGTTGCAATTCCCGCAATTATGAAGTTCAGCATCTTTGTGGATTCCGCAACCTTGTTTCTGACAACTTTTATGAAAGTTTTGTCTGACATTGCCACCCGCTCTTTGGATAACAATTCTTCAATTTCATCGGCAAATTTTTCTTTTTCCCCTGAAAGTATGACCTCCATGTGAGCATTAAGGAGTTCTTCCATTTTTTGCGCCATTTTCTCTGCCTCATTTTCAGCCCTACTTTGTTTTTCCCAGAATTTACCCTTTTTGTGAACATACCTATCAATTATCATCATGGCTCCCGCTCCTACGGCGGTTCCTGCTGCCAATACGGGACTTTTTTCGTAAAGCATGGCAGCACTTGTAGCCAAGGTGACAGTCGCAGGCAACACACTAAAACTTATCGTCCTCAGTATTTCCTCATAACTGGATTTTGCGTTGGCAATTCTACCCTTTATTCTCTCCATACCAAATTTACCCACTTCATCACCAGGGAATTCTGATATATTTTCTGACAAATAATCGGCATACCCTTCTTTTTTCTGAAAGTTCTGGTCGAGAAAATCCTTAAACTGTCTTTCAATCAATGCGGAGCCTCCAGCTGAAGCCGCTGAGAGTAGGGCAAACAGTCCTATTTGAGCCATTTCAATCTTGTCTCCCTTAAACGCATTAGCGAGAAACATTGGGGCGTATCCCTCCAAAAAAGCAGGAACCATCAGAGCGGCTGACAGGCCGACATATTTAGTTTTGTCGCCTGACATAAATCTTGAAAAAATATCCCTCACTTTTGATAACACCTTTATGTCATGGATTTCAAGACTATCCAATTTTTCTATATTACAAGTTTGTATCAATTCCTCGATTTCTTTCCGTTCAAATCCAGCCTGTTCATATTTTCCATACACTTTTTCCACCAATGCGCCCTTCTTTTCGTCCTTGGAATAAAAATTCAACTTTCTAGCCTGGTTTTCCTTGATGATTAAATCTTCTGCCTCTCCCACATTATTTCTGAATTGTGCGGCGTTGTGTGCCAATCTATATGAATCGAAATATGCACGCAATTCTTCAAACAGTTCTTTTTCAGCAGGTTCAATTTTTTCCACAGACTCATCATCAAAAACAACCACCATGTTCCCCTCGGGGTCTTCACTAAAACTTTCAATTTTTTTCGTATCTTTCCCATAGTGAGCCATGTCAAACATCAACTGCTTTATTTTCTGTTCAGTTTTTGTATCAATTCCATCCACATACTCGCTCGCTACGATTTTCCCTTTTATTTCTCTCCTTATTTCAAGCATGTCCAAAACCAGTTCTTTCGGTAGTTCTTCCGTGCCAAACATTTCCCTAACTGAACCTTTGACGGATTCTAAATATTGTTTTTTTGAATCCATTAACTCACCCCTTTCGGTGCCTAGTTCTTTTTTGGGTTCTAGTTTTGGTTTTTCTGAAACAGGCATTGGCATATATTGCTCTTTCATATAGTTTGCAGTGTATTATATTATTTCCATTGTGCTATATAGTTCGTTTTGATATATTTAGTATATAAATTTACCTGTAAAATAGCAATGATTGCAGGGAAAACAAAAACATGGAAGAAAAAGACATTGAAGAACAGGCTGGCGATACCATGAAACTTATCCTGGACCAAATTTGGCTCCATTTTTTACAGTCGCGCCAGGGTAGTGATGAAACATGGTATGAACTTGTTGACCCTGAAAAAAATCCTGTGGCAGGCTCACATAACGAACAGGAAGGTCTTTTAGATAAAATTGAACACTGGAATCCTCCCATTATTCAAGGCAGAAAATACAATTCTGAAAAGAACAGGACGGAATTTACCATTGTCCACCCACATTTTGAAAAGTTTTACAAAACTTTTGCCAATCCGCGGGAAGCCTATGCAAGATACAGAATCGGAATGGTTATCCCTATTCAGCTTCCCGACGGAACTACCTGGGAGCATATCACGGTAAAATTCCTCAATGGCAATGATGTAAAAATTACTCTGCTCAATCACCCTGAATTTTCCCACCAAACTTCCTACAACGAAATGGGGTTCAGAAACAACAAGAATCAAGCCCCAAACAAGCAATGGGAACTTCTCCTAGCATTAGCACAAAACAGCGGTTCCATATTTTGGAGTAGCACTTCCAATCTCCCTCAGAAAATGATAAACAACCTCAAATCTCAGAAAATGCTTTTGTCCAAGAAACTTGAGGCATATTTCCAACTCAAAGATGACCCATTTTTTGATTACAATACGCAAGACGGATACAAAATCAAAATGACACTTGTTCCAGAGAAAGCAGAGAGCAAAGCACCTAAGAGCAAAGATGATGACCTCGGCATAGTTGAAGCCTACAATGAGCAAGCAACTCAAGCCTGGGAGGATGAGCCTCGAGAGGAGCAATGGTAAAATTTAGCCTTCGGTGAATTCACCCACCAATATTTTTTTCGCAAAAGCCTTTTTTCAAGGGCTTTTTTGTTTTTCTCAGTTATTTTTCACCATATAGAAATAGAGAACTAAACCCTATTTCTATGCAACTAACTGACAAACAAATTGAAGATTTCCAACTTCTTTGGAAAAATCGCTTCGGCTATGACCTTCCTCGCAAAGAGGCTTTTGAGCAAGGAACTAAACTTGTCCGTCTTATGGAACTTATCTATCAGCCTATGACTGTTTCCGATTATGAGATTATCCAGAAAATGCGTGCTGAAAGAATCAATAAGTCTGAAAGGCTAAACAACACAGAAAATTCCACAGGGGGCAGACAATATGTCGTAAAGCGTATCAAGTCGGGAGCAGAAAAACAGTGAAATTATAGGTGTGAATAAGTGCCTAAATATGGCTTGTTTTAGCCAAATTATGTG
This sequence comes from Patescibacteria group bacterium, assembly GCA_036391995.1. Lineage (GTDB taxonomy): Bacteria > Patescibacteriota > Minisyncoccia > Moranbacterales > GWC2-37-73 > DASVYU01. Next base: position 5,777 of record DASVYU010000034.1, read on the forward strand.
ATATACTCCATCCAAACAAATGAACGAAAACAACCAAAAAATAGGATATATTGTCTATACCAGGAAGTCCACGGAAGGTGATGAGAAACAGGCTTTGAGTATAGATAGCCAGAGGGAAAAAGCCATGGAGATTTTTCCTGATTTGCGTATTGTCGATGTTGTGGAAGAAAAAAAGAGTGCGTTCACCCCATACAATCGCCCAGTTTTTGCTGAAATGCTAACACGGATTAAGCGCGGAGAGGCGCAAGGTATCATTGCTTGGCATCCTGACAGACTTTCCCGCAATGAAATTGACGGCGGTTTGATTACTTTCATGCTTCGCCAAAAAGAAATTTTGGATTTGAAGTTCTGTTCCTATACTTTCGACAATTCTCCTGAAGGTATCATGTTTTTGCAACTAGCACTTTCGCAGTCTCAGTATTCTTCCGCTAAATTGAGCAAGGATGTGAAACGGGGTTTGGAAAAGAAGCTAAAAATGGGGTGGCTTCCTGGGGTTGCTCCGTCTGGATATTTGAACAATAAACTGGCACAAAAAGGTGAAAAAGAAATACTGGTTGACCCTAACAGATTTCCCCTGATACGCAAAGCCTGGGATTTGCTTTTGACAGGCAGTTATACTGTCCCTCAAATTCTCTACAAACTAAACCACGAATGGGGTTATCGAACTATCAAGCGAACTAAAGAAGGTGGCAACCCCATGTCTCGCAGTGCTTTGTATAAAATTTTCACTAATAGTTTCTACGCTGGACCCTTCGAATACAGCGGTAAGATATATCAGGGTAAGCACGACCCCATGATAACACTCGAAGAATTTGACCATGCTCAAATCATACTTGGCCGCAGTGGAAAACCTCGACCACAAAAATACTCATTTTCTTTTTCTGGAACTTTTCGTTGTGCTGAATGTGGTTGCTTGTATGTGGCTGAAAAAAAGCACAAGGTTATCAAAGGCACTGGCGAAGTCCGTTCCTATATCTATTATCATTGTTCCCATTCTAAGCCAAATTATCGTTGCTCTCAGCGTTCAAGTATAACGCAAGAGAGACTAGAACTATTAGTATCTACGGAATTAGAAAACTGGACAATTCTTCCTGAATTCAGACAGTGGGCTGTAGACGCTCTAAGTAGCTCACATAAGAAAGAGGTTGAGGCTAGGAGCAAGATATATGAAACTCTACACAAAGAACTTGTATCCCTTCAGTCAAAAGAGGATAAATTGATTGATATGCGTTGTTCAGGACTCATTGATGACGACAAATACACGGAAAGAGCCGCTGAAATGCAAAAGAGAAAGAAAGAGGTGCAGGAACTACTACGCGACACTGAGAATCGTGCTGACAAGTGGGTTGCTCTCACTGAAAAGACTTTTGATTTCGTCACCTATGCTCTTCAGTCTTTCGTTTCTGGCGACGCTCAAATTAAAAAGGAGATTATATTAGCTCTATCATCGAACCAGAAAATAAAGGACGGAAAACTCTTTGTTTCAGCTAACAAATGGTTGCAGCCTATTGGAAACAGCTATCCTGCCCTCAAAGAAGAATATCTTACACTAGAACCGCTGGAAACAGTATCAAATAAAGCAAAAACGGAGGCTTTGGATGCTCTCCGTCTACGATGGCTCCCAATAGTTGATGTATTCAGAAGGCTTGGACAAAGGAAAATGGAAGAATCGTTTGCAATCTTGGAAATGAATTTTGCTCAATATGCCATATAGAGCCTGCTCTACTTATAAAAATATAGATATGAAATTTATAAAAAAAGTCGCCACAGGTTTCCCTAATGACGACTTGAAGGTCTTTGACTGCCAACTTCGTTATTCAACGATTTCAACAGTCGGACATATTTTTTGCTTCTTAGCTTTTGCGAATTCAACAAACATCTTGTATGTTTCCGATTTTTTTACAGCTTTCGTCATACAGAGGAGTATTACAAACACCGCAACGCCTGCCACCCAGCTCCAAAAAAATCCTGAGAAGACAGTGTGCTTTGCAATGCCCACAATGGTTGACCTTCCCACCATCATCGTGTCTTTTGGGTTAAAAAGGATGAAAGCCACAGCCACCCCGTATATAGGGTATACTCTCCAGCCTTTTATCGTGGGCCACTTGTCATAAGGAATGAGTGAATCACCTTTGTAGTCACCCTTGAATACTGGTGGCCTGTGCGCTATCCAAAAACCCAAAGTATAGCCGATGGCGGGAAAGAAGATATAGAAAATAAAATGTATCGCGCAGTAGGCAATTCCTACAATAGGCCAGCCAATGAAAAACATAAGCAAAAAACGCCAGAACAGTTTGCACAGATTTGTTTTTCTTGGACACCCACCTGACAATCCATACGCAACCTTGTAAACGAAGCCCTCTTTCTTTATTTTCATAATCTGCTCCTTTCCGCCAAAGGCGAGTTTGATTTTGTAGCTACAGTAAAGCAAAAATGGAAGCGAATTGTCAAATAAACTGATGTTTGAGTATACATCCATTTTATAAAATTGTCAAGTATTGAAAATGGCTGAAATAAGCCTTTTTCAAAAAGTATATCAACAATGAGCAACAGTTTTGGCAAATTTTTTGCACAAAGCAGCTTCTTTTATGTAAAAAATGGCTTATGTAAAGCATTTCATTATCTTTCAGTGCATAAAATAGGTGCAAAATGATGAGAAAAATGTTGCTCATTCGCACTTTTGCGCTGTTCATTCGTGCTCATTCAGGGTTTATAGGGATTTTTTGACCACAAATGTCGGTTATTTCAAAAAGGGTGGCAACCTTTACAAGAGGGTCATTTCCTGCTATCATAGGGTATAGTAATTAAGCCAATTTCATAAGTTTTGGAGAACACTTGGCGTAAATCCAGGAAACAGATAGGCTCTTGAGCCAAATATCCAGCCCTGCAGTAGCTGAGGATAACAAAGCGAACGTATCATCAACTTTAGGTTGAGGGCTTTTGTTATCATTTTTCCAAAATTCATATCTCAGAAACCAGCAACCTCAAAGTTCGCTGGTTTTTATGTTATTTGATGAAAAGATATTTTATGAAAAATTAAGCAAAAAAGAACTTTCAGGGCAGGAAGTTTTTGCAGCCAAGAGTAACTTGGTCGGCTTTTTTGATTTGCTCTACCAAATTGACAAGAAAAAGAAGGAGGATAAATCTTCAAGTTCAGCAGGCTCTACATAATAAAAACTTGGAACGGCAGTAGAAAATAATTTTATAAATTCCAAAACAATGAGTAAAGAGCAACCAATGATAAAATCCAAAAAGGAATTAGAGGCGGCAATAATGGAACTACTAAACGACTATTACAGACTTGAAATTTCAGGAAGAATAAAAAGAGGCTTGGCTAAGCGAAAAATAGTTTTAGAAAACGCCAAAAGGTCATATAATACACGCAACATTAAGACCAAAAAATGAAAGCGATATTGTTGGCAAGAGTCTCGGACAAAAAACAAGACTCCAATGAAGCACAAGTTTCCAAAGTGTCAGAATATGCAAAAATCAAAAGCCTGGAAACTTGGAAGACATATGAACTGGAAGAATCTTCCACCAGAGGCGACAGGAAGAGGTTTCAGGAAATAATCAGGGACATTGAAAATTCAAAAGAACCCGTAGCCTTAGTGGTGGACACAGTAGATAGGCTTCAGCGAAGTTTCAAGGATTCAATTATTTTGGATGACTTCAGAAAAGCTGGAAAGCTGGAAATACACTTTTGTCGTGAAAATCTAGTCCTACACAAAGATTCAAATAGTTCTGATTTGCTTCGCTGGGATATGGCGGTTATGTTTGCTAGAAGCTATGTCCTCCAGCTTAGCGACAATGTCAAAAGAAAAATTGACCAAAAGCTAAGAAACAAAGAATGGATAGGACAAGCGTATGTAGGATATAAAAACATAACGCTGACTGACGGAAGCAAAGATGTCGTGCCAGACGAAGACAGAGCACATCACATTCAGAAGATGTTTGAAATGTATGCCACGGGAGGATATTCAATGAAGCAATTATCAAAAGAAATGTATGCCAAAGGACTTAGGAGCAGAAGCGGGGTTAAGGTATCCACAAGTCAGATTCACAATATGCTGCGAAATCCATTTTACTATGGTCAGATGAAAGTCAAAGGAAAGCTATATGACCATAAGTATAGACCTCTCATCCAAAAACTTCTTTTTGACAAAGTGCAGGACACAATCAATGGCTATAATAGACAAAATTTCAAAAGGAGCAATAAGCCTTATGTTTTCAGGGGACTCATAAAATGCTCCCACTGCGGTTGTTCCATAACTCCAGAGCTTCAAAAGGAATATGTCTATTATCACTGCACGAACTTTCACGGCAATTGCCCCAACAAAAAAGTCTGGCTCAGAGAAAAGGATTTGCTGGAACAAATAAAAGTCGTGTTTCAGAGCTTGAAGCTAGAGCCTGACGCACTTGAAAAATTGAAGGGCGAGCTAAGAGCCGCGCACGCATCAGAAAAAGAATACTATGAGCAAAACATCAATGGACTCAAAAGACAGTTGGGACAAATTGATTCCAAGCTCAAGATTATGTATAACGACAGATTGGTTGGAAGAATTACAACTGACGAATATGATGAGTTGGTCAAAGGCTATAAAGAGGAACAGCAAGACCTCCTCCGCCAATATGAGGAACATTCTGAGGCTGATAAAAATTTCTACATTACAGCCAACAAAGTATTAGACTTAACTCAGAGGGCTTGGGAGCTATTTGAAAATTCTGAACCAAAAGAAAAAACCCAACTAGTGAGTTTTCTACTTCAGAACCTTTCGCTAGAAGGGAGAAACCTTTTATTTGAGGTTAAAACTCCCTTCAATGGCATAGTGGAATATGCCAAAACTAAAGAATGGCTCCGCGACCAGGATTCGAACCTGGAACCAATTGGTTAACAGCCAACTGCTCTACCGTTGAGCTATCGCGGAATATGTAGTTTTCAAAAAATTGCCTTTTCAAGCAACAAAAACAGTATAGCAGAAGCTTTTTTGCTTGGCAAGGGCAAAATGATTGACTATGAGCATTGACAAATAGCATTCGGAGTGCTATTTTTGTTTGTTGTTTAAAAATACTGAGCTGACGAGCCAAAACATGGAGGGCTTATGCCTGGTAGTGCTGACAATGCAACGCTTCGTAGAGTATTTGGCTATGTGGAGATGCCTGCCACAATTGAACAGCTTGAGGATAGTGCATCTCCTGCCTTTATGGGTATGGTATCTCGAGTAATATATACGAGATTGGGCAATGGTGTTATTAAAGACGGAGATGCATTCTGGATATCTGAGGAAGTTCTTGCTGAAGGCATTGCCTATTGGGAAGAGGATCTCAAAAAAACACAGCGGTATCTTGATTATTTGAAGGCGCAACGAGATAAACTTGAGTTGCGCAATGTCAAGTAGTTTGACAGCCCACCACGGAAAACCTTCCGTCTCGGTGGGTTTTCTGTTTTTGGATAAGACATGTAATAAAGCATGTTAAGCGGTTGTATCAATGGTATGCAAATGGAAGCTAAAGGCGGGAGAGCCTAATTATTTTTTTCAGGATCGGCTATTGCAATTGCTTTATATAATATGCACATAGGGCCGGTATCCCTCGATTATATGCCCAAAAAAATCAAAAGACAGCAAAAAAACAGCATCGTCCCAAAGACGGTTTTATTTACTGTTCTGCTTCTGCTTGCAGCTTATTTTGTTTATCACTCCGTCCGTCCAGTTCGAGATTTTGTAGATTATCGCTTTGCTGTCATGTTTTCAAAAAAAATCAACAAGCCTTCGGGGGACACGAAGTTCTCTCAAAATCAGAATCAGATGCAAAGCGGGGCAGCAAACATGGCTTCTTCGGAAGCGTATCTTGCCGAAAATACCAATGCTTCTGTGCAACGCGAATTCAAACATGACCAGCTGGATCCCCAAAGCTTGCAGAAATTCGTTGATCCTCTGCCGTTGCCGAGCGTTTTGAAACCGACCGGGCAAATGGGCGGGAAAGATTATTATGAAATTTCCATGAGTGAAGCCAAGCAGAAACTGCATCGCGATATGCCAGAGACGACCATATGGGGTTATAATGGGCTTTTCCCTGGACCGACCATCGAGGCTCGCAGCGGAGTACCGATCAAAGTAAAGTGGCTGAACAATCTTCCTTACAAGCATTTTCTTCCTATAGATACTTCCGTAGATGGCGCTGAAAATCCTAATGACCCACAAGTCAGGACAGTCATCCATTTGCATGGAGGGCACGTGCCTCCTGAAAGCGATGGGTATCCTATGGATTGGTTCGCTTCAGGTGGTTCTTCGTCTGTTATTGATTATCCCAACAATCAAGCGTCTTCAATGCTTTGGTATCATGATCATGCTATGGGAATCACGCGTCTCAATGTAGAAGCTGGCTTGGAAGGCTTGTATTTCATACGTGATTCCGTGGAAGAAAGCATGAATCTGCCCAGGGGTGATTACGAAGTTCCGCTTGTCATTCAGGACAGATCTTTCAACAAAGACGGATCGCTAGATTATCCTTCTGAGGGCAGTGGCAGCATGCAGACTAGTTCTTCAAAGATCGCGGCAGAAATGCCTAAACCTTCGATCGTGCCGGAGTTTTTTGGAGATTTCAATCTGGTAAATGGAAAGATGTGGCCGTTTTTGGAAGTAGAGCCTCGCAAATATCGCTTCAGGATTTTGAATGGTTCCAATGCACGTTTTTATGATATAAATCTTTCCAATGGCGCATCATTCTATCAGATCGGAAGCGAGGCTGGCTTTCTTAGCGCACCAGTGAAGGTCAATAGATTATTGCTTGCTCCTGCTGAGCGTGCAGATGTGATAATTGATTTCAGCAAATTCAAAGGTGCCGCAATAACCCTCAATAATGACGCATCGGCGCCGTATCCATCCGGTAGCAAGGTTGATGCAAACACTGGCAAAATCATGCGGTTCGTTGTCAAAAAAACGCTCACCGGAAACGATTCAAGTGTGTTGCCGCAAGCATTGCCCGCAGTTGAGAGATTGCAAGAAAAAGATGCTGTGACAGAAAGGAATATAGCGCTTATAGAAAAAACTGACAATTTCGGGCGTCTAATGTTGACGATCGATGGTAAGCGTTGGAATGATCAAGCTACGGAGACGCCGAAATTAGGAACGACTGAGATATGGAACATAATAAACACCACGCCTGATACGCATCCGATCCATCTGCATCTGGACTATTTCCAGATATTGGACAGGCGCTCATTCAATGTTGCTCAATATGATAAGACGGGCAAAGTCATATTCACTGGAAAGGCTAGAAAACCGGATCCTAACGAAGCTGATTGGAAAGACACATTCAGAGCCAATCCGGGGGAAGTTTCAAGGATAATCGTGCGTTTCACGGATTATTCAGGGAGATATTTGTGGCATTGCCACATTCTGGAGCATGAGGAATATGAAATGATGCGTCCGCTTGAAATAATGCCTTGATAATTAAGCTGCCATAAAATGCAAAGCTTATGAAAAACCCGCCATTTTGGGGGTTTTTTCATGTTTTCATCCTCCTGCATTTGTCGCGCTTTGGGAAAATTGCTCAAGCGTGTTTTTGCCGGCCAGAATACTATTGATCGTATTTTCATCTTTGCACGTATATGCCATGTCGGGAGAGTAGAATTTTCTTTTAGGCCCGCGGCAACCGCCATTGTGCTCATCAAGTACGCCGAACATGGGCATCAGGAACCCCATGTTTTGCGAAGTGAATTTTCGATAAAGATTTTGTAGTGTCTCCGTTCGAAGTTCAGGTGTCATACGCGCGAAAATATCCAAATCATCGCTGGGGATGCCTGACCAGTCCAAGTGCAGCAAAACATTGTTGGCTTTGGAAGCGAATTGTTGATTCCAAAGCAGGGCCCAGCAGCTGCCCCTAGTTGAAAGGCAAGGGCCGTTTTCCACACTGCCGTCGGTTGCTAGTCCAACTCCGCCTTCTATGTAATCGAAAAGTTTCAGATATTTCTCGTCCGTGATGGCTCCTGTTTGTGCGCCGATAACGATACTTACGCCTTTTTGTTTGGCATAAGAACGGATGTCGGACACGATCTGCGGAGCATAATCCTTTTTGTCGCTTTCTTGATAATATATCTGCCCGAACTCGAAACTCTGCACGCCCAGATCGATGGCTTTGTGCGTTATGTAGCTCACATAGTCGCGATATTCCTGGCTGCCGAAATCCGGCTTGCAGGTATGTGCTCCCCAGGCATTTTCGCTGCCAGCTCGGCACATGGCGGAGAAGTCGAATTTGTGCTGGCGATCCATGTCGTAATAATCGGCTTTTTCGTCGATGGCTTCCGCAATGAACATGCCATAAGCCACGTCGGGCTTTTTTATCTGTCCCATGACATAGTTGATGGCATTGAAATCGGGAGGTTGGAGCCATGTTTCAATCGCTCTGTGCATGTAGTAACACTGTGAGCGGTTGATAAGGTCCACAAACTGATTGTTTTTGGGATTATATTCCGTCAGAAGACCATCAGTAATGCAGCCCTGATTCTTCATTTTTTCCATAGAAATTGGTTGTGGTGTGGGACGCTTGTTTGCTACAAGCGGTTCGGGTAATTTTTCTTCCTGCTGCGATGAGGGATTTTCCACAATAGGGGACTGGTTTTTTGAGAGAAAAATTTTATGTGCCAGAAAATAGCCAGCAATAGAAGCAGTTGCCAGCGATCCAAAGAGAAATAAAAGTGTTTTTTTGCGGCCTTTGTCCAATCGCTTGTTTCTTTTAAGGCTTAATGCTTGCAATTGAATAATACGCTCAAACGCGTAAGAGTATTGCGGAAAATCTTTCAAATAGGCGTCGGGATTGAAATAATCCTAAATTTAACATGTTATTACATAACATCCTTGTCATTTTATGTTTAAAAATATGCAAAAAATAACGCCTTTTTTATGGTTTGAAAAAGATGCTGAAAAAGCGGCTGATTTCTATGTTTCGCTGTTCAAGAATTCAAAAATCGTGAGCATGACCCATTATGATGCAGCTGGGGCCAAAGCCTCTGGTCAACCTGAAGGCAGCATTATGACTGTTGAATTTGATCTGGATGGCCAGAGATTTGCTGCCATAAATGGCGGGCCATTTTTCAAGATGAGTGGCGCGGTCTCCTTTGTCATCAATTGTGAAAGTCAGCAAGAAGTCGATTATTTTTGGGAGAGGCTGTCTGAGGACGGGGAAGCCGGTGTTTGCGGATGGATCAATCGCGACAAATTCGGTGTCACCTGGCAAGTTGTGCCGACGATTCTGGGAAAATATTTGAGCGATCCCGACAAGCAAAGATCGCAAAAAGTTATGGAGGCGATGCTCAAGATGACAAAACTCGATATTTCAGAGCTAGAAAAAGCTTATAATCAATAAATTTCAATTGTATGGAAAAATTATTCATCGACAAGACGATTGAGATCGAGGCGCCTATTCGAAAGGTTTGGGATGTGCTGGTAAAGCGCGAATTTACCGACGTTTGGACCAATGAATTTTCGCCAGACATGATCGTAGAGTCTGACTGGGAATTAGGCGATCCGGTGCTATGGAAGCAGCTGGACGGCAAAGTAGTTGTGGAAGGGAATGTGACAAAGGCGGAGCCACCAAAATTCCTGCGCTACACAGTGTTCGATGTGGAAATGGGCAGGATGACAGTAGGTGAAGATGATGGTATCACATTCGAGCTGACTGAAAATGATGGAAAAACGAAACTGCATGTGCTGCATGGAGATTTCGCAGCAATGCCTGAGGGGCAGAAATATTATGACATGACTATGGATGCATGGAACAAAATTTTGCCTAAAATGAAAGAATTAGCAGAGAAAAATTGACCGACATGGACATCAGGATAAAAAGAATTTATGAAAAACCCTCTAAAGACGACGGAAAAAGAATCTTAGTCGATCGTTTGTGGCCGCGCGGAATTTCCAAAGCGGATGCTGGGATCGACCTTTGGCTAAAAGACGCAGCACCGTCCTCCGAGTTGCGCAAGTTTCTGCATGAGAATCCGCAAAAGAATTACAAGAATTTTGCTCAAAAATACGCTGTCGAACTCAGAAAAAATAAAGTCGAAATAGTAGAAACCTTAGGGAAAACAAACAGAAATATCACACTGATTACGTCTGTTAAGGAAATAGAGCATTCGCATATTCCGACACTGGTTGAATTTATGAAAAAAATAATCTGAAAAATATGGAAGAAGACATCAAGATCCTGGATCATGAAGAGATACAGGAAAAACTCAAGGATTTGCCGGGATGGATTTTTGAGAATGACAAGATAAAAAAACAATTCGTTTTTGACAGTTTCATGCAAGGCTTGGGGCTCGTAAACAACTTGGCACCTTTTTGTGAAAGGATTGATCATCATCCCGATATCCACATCTTCTACAAAAAGATCCTCTTTGAACTGCAACGCTACAGCGCGGGAGGGAAAGTGACTGATAGGGATTTCGAGGTAGCTAAGGAAATTGAAAGACTGTATGCTAAGGCAAAAGGTTGATTTTTTGCTTCAATAGGGCTATTATTGAACAGGCAAAAATTATTGCCTATGTTGCGTATATCCTTTTAGATTGGGATTGGAAGAAATTAACAAGACTCAGCAATTTTTTCAATGAAAAAAATATCCTATCTTGACGGGCTGCGCGGTTTGGCAGCCTTTGTTGTAGTTTTCCATCATTATATCTTGGCGTTCTATCCGGCACTGTTTTTCGGGGAAAATGCAACCAAGCATCTTCCTGGCAGTGAGGAAGTATTCGCTTCCGGCTCCTTTTTGAATCTTTTCTATAATGGCAATTTCGCGGTTGCCATCTTTTTTGTGCTTAGCGGCTATGTGCTTTCGCACAAATTCTTCCTGCAAAAGGACTATGAGATAGTTAGATCCAGTGCTTTTAAAAGATATTTGCGCCTAGTGATTCCGGTTGCGGTTTCTGTGCTTTTTGCTTTCGTGCTGATGAAAGCATCTCTTTTTGACAATAAACAAGCTGCAGCCCTGTCAGGATCTGATTGGTTGGGTTCTTTTTGGACTTTCAGTCCCACTTTGCAAGATGCAGTAAAGCAAGCTTTTTTCGGAACTTTTTTTGTAGGAGGCAATGATTACGATGTGGTGCTTTGGACAATAGCTTACGAATTCTTCGGCTCAATGCTGGTTTTTGCTTTTCTGGCGCTTTTTGGAAAAATGAAAAACAGATACATTTTCTATATTGCTGCCATTGTTTTTTTCTTCCAGACTTATTATCTGGCTTTCGCGCTGGGGATGCTTCTCAGCGATATGATCGCGCATAACAAGCATCTCTTCAGGAAAATAGACAAAACAAAAATCATGCGTACGGCCATTCTGCTGGTTGGTTTGTTTTTGGGTTCACACCCAAATGGTCGTCCGATAGACGGAACAGCTTATGCTTTTTTGAATAGCGATCTGATAAAAGCTACGGTCGGAGATCCTTCGGTTTTTTTCCATATAATCGGAGCTTTTGCTGTCATGGCAGTTGTCTTGGAGTCCGGAAAACTGCAACGCTTCTTCTCGCACAAATATTTCTTGTTTTTAGGCGAGATTTCCTTTGCTATGTACCTGCTTCATTTTTTGGTACTCGGATCGTTCTCCAGCTTCGTGTTCGTAAAATTGGTGCCGCTCTTGCCATATGCGGATGCGACGGCGATTTCCTTTATGCTCTCAATGGTGCTGCTCTTCGGGTTGTCTTATCTGGTGTGTATTTATGTAGACAAAAAAGCAGTCCGCTTCTCGCACCTGGTTTATGAAAAGATGTTCCCAAAGGAACACCTTGCTTCATAGCATTTTTTGCAATCCGTTCGGTTTATTGCTTTGAGGAATTATTTTCCTTTAAAACAGAAAAGATCGAAGGATCTCCTTGTCCGTCCAATTTGAAAAGGCTGATGCCTTCGAGATGGTATTTTTTGGCAAGATTTATTTTTTCCTTCACTGCTTCGCTGTCTGAAAAGGTGACAATATGTTGTCCGTCGGGGGCTTTGTAGACAAATGACATTTCTCCGCCTTTGGTGTGCTCGCGTTCAACGCCAGCATTTTGGGCTTCTTGAATGGCTTTTGGATAGCTTACACTTTGGAATCTCGTGTAGCGAAAACCACTAGCTGTTTTTTCCACCTGGAATTCCCAGCCGTAGGTTGGGATGCCAAGAACCAGCTTGGTAGGAGATATATATTTCAGAGCATATTTGACCACGTCTTCGACCCAGCGACTGTCTGCATTGGGAGCATAGGGCTGTGCTTCCTGGTTTTCAAAAACGCTTTTGGTTCCATATTGCTGGAATACTTGGTCATAGGCCATGATACGTACGCTGTCGCATTCGTTGTTGAGTGTTTTGAAATCATTGGTCCAAGCCATGGCACGCGTACCGCTCCAGCCAGTTGGAACATCATCTTGAGTTCGCGCTTCTACTGTACAACTCAGAGTCTTGTTTTCTGCCTTAAGTTTTCCATGAAGAACTCGCAGGAAATTGCTGAAATTGTCGCGATCAGTCACGTCCTTGCCTTCATAGTCGATGTCGACTCCTGAAAAATCGTGCTGCCTTAGAAAAGCGACGATTGCGTTGATGTGGCTGTCTAGGAGTCTTTGATTGGAAAAAACTTTGTGCATGGCCTTGGCGTCTCCCCAAAGAATCGTGGGCATGATTGCAATCTTGTTTTTGACCGCATTTTCTTCGAGCTGAGGCCATGGCGCTTGGCTTAATTTCAGATTGTCACTCAGGCTGCCGTCAGGATTCACTCCGAGTGCAAATGGGTTTATTTCATCAAATAGGGAGAAATTGTTTTCCAAGGCTGCTGCACCTTCAGTTTTGCTCCAATAGGGGAGCCAGGCAGTTACGTATAAGTGACTCTGATTACCGTTGCTTGCGGGATTGTTTTGTGGTGTCGGGACTTGGACTTCAACTGATGCAAGTCTCTTTTCTGAGTGAGTTTTGAAAAAAACAAAGCCTGCGAGCGCTGTTAGGATTGAAAAAGCGATCAAAAAGAGGTTTCTTTTCATGAAATTATTTGCTAGGTCTTATTAAGCTTGCTTTTATTATACTCCAAAAGCGGTCTTAAAAATTCCAGATCGTTAAATTTTATTTTCGAGTATTGACTTTCGTCATTTTTTCGTGTATACTGATATGGTGTGCTAAAAACAATATAAGTTTGCTTGGCCTGCAAAAATCGGAGCAGGCAGGAAATATTTTATTTTTCAATAAGGTATTTTTTTGTTGCCAAAAATTAAATTTTTTAAATAAAAAGAAGCGTTATGTCAAAGTTGGAGATGATCAAAAAGCTGGAATATCTGGTCGCATTCCAGTCTAATTGCTTGGAAAAGGGTGACTGGGAAAATTTCGATCATCTTGAGAATGCTATCAAGAGTTTAGAATCTCAGATTCTGCGGGCAGCTAGCGAATAATGATGGTCTTTCGATAGTACTAGATTTAGGACAAATAAATCCAGTACGCATATGATAAAGAAGATAAGCAAAACCGAAGAAATCGTTTTAGGAGGAGGGTGCTTTTGGTGTCTGGATGCCGTTTATTCGCGCATCAAAGGGGTAGAAGATGTGATTGCGGGTTATGCGGGAGGCTGGCTTATGAGCCCGACTTATGAGCAAGTGTGTTCAAGTGAAACGGGTCATGCTGAGGTTGTGAAATTGGCTTTCGATCCCGACGCCATTTCTCTCGATGATATTCTGCATATCTTTTTTCTGATCCATGATCCTACGACGGCAGATAGGCAAGGCAATGACGTGGGACCGCAATATCGTTCTATTATCCTCTATGCCAATGAAAAGCAAAAGGAAACCGCAGAAAAAGTGATACAGGAGATAACTATGCAGAAAGCATATGAAAATCCGATCGTGACAGAGGTTGTGCCATTGGAATCGTTCTTTGGGGCCGAGGAATATCATCAGAAATATTTTGAGAAAAATCCCGAAAAGGCATATTGCCAGATCATAATTGCTCCGAAAATAGCCAAAATGAGGGAAAAATACAAAGATTTGTATAAAAATTAAGCACAAAAAGACGCCTTGGCAAAAAAGGTGTTTTTCGTGTTAGAATTTAAACGATCAATTAATGAAAAAACGCCATGGAAAAACTCATTATTTTTGGAGCCAAATATCTCATCTATGTCTTGATCATCATTGCCATTATCTTTTTCTTAAGACAGCAAAGAAAAAGACGGAAGGAGATCCTGATTTTTGCCATCATAACCTTGCCGCTTGCATATGTTGTTGCCAAGCTTGCTTCATTTTTTTATTTCAACCCTCGTCCATTTGTGGCAGAGCACTTTGTGCCGCTCATTGCGCATGATGCGGACAATGGTTTTCCTTCCGATCACACACTCTTGAGTAGTGCAATTGCAGCTTCGGTGTATGTTTTCAACAAGAAATGGGGAGTCGCATTATTCATTTTGGCTGTTTTGATTGGAGCTGCACGGGTCTTGGCAGGCGTGCATCACGCTGTTGATATCGTAGGTGCTTTGATCATTTCAGCTTTGGCTGCCTGGGCAGTGGCTCGATGGATTTTTCATAAAGTAATTTACAAAATTGCTTTAAAATGATTTTTTTCTTCCAGAAAAACATAAAGAAACATCCTTTGTTCTGGATGGTAGGCGCTTGGCTCTTAGTGCTTCTTTTGATCGGTATTTTCAGTCAGAATCTTTCTTCTTACTCAGGACTCAGGACTTGCTATAGCCGCTTGTATTCTCCATATTATCGCTGGGATTCTTCATGGTACACCCAGATTGCGCAAAAGGGCTATTCTTTTTCAACTGAAAAAAATTCCAGTATCGCCTATTGGCCTTTGTATCCTGCAACGATCAAATTTTTCCACGCCCTTAATTTTACGAGCTTCGCACAGAGCGGCCCGATCCTGAGCATCGCGTATGCGATCGGAGCTTTTCTGATGCTTTACAAGCTTGTGCTGATCGACTATTCAAAAAAAACAAGCTTGTACATCCTGGCTGTTGTCATGCTTTTCCCGCCGGCTTATTTTTTCGTGTCAGGCTATCCAGAATCACTATTCTTGCTATTAGTCGTCCTGAGTTTTTATTTTGCCCGAAAGCAAAGATGGCTTCTGGCTGGAATTTTTTCTGCACTTCTTTCTCTCGTAAAACCTTACGGAATTTTGATGATGCCTGCTTTATTGTTTGAATATGTTATTGCAAATGATTGGGATTGGAAAATATTTTTTAAAAAAATTTCTTGGACTGCGCTGCTTCTGCCGCTTGCAACATTTGGATCATTTGTGCTGTATAACTATCTGAAATTCAACAACGCTTTGGCGTTTTTAGCTACGCAAAAATCATGGGGAAGAAGTTTGGGAAATCCGATTTCAAATCTTTTGGCTGAAGCCAAGGACTATGTAACGCCGCCAGCTAAATTGCTGACTGGCTATGGTTTTCCCTATGTCATATATGTGGCCAGTTTTTTCTTTTTCCTTTGGGCGATGTATATTTCTTGGAGTCGTGTAAGGAAATCATATCTGCTGTTTACTTTTTTGGTGATGCTGGCGGCTTTTCTTACTGGGACGCTAACGAGTTGGGATCGTTATATGATGACCTCACTAGCTTCGCTCATCGGGGTAGGAGTCTATTTTTCCGAAAAGAAATATTGGAATTGGGCATATCTCATCGCTTCAGGAATTCTTTTTTTGAGCCTAGCCAGTCTCTTTGTCCGCTGTTTTCCAGTGGAATAAATTTAATTAAAATTGAAAAATGGCTTAACAAAACTCTCTTTTAGAGGGCTGTTATAATATTCTAGTTAATAATATTCTGGTTTTTAACAACAGCTATCTCAAATATTTGCAATTGCAACAAGTTGAGACAGTTGATATAATATCAATAAGTATTATTTCTAAAAAAGAGAAAGTATCTCACAAAGTTGCAATTGCAACAAATATGAGACAAAAATAAAAATGGGCAAAAAAACTGAAAAGAGAAGCACTTTTGAGAAGCTGGAAGATTTTTATAACTCAGATAGTGCTTCAGCTACGGCCACGAAATTCATTCTAGGAGCTTTGATTGCTGGACCATTGCTGTTTGTCGGTGCTGCCTTGCCTGGAATTATTACCATGGCAAATGAATTTGATGGTTCAAGGAAATATTCCAAAAAACAGTTTCAAAACTCTTTTCGAAATTTGAAATATAGGAAGCTTATTGAGATCATTCAGGAAAAAGACGGGAAAGTGAGGGTGCAACTGACAAACAAAGGAAAAAAGCGCATCAAGGAATTCCAATTCGAGAATCTTTCGATCGCAAAACCCAAGAAATGGGATGGGAAGTGGCGGATCCTGATTTTCGACATTCCGTCGAGACCGAAAATAAACAACCAGGCGCGAGAGGCTCTCAGGGGAAAAATAAAGGAATTGGAATTCTATCAGATGCAGAAGAGCGTCTGGGTTTACCCCTATGAATGTGAAGACGAAATCCTTCTGATTGCGGAAGTTTTCGGGGTGCAAAAGCATATAGAAATAATCACGGCGGAAAAATTGCTTCATGAAGGAAAAATAAAACACGCATTCGGCTTATAAAGTGTTTTTTGATATAAATATGCAATAAGCATGCATTTATGTGCAAATCATCTCAATATTTTGCAATTGCAAATATCTGAGACGGCTTTGGTTTATAGGATGCTGGGTGTGGAGCATGTAATACAAATAAAAAAGGCGGTGCCGTGATAGGCTCCGCCTTAAAGTCATTCTCGTCCCTTTTCTAGAAAAATTTCACCCCTTACATAAATAAAGGAATCTAGCTCGGCCGAAAGATTGATTTGGTCTAAAAGTTGGACTAACCAACCAGATTCTTCATAAATGTCTGGGATGGAAAATCCTTTTTCTTTTGCGCTGGCTAGCGCCCGCTCTACGCAATGGAAAAGAGAAGGTTTCATTCCTACGCATGCGGACACTTCAATGCGTTCCATAATATGTCTCCTTTTCTACTGATCTTTTCTGATCTAAATATATACGCCAATATACCAAGATCACTAGCCGCAATCAACATCAACACCATTAACTTTCATTTTTCCTTGAAGGACAGTGAAGATTCTGCCATTCAGAACATAGAACTCAGTCTCTTCAATTAAAATATTGTCCCCAATTTTGAGATGTATGTCGATTTCGGTATTGCAATCGATAAATGCGTCTCCAAATTCGGTTGTTACGATTGCAGCAGTTTTGTTCTTGATAAAAGCTGCGATTTTTCCTTCCAGCGTTGATACTTTTGGATACATGACAGCCTCCTTTTTATTTGAGGTGATTAAATTGTGTAAGAACTTTTCTCCTATAAACCCGCCGCTGCGGTGGGCTCAATGAGAGAGGGAAGAGAAATTGGTTTTTCTCTTCCATGATTGTTAATCACCTCTTGGAGGGGTGAAATCGCAGGGTTCTTTCGTCGGTTGTTGTTTTACCACAGATTTCGACTTCGGAGAGAAAGGTGAGGTCCCAGTAATTATAAAATTGTTCTGCTCTTATGCATTCTGATTTTCCGAATTGGGCTTTGCGGTGCTGAATATATGCCATTACTTCATCCAATTCCGCTAGCTCTTTCTGCAGTTTTTCTTTTCTTTCCAGTATGGTTTTCATGGCAATCTCCCTTTCTATGTTTGAGGTGATTAATTTATGAATGTACTTGTTAAGAGTGAATCCGTTATTCATCTTAACACCGTAGTATACTCCAAAATAAGTAAAATGTCAATAATGATGCCTATTAAAATAGCAATAAAATACCTAAAATAAGCCAAATAAAAAACATGTAGTCAGTATTATTGACATAAATAATAACATAAGATATAATAAGAATATGGAAATGGAAACCGTCTTACAGCATCTGGGACTCAATGAAAAGCAAGCCAAAGTATACTTGGCTGTTTTGCAGCTGGGCAAAGGCTCTGTGCCAGCCATTTCCATCAAAGCTGGGACCAAAAGGCCGACGACATACCTGCTTTTAGAGGAACTGCGCATGAAAGGCTTGGTCAATCTGCTGCCACGCGCCCAGAAAGTGCTCTACACTGCCAACTCTCCTGAGCAGCTCTTGGAAGAGCAACAGGAAAAGGAGCGCTTGATCAAAGCCAACATGCCTGAGCTCATGGCTATGTTCAACGCTAAGAAGGAAAAGCCGAAAGTGACTTATTACCAAGGGGAAGATAGCGTGGTGAAGCTTTACGATGAGATATTCAAAGAGAAGGAGATCTTTTTTTACGGCTCTATCGGCTCCATAAGTCCAAAAGTGTATAAGCAAGTAGAGAAATACTTGCCGCGCATCGAAAAGGATCAGCTGGATGTGCGGGAAATCCTGCAGGCCGACGAGAAATCCATCCAGTTCGCCAAAGACACGGTTTCAGAAACGCACAGAATCAAGCTGGTGGGCCAGCAATATAAGCTTCCGACCGACAACATGATCTTCGGCAACAAGGTGGCCATCATAACCTACAAAGACGAGCCCATGGCTGTGGTCATCGAAAGCTCGGATGTGGTTGAGACATATAGGTCCATGTTTGAGATGGTGTGGAACAGCATTTGACACCATCCGATACTATTTCCGGTATCGTCTCAATATTTTGCAATTGCAAATATCTAAGATGGTCTCATTTTGCTGAACATAGAATATAAAAAATAGGTGCGGCTGCAAAGCTGCGTTTTTTTGTGCTTGACAGGAACTAAGAATAATATATACTTAGAACATCTAACAATTTTATATTCTAACAATGAGCAAAGATATAGACAGGATTGTTTCCTTGATCTTCGCTACTCGCAGGCTTATCCATGAGCAGACTGCGGGAAAAAGCCAGGGAAATTGCTCCTTCATGCATATGGCGACTTTAGTCTTCATTAAGGCAAAAAAGCCGCTAATGAAGGATATTGCGGACTTTTTGGGGATTGCTCCGCCCTCAGCTACTTCTTTAGTGAATACTCTGACAAAGACGGGACTGGTTAAGCGTGAACAGGATATGCATGACCGTCGGATCGTAAGAATTACAGTTACAAAAAAAGGAGAGCAGCGCTTGGCGGGCGGCAAAAAGCATGTCGAAGAAAAAATGCGTAAGCGTTTGGAAAAACTTAGTTTGAATGAGCAGAAAGAATTAATCAAGATTTTGGAAAAAATCGTAAATGAATAAAGATTATGAGTAAGAAAACAAGAAACATCGCATTGGGAGCAATTATTGCTGCTGGTGTGGCTTCTAGTGCATACATTTGGGTGAGTTTCGGTTATAAGCCGAAAAGCGAAGATGCTTTGGCCATCTCGGGCGCAAAGGAGGGCAACATGGTTTTGGACGGTAGCGTGGTTGCGGAAAAAAGCGCAGATTTGGGGTTCGTGCTGCCTGCAAAGATCACTTCTATCGCGAAAAAAGTGGGAGACAGCGTGAAGGGCGGAGAGGTTCTGGCAACTGAAGACAGCAGTGATATGGCGGCGCAGGAGAATGCAGCCCAGGCCAATGTGCAAAGTGCCCAAGCTGCTTTGGACGGCCTTAGCAGCAATCTTAAGGTGCAGAAGCTGAAACTCAAGGGTTTGGATGGCAATGATCGCAAGATCCAGAAAGCTCAAATCGAAAGCGTAGAAGCCAGCATTGATGCGCAAAACAGCGCAGTTGCTGCTGCCAAAGACAGTGCCGCAAGTCTCAAAGCCCAGCTTTCCAAAGCTGTTTTGCTTGCTCCATTCGATGGCATCGTAACTCGTCAGGATGCTGAAATCGGGGAAGTGGCTGGAGCCAGTGTGCCTTCATTCATGACGATTGAATCGAATGGTCCGATGGATAAGATTGAAGCTTATGCTAGTGATTTGGATGTGGCCAATATTAAAGTTGGAGATGCTGCTCAAGTAAAATTCGATATAACCGGAACAGAAGAATTTTCAGGCAAGATCAGTGAGATCGGCCCGGCTGCAGACAGGGGAGCAAAAAAAGGAACATATAAAGTAACTGTGATATTGGATAAAGCCAATGGTGCGCTTAGGACCGGTATGCATGCCAGTGTGATTTTTGCTAAATAATTTCAATAGGACAACAATCAAAACATATGGAAACAATCAACGAAGAAAAAAAGCCACAGTTGCCAGCCAAAAGCAAAAGCACTCGCAGTGCGGCTGTGCTCGGAATAACGCTTTTGCTGATGATTGCTGCAATCGGTGCATTCTATCTGCTCGTAACGCGCAATCAGATCTATACGGACAAGGCGGACATTGAAGCGCCGGCAATTACGATTTCACCAGCAGAAAGCGGAACTTTGCAAAAGCTTTTGGTTGGTGATGGCGACAAAGTTGCCGCTGACACTGTCGTAGCGCAAGTCGCCGATCAAGTTTTGCGTTCACAGGACAGTGGAATCGTGATTGATGCTCCCAATAATGTGGGCAAAACAGTCAGCTCCAATGAACCTGTCGTGACAATGATAAATCCCAAAGATTTGCGCGTTGTTGCGCATGTCGATGAAGACAAGGGATTGAGCGGTATTAAAGTCGGACAATTAGTTTCTTTTACTGTGGATGCATTCGGATCCAAGAAATATGCCGGCACGGTTGATGAGATAAGTCCGACATCGCGTCAGTCAGGAGTCGTGTTCAACATTTCTGATCAAAGGGAGGTTAAGCAATTCGATGTGAAGATCAAATTCGATATCAACAAATATCCAGAACTCAAGAATGGCATGTCTGCTAAGGTGACGATCTACAAAAACTAAGATAAGGATTTTGAGAGCAGCATATTTTTTGATTTCTTTCTTTAGCCAATCCCTAAAGCCACAAAAATGTACAAGGCGAGAAACTTTTTGACAAAAGAAAACTTTAACTTGCCACGCGGCTTAAGAAATCAAAAAAATATGCTGCTCTCATTTTAAAAAAAAGAAAGACTCTGCAATGATAAAAAAACACGTAAACAATGACAATTTGAAGTGGTGGGTGCTTTTCACGGTGATCGTGGGAACTTTTTTGGGACGTCTGGATCAGACGATTGTGAATCTGGCGTTGCCCAAAATCATCAGCGATTTCGGCATCACTGTTTCGTCAGCTGGTTGGATCGCGACGGCTTATATTTTGGCCAACGCAGTTTTTGTGCCGGTTTGGGGAAAATTAGGGGATGTATACGGGCAAAAAAAAGTCTACATCCTAGGTTTCAGCCTTTTCATTTTCGGTTCTATTCTGGCTGGAATTGCTTGGAATCTGAGCTCCATGATTGTTTTCCGTGTGATCCAGGCAATCGCTGGCAGCGCTGATTATCCGACAGCCATGGCTATTTTGGCCTACACTTTCAAACCCGGCAAAGAAAGGGCGCAAGCGCTGGGCATATGGTCATCTTCATTTGCGGCAGCTTCAGTCTTTGGGCCGCTTTTAGGCGGCCCATTGATTGATAATTTCGGCTGGCGCAGCGTGTTTTTGATCAATTTGCCGATCGGTATTCTTGGAGTGTTGCTGGCAATGACATTTGTGCATGAAGGCGGCAGACATTTCAAGGAACACGCCTTTGATTGGTGGGGAGCTATCACGCTTGGGATGTCTCTCAGCTCCTTTGTTTTGGTTTTGGACAAGGGTCTGGAATGGGGATGGCTGAGTTCCAATAGCATGATCGCATATTTTGTCACTTTATTTTTCGGCTATGTTTTCGTGCGTATTGAGCAAGGACATCATGATGCCATTGTGGATCTGAAATTCTTCCGTAATAAGATTTTTGTAAATGTGCTGGCCAATAACTTCTTGGTGTTCATGACCATGATGGGCAGCGTGTTTTTGATTCCTATTTTCGCTCAGACATACTTGGGTTATGATGCGACGCAAACCGGCATGTTGTTCATTCCAATGGCATTCATGATTGTTTTGGCTGCGCCTTTGGGAGGTCGCCTGACTGGCAAGGTGGAGCCTCGCTGGGTAATAATGGCTAGCACTTTGGTAGCCGGGATAGGATTGTATCTTTTCTCCTTTTTGGACCCTAAGTCTTCAGCCCTGGCTATTATCATACCGCTTTCAATTATGGCTTTCGGTATGGGGTTCGGAATGGCCCAACGCACCAATATCATCGCTTCAGCCGTACCACAGAATGAGATCGGTGCAGCTTCATCAGTGCTTGCGTTGGCACGTAACATTGCGGGAGCTTTCGGTATTGCCGTGTTTGGAACCATTCTGCAGAACGTTACGAACAGCAAAGTTTTGGAAATCGCCAGAAACAGCATTATTCACTCCGCAAACCCTGTTGATTTCAAGGTTGGCACTTCGCTCGTCATCTTGAAAGCACAGGTCGCATCCTATGATTATGTGTTTGTGGTAGCGGGAATAATGGCGATAATCGGGGCTCTGGGTTCTTATTGGATAAAGGTACAGCACGTTTCAACAGAAAAAGTCCATGTTGAATAGCGTATTAACGCCTATGGAAATAACAGAAAATACTCGCCTCAAGGGGCGAGTATTTTTGCAAAGCTTGTATCATTTGTGATTCTGAGTCGAGTTAATTCTAGGGATGGAGATTTTTCATCATCAATGCCGGAGTGTGTCGTGGTTGCTGTGATGTAACCGGCTCTCTTTACGGCTTCCAATGTTAGTTTGTCATATTTTCCTCCTGGATAGCAGAAATCATTCACTGGCCTGCCTAGCTCTTTTTCAAGTATGTTTTTGCTGGTGAAAACTTCATCCTTCAATCTCGCTGGAGAAAGATTTTGGAGTTCCACGTGATTCATCGTGTGGGAGCCGAAAATCATGCCGGCAGCTTGCATTTCTCTGATCTCATCCCAACTCAGATAACTAGGTTTATTGACGTTGTTTATGATTATGTAGAAAACGCCGATAAAACCATGCTGTTTAAGGAGTGGAAAAGCCTCATCATAAGCATCTTGATATCCATCATCAAAAGTGAGCACAACAGGTTTTTTGTCCATGGCAACCGGATTGCTGAAGTAATCAAGTCCCACGGTCGCATAGTTGTTATCTTGTAGCCATTGCAGCTGCTTGGAAAGCGTGTCTGGGGCCACGGAAAGATTCGTGCCGATCGGATCAGCCGGATTGTTGTAGCTGCGAATAAAATGATACATCATGACCGGCAGCGAGAAAGAGGAAATTTTTTGTTCTGCGGTAGCGTTTGCCGTTGGTTTGGACTCTGAAAGAGTCTGTGACTCCTGCGCGACATAATTTTGCACAGCTATTACTTGCGGATTGCGCGAAGAAAAGAAAAGGACTGCCGCAATGGATCCCAAAACACTGATAGTTGCAAATAATATCAAAAATTTGATTCTCATAAGCATATTATACAATAATAGTCGCATCACGCTAATGGATGGATATTGACTTTTGGCTCCGGATGGTGTATAATGGACATATGAAGATGAAAAAAACGGGTGAACAAAGCCCGTTTTTATTATTTTCTTCAAACTACCAAGTTAATTAATTTAATTGCCAAGCTGTAGGGGCAGCTGGTACAAAAACAAAAAAATATGCAGCAGACACAACACAAGTGTCCTCATTGCACAAAACGTGCAAATGAAGAAAAGCAGCAGGAGGAAATGCACTTTGCAGTGCTTGTCTCCCTGGTCCCACTTCTAGTGTTCACGCTTTTCGGCCAAATGGGCCTCTTCTAAAAACAGAATACCGCCGCGAGGCGGTTTTTGTTTTGGTCAAATTAGAAGTTAAGCACCTAAAATGCGTATTAATAAAGTAATAATAAAGGATATTAAAATAATGAAAGGAGGTGTTATATGATGTACGGTTACTATCCTCATATGGGATATTTAGGCTATGGCTTCGGTCTGGGCTGGATTTTCATGCTTATTTTCTGGATATTGGTCATTTGGGCAATTATTGCGTTGGTAAGAGGTTTCAGTGGCGGGCACTGGCATGACAGACACTGCACGCATTGCGGGGAAGGCATGGAGGATTCGGCCATGAAAACTCTCAGGGAGCGCTATGCTAAAGGTGAGATCAATAAGGAGGAGTTTGAGTCCAAGAAGAAGGATCTGATGGGTAAGACTGAATAAGTAACGTGCCAAGCAACTCACAGGCTGCTATACTGAAAAAGGAAAAATTAACAAAAAACTATGATTCCAAAATGGTTCGTTTGGTTTTGTGTCATTATTGGATCCACAGCAGGCGCCTATTTGCCGATGCTGTGGGGGAGTGACGTCTTGTCCGTGTCCTCAGTTATATTCAGCGGTATAGGCGGGCTGCTTGGCATCTGGGTGGCTGTTAAGGTGGGAAATTTTATCTGACCGATCATTATATATTGTTATATTTGACAAGTAATGAAATTTTTCAAGAGCTGCATGTTTGAGAATCCGCATTTCCTCTGAAATTCTTTGTTTCTTGTGTTGGGCGCACAAAGAATTTCAGTCAGAAAATGCAGGGTTAGAGTTCAGCTCGCAGAAAAATTTGCATTACTTGTCTTACAGCGCAGAGGCTTTATGGCCAAAGAAAAAATAAAAACCCAATATGTTCCTTTGGCTGATCGTATGCGGCCGCAAAAACTGGCTGATTTTTTCGGGCAGCAGGAATTGGTTGGCGAAAAATCCTTTCTGCGCAAAGCTATTTTGGATGATTATGTGCCTTCGCTTATTTTGTGGGGACCTCCAGGCAGTGGCAAGACGACTTTAGCTACGATTATTGCCAATGAGACTAATGCTGAATTTTTGCAGCTCAGCGGCGTTGTGAGCGGCAAAAAGGACTTACTTGCTGTCATCAAAGAAGCGGAAGAGAACAAAAAGCTTGGCAAGAAAACAATTCTTTTCATCGATGAAATCCATCGATGGAACAAGGCTCAGCAAGATGCGCTGCTGCCGCATGTCGAACACGGCACTGCTACTTTGATCGGAGCGACGACTGAGAATCCGAGCTTTGAAATCATCTCGCCATTGGTGTCGCGTTCGCGTGTTTTCGTGCTGAATAAATTGGAAGCCGAAGATATTGAGAAAATATTAAGGCACGCTCTTGCTGACAAGGAAAACGGACTGGGCAAGAAAAAAATAAAAATTTCCAAGGAAATTATTTCTGAAATAAGCAAATTGGCCAATGGCGATGCCAGGATGGCACTCAACACCTTGGAAGCAGCAGCGGAGCAGAGCTCCAATGTGACACATGATCTCATTAAACAGGTGCTGCAAAAATCGCATCTTTATTACGATAAGACAGGTGAGGAGCATTACAACATAATCAGCGCATTGCACAAATCCATGCGCGGCGGTGATGCTGATGCGGCTCTATATTGGCTCTCGCGTATGCTGGAAGGCGGGGAAGATCCTCTTTATGTAGCGCGCAGACTGCTGCGCTTTGCCAGCGAAGACGTGGGTTTAGCGGACAATTTCGCACTTGTGCTTGCAAACAGTGTTTTTGATTCTTGCCACAAGATCGGCATGCCCGAATGCTCTGTGCATCTGGCGCAGCTCGTTGTCTATCTTTCTCAGGCTAAGAAAAGCGTGAGCGCTTACTTGGCATACGGCAAAGCCAAAAAAGATGTGCAGGAATACGGCAACTTGCCGGTGCCTATGCATATAAGAAACGCGCCGACCAAGCTGATGGAAAAGCTGGGTTACGGCAAGGGCTACAAATACACGCCGCTTGAAGACAGCAGTGGGCAGGAATATTTTCCAGACGAGTTAGAAGGAAGAAAATATATTTAACTTGCAAATGTTTAGCTGTTAGATCTTTTTGCCTGGTCTTCTGCCCACAAAAGGATTGGTTAGCGGCCATTCAATTTCCGGAAAAGCTTTCTTGAGGTGGTTTATTTGATGCCCTGTGTATATTTGCAAAGCAGAAGCACCCATATGCTGTTCAATGAAGTTTTTAACGCCTTCTTCTCTTAGTTTTTTTAATATAATAAGCTTTGCATTGTCATAATCTCTTCGTTCCAAAAATTCACGTACGCCACCTATGTTTTTAAGTATCGTATCCCTATAATTTCTTTCAGTAGCGGACAGATTGGACAATACGTCTTCCGGTGTTGTTTTTGGGACATTCCGCTTTCTAGAGCCGCTTTTGCTGTAGGGAAGATTGTCTGGCCAATTTATCTCTGGTAATGCTCCTTTGAGCATGTCTATCTGCTTGTTGAAAAGTCCACTGCCAGTTATTGACTTGAGGTGTTTATTTACAAAGTTAGAAGAACCGAATTCCAGCAGATGTCCCATAATTATTTCACGCGCCTTCTCAAATTGACCATCGGCTATCAATTCTTTGGTTCCAGGAATATTTTCCAGAACCACGTTCCTGTATTTTTGACTCCAAGAAGCCTTTTTATCCTCAATGCTTGAAAATACAGTTCGGCCTCCTTTTTTTGCCAATTTTAATTCGCTTTCAGGCATCTCCGGCATGAGAGCTTTTATGATAGCTTCCTTATTGGGTAATTCCTGATCCTTTCCGTCGACTATATATTTGAGACCTATTTTATAAAACTCTTCCGTATTGAATTGGCTGAACCACTCTGCTGCTGTAGGGTAGTCTTTTTCTTCGACAGCTTTTTCTATTTCGGGGTAATTACTGAAAATAGCATCGCGTATGTTGTCAATTTTTTCTTCTAATGGTCTATTTTTCCAATGATATTTTTTCATTCGCAATTCTTTGGCTGTAAATGAAAATTCGGGGAATATTTCCGCATAAAGCTCCTTCAAATTGCTGAAATGTCTTACGATCATTTGAATAATATTCGGAGGAAAATCGCTATGTTGCAGCTTGGCAATCAGCTCGTGGGCTTGTTCGCTGTTGCCGCTTTGCATGGCTCCGTCTATTTCAGGAAATTTTTTTAATATATATTTTTTAATTAAATCACAGAATTTTTCTTTATTTTGAAGCCATTTTTCCATGGATACAATTTCTTCCGTATAATGCTGAAAAGGATCAGAGGCCATCAGATCAGTCAATCTTTGTTGCCAACTATCCGTACGCATAATACGAACACAACCCATGTCTCTTAATGAACCTTTTGTTTCTCTGGCCAGTTCCTGCCAGTTTTCAGTTCGGGGCAGAACATACAGAGCATTGTTTGACCAGGGTGAAGCTATAATAACCAATTTTTCGAAAACATAAGCCCTGTATTCATTTTTATCCCCATTGCCTTCGCTTCCATTTCTGGAAATGAAGATTTTTTCTGGCTTTAAATTCTCAATAAAGGCTATTCTTTCTTCGTCAATGTAGGTTTCTCTGTGTCTTGTTTCTTTTGAACCATTTCCGTTCCTGGGCGATCCTTCGCCGGCAGGTAACATTTCCCATTGCAGGGTACTTATCTGTTGTTCTGTTCGTCCGCTTTTCAATAGTTCATTTCTTATTTTTTCAAGTTCCGGAAGATATCTTGCGTGCTGGGTGGTTTCTGAGAGCAGTTCCAGTGCTTTGTTTATGCGCAAAATATTGCGTTGCGCCATCCTGGCATCCAAGGCCTCGCTGGCATTGTTTAAAGGATCGATATAAGCCTCGGCAAACTCTTGGTCGGCGCTCAAGAGATCTTGCAGTTTTTCTACAATATCCTGCTGTTTTTTTATTTCTGATTCTACGGATGATAATGCTACGTCTAATTCTTTTGAGATCTCATAATATTGGCGAGATGAATCAGTCCCATATTGATTTTCATGAGGTCCTATTTTGGCGTACAGATCGGCAATGTAGGAATCAAGATCATTGTGCAGATTTTCGGCAAAGGGTATGTCTTTAAGAAATTTTCCCGCAAGTCTGGTTTTGATGTAATTGTCTACGCCTCGTTCGAAATTTAAAGTTTTAATGCTTTCAAGTATTCTTTCTATTTTTTCTCTTATTTCGCTATAACGCTTTTCATATACTGCCGTGTTTTCCGTTGAGCTTATGTCTTGTTGAATAAGGAAATCCAAATTCTCCAATATTTTGGAGTTTTTTTCTTTTTCTTTGCCTAATTCTTTCACTTGTTCACGTTTTTGCTCAGTGGAATTTTCGAAAGTTGAAGACATAATTGATGGATTCATATTATGCTCCAATTATAACAAAAATAAGTCATTTTATAAAATTGGTTAAGTTGAAATCTCCTTATGTTCTGCGCAGCAGAGTTCAAAGGCAAAAAACACTGGTTGCCGGAAGTTTTATTGTTGATTGTTTGCGCGCATGATTAGGTTTATGAGGAATTGAATGAAAGTGCCAAACCCTGCGACAGAAAGAAAGATGATGAACGGATATGCCAAAGGTGTCAGGAAAAAGAAGAATGAGATCAGCAATGCTGCCCATATGCCTGTGCACCAAGGACAATCCAAAAGATCGTGCATGGATTTTTTGGGTCCGCTTTGAGTCTCAGAAAAATAATCGCGAATGAAATCAGCGACTGTGTCATAGACAAATAGGCGCGTGAGACGGAATGTGGCCAAGGAAAGAAGTGAGAAGTTAAAAACGGAAATATGCGTCGGCAATTTTCCTAGAGCCCAGAGCGTGAAAACCATTGCCACGGAAATAATGGCGTATGCTGACATGGAAACGAAGTGCCAGAAATGCTGATTGTTTTTTATGTAAGTTTCATCCATAGGTTTTAATTAGCTGTTCAGATGTAATACTTTGCAATATTTTATAAATTACGTTTCCATGGTCTTGCCCCTCTTGATTTTTTCTCGGATTGGGTGTATAATGAAGTTAGCAAAATAGATAGAGCAAAAACGGGTGACTGCCCGTTTTTGCTTTAATTAAGACAAAAATGCCTAAAAAAACCCAAAACAAAAGAACAAAAAGCTCTCCCAAGAAGTCCAAAAAGACTTCTGTCTCCAAAAAGACTGCTGGAAAGGAGGTTGTCAAAAAGGCTGCCAAAAGGATTGCCAAAAAGACTACAAGAACCATGGCACTTGCTCGCAGGAAAAAGGAAGCCCTTTTCCATTTCGGAAATATTTCAAAGGAAAACTCACGCATCCTTGTTTTGGTCGTCATGATCATTTTTGTCTGTACGATGCTGATCATTACCCAAATGACGCAGGCAAATGATTCAGGTGCTTCTGCAAATGTTCAGATTGTTCAGATCAAAAAAGAAACACCAATCCAAAAAGAGATCAAAGAGATGGTTCAAGGTTATCCGATTCAGGATATGACGCCTTTCATTCTGCAGCAGGATCCGAAAGTCGCAGCTTTTCTTATTGCGATTGCCAAAAAGGAAAGTGCTTGGGGGCTCCATCATCCAGTACTTAATGGCCAAGATTGCTATAATTATTGGGGCTTCCGCTTGAAGAGCGATAAGATGGGTAGCGGAGGACACACTTGTTTTGATTCCCCTAAGGATGCTGTCGACACAGTGGCGGCTCGCCTCAATGAACTGGTGAAGGTTGAGAACATCGATTCACCTAAAGAAATGATCGTTTGGAAATGCGGCTATGGCTGCCAAGACAAGACCAAGACTGCTGAAGAGCAGAAATGGATCAAAGATGTTAATATCTATTACAGCACCCTGACGCAGAATTTATAAGAAATTCAATAGAGAAAAACCCGCCTGCGCTAAAGCTACGGCGAGGCGAGTAAAAACAAAAACAAAAACAAAAACATGGTGCGCGCAAAATATCTGCGGCACCGTTTTTGTATCTAGAGCGAACGCTTGCGTGATCCCATGAATACTGATATATTTGCATGGCAATGCCAAGCCCGAAGGTTTGGTTTTTTGTTACATTGTTGTTTCACAATTTGCTGTAAAAATATCAACGGAGTCAAAACCAGGAAAGGGAGGAAGGAAAGATGACGGAAAAGTATGTGTTTAGTGAAGAGGCCGTGATGCTGCTTAATCAGAACATGACCTACAGGCATGTCCTTTCAGAGCGGTATCCATCGAAAGAGATGAAAGAGTGGTTTTCTGGCATGGCTATCATAAGCCGTTGGAGGCAGATGTGGATTGAAATTGCCAGGGGCCAGATGAATCTCGGCATAGAGAGGATTCGGCCTGAGATGCTCGAAGAGATGCAGCGCAATAAGATGCTCATCGACTTCGTGCTAGCCAAAAAGGAAGAGGCCGCTCGCAAGCATGATGTGATGGCCCATGTGCACACCTTCGGCGCTATTTGCCCGACAGCTGCTCCGATCATTCATCTGGGCTGCACGTCATGCGAGATTACTGACAACTCTGAACTCATCGCGATGAGGGACGGCCTGCAGATGATCGCTGTCCAGCTGGCACGTGCCATCAATTATCTCAAGAAGATAGCATTGCAATGGAAAGATCAGCCGACGCTAGCTTGGACTCATTTCCAATTCGCTCAGCCTACCACTGTCGGCAAACGGATTTGCATCTGGATCCAGGATCTCATGCTCGACCTCATGGAAATCGAAAGACTCATTGAAGAGCTGCGGTTCCGCGGCATCCAAGGGACGACCGGCACACAGGCTAGCTTCTTGGAACTCTTTGAAGGGGACCATGCCAAAGTGAAGGAATTGAACAGGATGGTCACAAAAGCTTGCGGTTTCAAAAAGTCCTTCATCATCACAGGGCAGACATACACTCGAAAGCAGGATGCCATGATTCTTTCGCGCTTGGCTTCACTGGCGGCATCGCTGCACAAGATCGGCACGGACATCAGGTTGCTGGCCAACAAGATGGAGATGGAAGAGCCTAGTACTGAGGGCCAGGACGGCTCAAGTGCTATGCCGTTCAAGCGCAACCCCATGTTAAATGAGCGGTTGTGTTCCTTGGCTAGGTATCTCTGGAATCTTCTTCCGAATGCCAATGAGACGCATGCGCTGCAGTGGCTTGAAAGAACGTTGGATGACAGCGCTGGAAGGCGCATGTACATTTCAGAAGCGTTCCTTACGGCTGATGCGGCTTTGATCATCCTGCAGAAGATAGCTGGCGGCCTGATCGTTTATCCGAAAATGATCGAGCGCAACATGCAGGAACCCCTGCAATTTCTTGCTTCCGAAGAGATACTCATGGATGTAGTGAGAGCTGGCGGCAGCAGGCAGGAGGCGCATGAGAAGGTTAAACTGCACAGTTTGGCTGCGGGCAGGAGAATCAAGCAGGAAGGACTTCCTTGTGACCTGTTCGAACGCATCAGAAGCGATGATTTCTTTGCTCCCGTGCATGACAAGCTGGATTCTTTCCTCGACCCGAGTAGGTTTATCGGCAGAGCTCCTTTTCAAGTCGAGGAGTTCATTGAGGAAGAAATAAACCCGCTGCTTGCGAAGTATGAAGGTCAGCTCGAGAAGGAAGTGGTCATCAATGTCTGAAAGGACTGTATGATTGAAAGGAGGCGATTGATTTGAGTCTCAAAAATGCACGTGAGGATGGCTTTTCCGGACAGGATAAATGTGAATTCTGCGGGGATTGGTTTGTTAGAAATTCCGTGACGTGCGACGATGAATTCAAGAAGCATTTGATGAAATGCCTCTTGAGACCGAAGGATTCCATGGGTTGGCATGATGATTGCTGACTCTGCTGTTGCTAGCTGCTCGGCGAGTGGCTATAAAAGCAAGCACTACCACATGTAAATGTGTGGTAGTGCTTTTTCTTACTCTTTTTAAAATTTTTTTAATGTGCTATGATGAAAAACGCCTGTCCTGTTAAATAATTTTGCTCTGCAAAATTGCCCGCAGGGCATTTAACAGGATAAATAACTAATAAACAAAAAAGCAAAAATATGCAGAACATCCAGGAAATTTTTAATCAGATCAGGGAGATGAAGAAGGAGCAGAAGGATCTTAAGGAAATGTATAAGGACGCGCTGGCGCAAGCTGACAAATACGATGAGATCGTGGAGGAAATCAAGGTGCTGCGCGAGAAGAAAAAAGAGATCGAGACCCGCATCCAAGGGGAACTCGGCAGAGCCTGGGAGAAACTGGATGATCTCAAGCGGGAAGTGGACATGCAGAAAGAAATGATGAATGATATTGCGCTGACGACGCTCATGAAAGGGGAGACTGTGGAAGTGAAAGACGAATTCGACAACGCCTATGAGCCGACTTGGAAAGTCAATTTCAAGAAGACAAACATGGGCAAGACGACTGAATAACATTTTTTCAGCTCACTTAAAGGGCCACATGAAAACTTTTTGCTTGCCTTTCCCTCGCCAATAAATGATGGGACATGGCATCGGCCGGACGGCGCAAAAAGCATTCATGTGGTCCTTTTGCATAGATGGTAAGGTTTTGTCTTGCTTAAATCACAAAATTATAGGATAATTCCAATCTATGGAAAATTTCTGGCAACAACTGAAAAAACCTTTTTTTGTGCTGGCGCCTATGGCGGATGTGACTGATTTTGCCCAGCGGCAGATGCTGGCCAAATATGGCAAGCCGGATGTGACCTACACGGAATTCGTCAGTGCTGATGGTCTTATGCATGAAAAGGGTAGGCAAGCTCTGCTTAAAGATCTCAAATTTGCCGAAAATGAGCGTCCTATCGTGGCGCAGATTTTCGGTGCTGATCCTGAAAATATCAAAAAGGCCGCAGCTCTGATAAGAGAGCTCGGTTTTGATGGCGTGGACATTAATATGGGTTGCCCTGACAAAGCTGTCATTAAGCAAGGAGCGGGCAGTGCGTTGATTAAAAATCCCAAATTGGCACGTGAGATTATTCGTGCCGCCAAAGAGGGAGCAGGGGACATGCCTGTCAGTGT
Source organism: Patescibacteria group bacterium (assembly GCA_036391995.1). GTDB lineage: Bacteria > Patescibacteriota > Minisyncoccia > Moranbacterales > GWC2-37-73 > DASVYU01. The sequence goes on from DASVYU010000034.1 coordinate 38,236, forward strand.
GAAGACAAGAATTGGTTTCAATAAGAATGAGATGGAAACATGGCTGCCTGAAATTTTGGCGGAAAAACCAGTAGCATTGACTGTGCATCTGCGCACTAAAAAAGAAATGTCAGAAGTGGATGCGCATTGGGAGCTTATGCCTAGGATCGTGGAAATGGCCAGAAAGGAAGGCGTTATCATTATTGGCAATGGCGATGTGAAAAATCTTGCTGATGGTTTGCAAAAAGCTCAGGAATCAGGAGCTGACGGCATCATGGTGGGCAGGGGGGTATTCGGCAACCCTTGGTTTTTCAATAAACAGGAAGATGTCAGCGGTAAGACATTGCCAGAAAAATTGGCTGCCATGCTTGAGCATACCAAGTTTTTTGAAAAAGAAATTTCTTCTAAAAAAATCAAAGGTTTCCATGTCATGAAAAAGCATTTCAAGGCTTATATTAGCGGCTTTGACGGCGCCAAAGAAATGCGCGCCGCTTTCATGGAAGCGGAAAATGCAGAAGAAGTGGAAAGACTTGTGAAGAAATATTTGTCCTGATGTTGTATAATAAAGTAGGTAACTTTTAAAGAAACAAAAATGAAAATTCTTATCCATTGGCTTCTTTCAGCTTTAGCGGTTGTGATCGCAGCATACCTGTTGCCGCAGGGAATATTTGTGAAAAGTTTTTTTGTGGCGTTGGTGGTCGCGGTGGTGCTGGGATTTCTCAATGCTGTCATCCGGCCGATTCTTATCGTGCTGACACTGCCGATTGAGATCCTGACGCTCGGGCTTTTCACTTTTGTCATAAATGCTGGATTAGTTATGCTGGCAAGCGCTGTCGTGCCTGGTTTCCAAGTGGCCAGCTTCTGGTGGGCGTTGGCTTTCAGCTTGATTCTTTCAATTATCAACGCGGTGTTGCATCATTTTGAACCGCATGGAAACAGCGAGTCGGAAAAGTAGAAATTAAAAATGTAGATCAAAAAAGCAGGAGATGATTTTTTGTTTTCCTAGTCTTCTTCGGACTGGACTACAAAAATGAATTCTAAACAAAAAACAGAGGTTTCATTTTTGTTCGCCTAGACTCCTTCGGACCGGACTCCAAAAAAATCATCCCTTGCTTTTTGCGAAAGCATTCCTTTAGTCTTCTTCTGACAGGACTCCAAAAATAATCCCCTTGCTGTTTTTAAGTGAAGCTTTATTGTTGTTTCTTACTTCTGCAGCTTATCATTCTCGATCTCATTGAGAATCTTCTTTATCTTCTCGATGCTATCCCAATCGTGGATGGAAATGACCTGAACGTCGCCGCTTATCTTCTTGGCTTGCTTTATTTTCTCTTTCAATTCTTTTTCGCTTACCATGTCGCTACGGGAAATGATGATGTATTCAGGTTTTTCCAGTAGCTCCTGGTTGTATGAGTCCAGTTCTTCGCGAATAGTTTCATAGTCTTGCAGGATGTTCTCACTGTCAGCGGCTAGAAAATGGAAAAGTATTTTTGTGCGTTCAACGTGCTTGAGGAATTTGATGCCCAAGCCTTTGCCCTCGGAAGCGCCTTCGATGAGTCCTGGAATATCAGCCAGAATCAAGCCATAATATGCACCCAGATTGGGTTCCAAGGTGGTGAATTGGTAGTTGGCCACTTTGGCGCTGGCGTTGGTGAGCTCATTGAGCAGTGATGATTTTCCCACGTTGGGCAGACCAACGAAACCGATGTCTGCAATCATCTTGAGCTCCAATCTTATCTCGAACTCTTCGCCGGGTTTGCCTTCCTCAAATTCGGTAGGAGTGGTATTTTTGGATGAGCGGAAAAGGAAATTGCCGCGTCCACCGCGTCCACCTTTGGCGGCCACTATTTGCTGGCCATTCTTGGTTATTTCGCTGTCAACGCCAGTCTTTAGATTGTGGATTACAGTGCCGACTGGCACTTTCAAAACAAGGTCTTGTCCATCGGGTCCGTCGCAGAATTGGCCTTTGCCGTCGCGTCCATTTTGAGCGCCTAGCTGCTTTTTGTGGCGGAATTGACCCAGGGCTCCCAGGTCGTCGACACCCTCAAAAATGACGCTGCCGCCTCTGCCTCCGCTGCCTCCGGCTGGTCCAAGGCTCATTAGGTTCTTATTGAAAGCAGCAGAGCCTCTGCCGCCATGACCGGCTGTTATTTGGATTTTGACATCATCTATAAGCATAGGTGTGAAGCATAACACAAAGGAGGGAAAATATCAAGAGGTCAGGGTTTTCAGAGGTTCAACCTTGGGCAAAGCTAAGGCGATTCAAAAGGTTGAACCTCGGCATAGCAGAACTATGGACATCAACTAAAATTTGTGCTATACTTAAGCTATAGAAACAGAGAGACGGGTGAAAGCCACGTCTTTTTGTCTTTTTTACCCCGTTAAATTCGCTTTGCGACATATTTAACTGGGGTTAAGCCAAATAATAAATAAAAAACAAAAGCATGAGTGAGCATAGATTTATTCCATCTATTGACGCTGGACCCGAAGAGATAAAAAAGCAGAAAGAAATAATAAACAGAGAGGGGAGTGAAGGCTCACTGGCTGTTCAAATTGGAAATGAAAGTGAGCAGGAGAAGCTTTATTTTGAGCGTAGAAATGAGGGCAAATATTTGAATTTGGAATCTTATATACGCGCGAATAAGATCATAATTGCTTCAGCTGAGGAAATCGGTACTGAGCCGTTTATGAAAAATTTGCCGGCAGGAACAGGAGTTCTCTTGAATGGTAATTTTCTTACATGTGAGGATATAAACAAAGGTCCGAAGGAATATCAGGGGCATACTGTGATATATGTGGATGGTCAAAAGAACCTCTCGCTCGCTTACATTAAAGAGCAAGGCATTGCATCCTTGCAGTCTAATAATCTTTCGAGAAGGAAAGAGGTAGTTGAGGAATTGAAATCGCTCAATTTCATTTTGCAAGATTATGATTCTATAGTGAAGCCTTTCGCCCATGAGGTTATCAAATATGTGAAAAGCAATAAGGAGGCGCAGGAAAAGGAAAAGAGGGACTCATTTGATTTCTAAGTGAGTTTTATGATAAGCACGCTAGGCGTGCTTTTTGCATTTTATTCGGTTATGTGTAAAGATAGGCTTTATGAAAAAAATTATATCTGAACAATTCGATGTGCTAGTTATCGGCGGGGGAGCTGCTGGCCTTATGGCGGCTGGCAGAGCAGCTGAAAAGGGCGCTCGCGTGGCCTTGGTTGAGAAGAACGACCGCTATGGGATCAAGGTTCTCATGACGGGAAACGGCCGCTGCAACGTGACACAGGACGCTGACAATATGGTGGAATTTTCCAAAGCCTACAAGAATGGCCTGCCCGAAGGCCGCGGCCAGGGTAGATTTTTGCTGTCTGCTTTCAATGCTTTTGCTCCATCCGATATGCGGGCCTTTTTGGCAAAGCGCGGCGTGGCAACCAAGGTGGAGAAAAATGGCAAAGTTTATCCAGCCAGTGACCAAAGCAAAGACATCGTGAAAACGCTCTATCAATATTGCCGTGAGAACATGGTTACTTTTTTCAATACTGAAGATGTGCTTGATGTGGTGAGGAATGGAAATGCTATTGATAGAATAATCACCAAGAAAAAAGAGATCTCCGCTGAGAAATATATCTTGGCTACAGGCGGAAAATCCTATCCGCATACAGGTTCCAATGGGGAAGGATTCAAATGGGCGCACAAGCTTGGCCACACGATCATTGAACCTCAGCCGTGCCTGGTGCCAATCAAGGTTTCGGAAGCTTGGATTGAAAAAGCGCAAGGTATTTCTGCACACAATGTAACGCTGAATGTTTTCCAGAATAATAAGAAAATCGCCAGCGAAAATGGGGACATCATGTTAGCGCACTATGGCCTGAGTGGTCCGGCCGCGCTTAATATAAGCAGAGAAATAAGAAAGATTTTGAGTAATGGAGGGGTTAAGCTTGAAATAGATCTTAAGCCAGAACTTTCCTTTGAAAAACTGGATGAGATTATCCGCAAAGATTTCGAATCAAACAGCAACAAGAATCTGGGCAATTGCCTCAAGGATTTCGCCAGCCCCAAAATGCTGGAGCTTATCATTGAATTGTCTGGAATCGATGAACAATTGCACGCCAGCAGAATAAGCAAGGAGGACCGCAGGAAAATCGCGCATCTTTTCAAGAACATGACACTGACCGTTCAGGAGCTTTTCGGCTTCGAGAAAGCCATGGTGACGAGTGGAGGAATTTCCACTAAGGAAATAGACTCAAGAACAATGAAATCCAAATTGATTGAAAACCTTTTCTTTGCTGGTGAGGTTATTGATGCCGATGGTCCGACTGGCGGATATAATCTTCAAATGTGCTGGTCTACAGGCTTTCTGGCTGGCCAGAGCGCTGCCGAATAAACATCTTTTGATATTTGTAGTATGTTACGTAACGATTAACGTAACAAAACTATGCTTAACTTTTGGGCCGTGCTTGTTGCTGCCATCATCACTATGGTTATTGGAGGCCTTTGGTATTCCACTGCATTGTTTGGAAAAATGTGGATGGAACATTCCGGCATGACCAGGATGAAAATAGAACAGGCCAAAAAAGAAGGCATGGGTAGCGCCTACGTGACGCTTTTTATTGGTGCCATCATCATGGCTTATATGTTGGCATATGTTATTCAAGTCGCTGCTGCAGTTACTGTCAGTCAGGGATTACTGGTGGCTTCCGGTTTATGGCTGGGTTTTGTTGCGACAACTTTTTTGGGCAGCGTGCTGTTTGAAAAAAAAGCCTTTGGGATATTATTGGATACACACATTGCATTATTTGGTGGTTCTTTTGATAGACAGCATAATCTTGATCCTTTGGAAATAATAAAAATGTGCTCGATAGAGCCCAATTGTCTGCTTTATTGGATCCAGCCCAATATCTATGTTAATGATTGACAAAGCAAGAGAATTGGCGTATACTGGGCTTAGTTGTAAGTGTCTTACTGGTTTTCGCCTTTTGTGCAGAAAATTAAGAGAAGAGGTCGCCTTACAAAGTTAACAAGTTCACAAAAGCGAAAACTATGGCAACAAAGCTATACGTGGGAGGTCTTCCGTATTCAACTACGGATGCTGAGCTCCAAGAGCACTTCTCACAAGCAGGAAATGTGACTTCAGCCATCATTATCATGGATAAGATGACTGGCCGCTCGAAAGGTTTCGGATTCGTTGAGATGTCTTCTGATGAAGAAGCTCAGAAAGCGATCGAAATGTTCGACAAGAAGGAATTCGGCGGACGCACATTGACTGTCAACGAAGCTCGCCCAATGGAAGCTCGTCCTCCAAGACGTGATTTCAACGGCGGAAATAGATACTAGTCTCAGACTGATTTCTATAACAAAAAACACTCCCTTGGGGAGTGTTTTTTGTGTGGACAAATGCTCGAAAAAATGCTAAAATAGAAGCAGATATTTGAAAAGACAGGGTGAGCTCTGTCTTTTTGTCTTTTAAATCGATTAAAACAAAAATATGATCAGAGTAGACGGGCACACATTTTGGCGCGGAGGCGAGAAAGTCGGTTTCATTGAGGACAATCACATCAAGAATTATGATGGCGACAGGGTGGGATATTATATCGACGAGCATATTTACAACAGCCGCGATCATAAAGTCGCCTATCTTCTGGATGATTACATCTGTTTCACTGATTCTTCCAAGAAGATCAGGATTGAAGACAATAACAAAGATGTTTATGGCGGCAGCTTGAACAATGTTCAAAGAGCAGCTGTCAGAGTTTTGCTGGGGGAATAATATCTTCAAATCTCTTAGAGTTATGGGAGGTGTGGATTTCAAAAACAAAAGGCTTAATCAGAAGGTTTTTTCAAAAAAAGCCGTTAGAGCAGAATCGAAGCTTAGAAGCCGTGCCTATCGTGAGATAATGCAGGACAAAGTCACTGCGCATGTCATTGATAAGGCTGCGGAAAAGAGGGTTTTTTATGATGCGCTGCGCAAAAGAGGACTGGCCTCAGGCAAAGGTATTACCAAGAAAGTAATGAAGCAGGTCTTGGGAGACATTGAACATAGCGGTGAGTTCAGTCACAAGGAAATGCATACTTTGGGAGAGCATTTGATTGGTGGTCCAGCTTCAGGACGCATCATACGTGAACACAAGCCGCAACCTTCTCATGAGTCAAAAGAAACAGCAAAGCCACGGGTGGACATGCGTAAAATAATCGATGAAATAAGATCAAAAAGCCCTTATGGATCGAAAGCTGTTTCAGGAAGTGAAGGCAATACTTCAAGTGCGAGCAGTAATGTATCTAAGTCTAGAATAAATACATCTTTTGGTGTTAGTGACAAAAATATTCGCGCCGCCGAAGAGCGTAAAATTTTCAAAAGTTTTGAGCCAAGAAGAGAAAGCATGGAAAACAATAGTCAGGCTTTTGGGCATATCCCCAAAACGCTGCGCAACTTCAATGATCATGCTGACATTAGTGAAGTGAGATCCATGCTTGCTAAGATCCAAGACAAGGCGGATAATTATGACGAAGATGACGAAGACCTTAAACAAGCAGTCTAAAACTCAAAAAATAAAATAACAAAAAACAAATGTTGGATAAAATTTTCTTAGCGATGTTGGTTTTCATTCCGGTCACGGCAATCGGAAGTTTTTTGCATCTTTCTCCTTCCATTTTGTTTTTTCTTTCAGCTTTAGCAATTGTGCCACTGGCCAAATATATCGGTGAGGGAACAGAGGAATTGGCAGTCTACACTGGTCCAGCGGTTGGTGGTCTGCTTAATGCGACCTTCGGCAATGCGACCGAATTCATTATCAGCATCTTTGCTTTGCAGGCTGGTTTGGTGGAAGTAGTGAAAGCTTCAATTACCGGTGCTATTATTGGCAATCTTCTTTTAGTGCTGGGAACAGCAATGTTTGTGGGTGGGTGGAACAGAAAAAAACAAGAGTTCAACAAGACTGCTTCCATGGCCACGGGATCGACGCTTTTACTAGCCGTGATTGCGCTTGTGATCCCTGCAATTTTTCTGCTGACAGCTCCCAAAGCGGGCAGCATGGTTATTGAAGAGCTAAGCATCTTCGTTTCCGTTTTCATGATCGTGCTGTACATTGCTAGCATTTTCTTTACTCTCGTGACGCATAAGCATTTGTATGCCGAAGAAGTTGGAAAGGCGGAGGCTAATTGGAGTAAAGCAAAAAGCCTTTTGGTGCTCATTTTTGCCACTGTTGGAGTAGCTTGGATGTCGGAAATATTAGTTAGTTCGATCGAACCTATTGTGAAAAGCTTAGGATGGACGGAGCTTTTCATTGGTATTGTTGTGGTGGCTGTGGTTGGTAATGCTGCAGAACACACCAGTGCCATCGTGATGGCGATGAAAAACAAGATGGATCTGGCTATTCAAGTCAGCGTGGGAAGTGCTACGCAGATTGTGATGTTTGTAGCGCCGCTACTTGTTATGCTTAGTCTGTTTTTCAGGGAACCTATGAGTCTTATTTTTAACACTTTCGAACTGATCGCCATTGTGCTTTCTGTGCTGATTGTCAATTTCGTAGTGGAAGATGGTGAAAGCAATTGGCTAGAAGGGTTGCAGCTTATGATGGCATACGCGATCATTGCGGTGGCATTCTTCTTTCATCCCTAAACGGGACAAAATTGTAATATAAAAATCAAGGCTCATGCGCTTGCGCATGAGCCTCTTATATTTCAGATGAAAAGCAGTCATTGTTTCATGCTGAATTTCCTTTTGCGTGGAAACATTTCCACAACCTTGCATTCTTCTGGGGCAGTGTGTTTCTTATGTGTACATACAAATCTGCCAACGACAAACACCCAGGTTTTGTCGCTGATAGCATTGCTGCCGCAGACGCCTCTCGTGAAGAGTCCTGCTTGCGGTGACAAATCGAAAGTGGATCCCGGAAGTATGTTGTTGATATCTCCTCCGGACGGTGTGAATGTCAAAGGACAACGTGGCAGATTATCGGCGGAGATGTTTACAAAATATATTCCATCGCAGCCTCGGCCATTTTCGTCGGGTGGCAGTATGGTGAAAACATCTCCGAAGCGCAGTTGTCTGTAGAGGCGACTGTATGCAACAGTGTTCTTGAATCTTTCGAAAGAATAGGTTTCTGACATGGCGGAACCTCCTTAGGGCAGCTGCGCTTCTTTCAGCGCCTCTGTGTCTATCGCAAGCATGATTTTTATAGTATCGGGAAATTTTTTCCGCAGACGAGGATGGTCCTGAAAGATCATCTGCAAGCTTTGCATGCATATTTCAGTAGCTTCCGGATGATGCTGATGGTAATTTTGGTCAAGATTATCGCTCAAGTATTTCACCAGGACCGCTAGGTTTTCAAGGTTCTTTGACATAACAATCCTCCCCTATGTTTTTTGGGATGCATATATATATCATAGCAGAATATGGGAAAAGGCAAGCTGCGTCAAGGCAGATGAACCCAAGGTTGATTAATATCTCTTTGTGCGTTAGGATATGGCTTATATGGAAAATATCAAATCAGCACAATTCGTGAAAGGCGTGATCGGCACAGATCCGCTTTTGGGGGACACTAGGCCGCAAATCGCATTTGTGGGCCGTTCCAACGTGGGCAAGTCCAGTGTGATAAATGCCCTGACAGGAGTGAAAGGTTTGGCAATCTCATCCTCCACGCCGGGGCGCACCTTGCAGCTCAATTTCTTTTTGGTAAATGGAAACACCTACTTCGTGGATTTGCCAGGCTATGGCTACTCCAAGACTTCTCTCAAGCAGGCTGAGAAGATGCGCCGCATGATCATGTGGTATTTGGAACAGAACGAATGCAAGCCTCAAAAAGTCGTGCTTATCATCGATGCCAATGTGGGACCGACCAAATTCGACATCGAAATGATGGAATTGCTCGAGGAGCATCAATATGAAGTCGTTGTGGTGGCTAACAAAGTGGATAAAATCAAAAGCAGCGAGTTGGTGAAAAAACAGCGCTCCATTGTGGAAAAGCTGGATACTGAAAATATAGTCTATTTTTCTTCCAAGACAGGCAAGGGCAGACAGGAACTTTTGGGAGCCATTTGAAACAAAGATCATTGCATTGCGTATGAACTTTGAAGGCAAATAATGGTTCTTTTGAGAAAAACAAACAGTCCGGAGAGCGGCTCTTTAGAAGGAAAATTTCTTCCCAAAGGAGAGCTGCCCAGCCGGCCACGTTTTGACCCCACTCGCTAAAAGAGTGGTTTTTTCAGCTCAATATTGACAAGATGGACGTTTTTTGCTATATTTTGATGTAGCACTGAATGTATTGCTGCCCAGAAGGCAGCGTTTTAATTTGTTTATAATCGTAGACCTCATCTGTCCTGAGTACAGGACAGCTTCTCCTTGGAAAGGAGAAGAAAATAAGGACTAAAACTTTTTATGGAAATCAGAAACATAGCCATCATCGCTCATGTGGACCATGGCAAAACGACACTGACGGATGCGATCATGAAGCAGACTGGCATGGTGGAAGAAGGAGTCAGCATGGACAACAACGCGCTCGAACAGGAGCGCGGCATCACCATCTATGCCAAAAACACTTCCATTTTCTATCGTGACACTAAGATCAACATCGTAGACACTCCGGGACATGCCGACTTTGGATCAGAAGTGGAACGCGTGCTGCGCTCCATTGATTCCGTGGTCTTGGTTGTTGATGCGCAAGAAGGGCCGATGCCTCAGACTCGCTTCGTACTCAAGAAATCCTTGGAGCTCGGACTCAAGCCTATGGTGGTCATCAACAAGATAGACAAACCGGCAGCTCAGCCTGACATCGTACAGGAACAAGTGTATGAACTCTTTTTGGATCTTGGAGCAACCGACGAGCAGCTGGATTTTACCACGCTTTATGCAATCGGACGCGAAGGCATTGCCAAGGAACATCTGACTGATGAATCCAGCAATCTGGAACCTCTGTTGGACATGATCCTTTTGAAAGTGCATCCAGCCAAGGCTGACAAGGATGCCCAGTTGCGCATGCAGCCTTTCAATCTGGGCTATGACAACTTCTTGGGACGCTTAGCTGTAGGACGCATCCATGAAGGAACTATCAAGATGGGCGGCACATATGTGCTCAAGAAGATGGATGGCACGATTGAAAAATCCCGTGTGACCAAACTTTACTCTTTCAAGGGAACTGAAAGGGAAGAAGTGCAAGAAGCTTTTGCTGGTGACATCGTCATGGTGGCTGGTTTTCCGAAGATCGACATCGGTGAGACGATTTGCGAAAGTGAAGATCAGGAAGCTTTGCCAGCGATCAACATCGACGAGCCGACAATCTCTTTGCGCTTCTTGGTCAATGATTCGCCGTTCGCAGGACGCGAAGGAAAATTCGTAACGAACAAGCAGATCCGCGAAAGACTGGAAAAGGAATTGGAAGTGAATGTGGGACTCAAGATCGATTTTTCCTCATCTGAATATTACATGGTTTATGGTCGTGGAGAATTGCACATTGCGGTGCTGCTTGAAAACATGCGCCGAGAGGGATATGAAATCCAGGTCTCGCAGCCTCAGGTTATCATCAAGGAAATAGACGGCGTGAAGAGTGAGCCGTTTGAGGAAGTGACTGTGGATGTGCCGAGCGAATTGGCTGGAACGGTTATTGAAACTCTGGGCAAAAGAAAAGGTATCATGACTGATATGCAGATTCATGGCTCGCAGACGCGTCTGCTTTTCGAAGCGCCAACGCGTGGTATGTTGGGTTATCGCGGACAGTTCGTGGTGGACACCAAAGGCGAAGGTATTATGTCTTCTCGCGTGATCGGTTTCAAGCCGTATGTCGGAGACATCAAGAAACGCGAAGTGGGATCCATGATCTCGAATGGTACTGGAAAAGCTTTGGGATTCTCTTTGGCCAATCTTCAGGAGCGCGGCGTGCTCTATATTCCTGCTGCTACTGAAGTATACGAGGGACAGGTGATTGGTAATGTATCCAAGGGTGAAGAGATGACCGTGAATCCTCTCAAGGGCAAGCAGCTCACCAACATGCGCGCCAGCGGAACTGATGATGCGATCAACTTGACTCCACCGTGGGAACTTTCCATCGAGCGCGGATTGGAAATCATCAACGATGACGAATATCTGGAAGTCACCCCGCAGTCTGTTCGTCTCAGAAAGCAATTCCTTAAGGAAACAGACCGCGTAAAGGCAGCAAGAAAGAAAAACTAGCTTATAGCTTCATTAGCTGCATTAGCTTTTAGGAAAAATCCCGGCATAAAGTCGGGATTTTTTGTTACGTAGCAAGGTACGTAACACTTTAATGTAAGATTATACACTTACAATGCGGCCGTAGATTAAGTGTATAAAATATCTTTTCCCCTCAAAGAGTGTCAATTTGTTGCATATGCGTATTTTTGACACTCTTTTGTTTTCTCGGTTTTTTGTATTTGATCATATCGTCTCAAGATATTGCAATTGCGTAATTTTGAGACGATTTTTTTGTGGCATTTTGTGAAACAAAAAACCAAGGCTATGCTTGGCTGAAAAAGATGCGAGCCCCGACGCTGCGATGCAGGTCGGGGCTCTTGAGGTTGTGGAGAATTACTGGGCGGCGTAGGGTGTCGATGTGATTTTACCCGGCGCCGGAAGTCTCGCTGGAATTCTTCTTGGCCTTGTTTGGCTGGAGGCAGCTGACATTTGTGGCAGTTGCTTTGCTTCCTCCGTTTCCGAACTGCACTGCGTGGCCGTTTACCATTGCAAAAGAGGAAGCGGGTTGTACGAAACAGATTTTCTCACTCCTCAAAGGGGTCACCTCGCTTCGGGTCGTCGCGGCCAGGATGGGCGTAATCCCTTTTTCACGCCGGTTGATGTTCGAGGCAATCGCAATTCCATCCCCATTGGGGCGAGAAGTGGCGATCGCCGGCATCTGTACTTCGGGTGTTACCATGGCGGGGTAAAGTGCTGTGAGGGACTGCACCGATGCGGTCCCGTCGCGGGCGAGGGCCAAGGGCGATGCGAGTGCTCCGAGCCCGATGGACAGAGCCAGTGCAAGCAGAGTCAGCAATGTCTTCATGTTGGCTCCTTTGCGTGTTGGGCCCCTGTTTGATTCTTTCTCCTTTCTCCACGTGCGGGGCGTTGTTGTGGGTATTTAAGAACTGGTTGCTGCCATTATATATGGATTATTTTGGATATGCAATAGTTGCGGTTAAAAAACAAAAACAGGCCTAAAAGACCTGTTTTTGTTTACCCTAAAGAACTGAAGAACTTTTCAAAACATTTGCTTTCCAATTTGTTTTAATTGCTAGCGTCGTTTTGTTTTTGTGCGATGCGTTGCACCGGTGCCGCTTATCTTGGGGCACGGGGTATACTACGTTGCGACACAAAATGTTCTTTCAATATTTTTTTTATTTAATTTTTTGTGGTAACTTCTTTGGTTGAAGAAACGTCGGAGAATTTTTCGCCGTTCTTGTTCTTCTTTACTTGTACGCTGAAATCATATTTCGCGTTAGCTGAAAGACCTTTGAGAGTCACCGTGGCATCTCCGTTGGAATCTAGTGTTTTCACGAAAGTTTTGGTCTTCGTTTTTCCGTTTTTCTCGTTGGTAAAGGTAATCTTGATCTTCACTTGCGTGTTTTTGAGACTGGTGTCTTCCACTGGAATGGAAATGGAGGTCCTGGTTTCGCTGATGCCCGATTTGATAGCAGGCTTTTCTGCAGCCATTACTGGCAGAATCAGTCCGCTAGCTCCAATTGTCAGGGTTATGCCTGAGATAGCCAGGGCTTTTCTTACGGTTTGTTTCATAGTTGGCATTTTAAGAATTAAATGCATTTTTTGTGCGCACACCCTGTGATACGCACTTGTAATATATTTCATTCATGTACGTATTCACAATATATGGAATGATTCGAATAAGATTAATTTTTATCTTTATGGAATTTGGAGTATAATTTCAGCATGCCAAAAAAGAAAATGGAAAAAGAAAAAATAATCAGCATAGAAAATCTCTACAAGAAATTCGATGGTTTCACTGCGGTCAGTGGGATTTCTTTTGAAGTTGAAAGAGGGGAAATATTCGCTTTTCTGGGTCCTAATGGTGCAGGCAAGACAACGACCATCAAGATTTTGACGACGCTTCTCAAACCCACAAGCGGTAAAATAAGAATAGATGGACATGATCCATCTGAGAATCAACATGAAGTGCGCAAGACTTTCGGGATTGTTTTTCAGGATCCGAGTCTGGATGACGAGCTGACTGCCTACGAGAACATGGAATTCCATGCTGTGCTTTATGGTGTGCCAAGGAAAACATATAAGCAGCGTATTAAGCAGCTTTTGGAAATCGTGGAGCTTTGGGATCGCAAAGACAGCTTGGTGAAGGAATTTTCCGGCGGTATGAAGAGGCGCTTGGAAATTGCGCGTGGTTTGGTGCATCATCCCAAGATCCTTTATTTGGATGAGCCGACCGTGGGTCTGGATCCGCAGACACGCAATCACATCTGGAACTACATCAAAGAGCTCAACAGGAAGGAAAAAATTACGGTGTTCCTCACAACGCACTACATGGAAGAAGCGGAGAAGATGGCCCACAGGATCGCTATCATGGATCATGGCAAGATAATCGCTGAAGGCAATGCTGAGCAACTCAAGAAACAAACCAAGACAGCGTCATTGGAAGATGCCTTCTTGGCTCTTACAGGCAAGGTAATCCGTGAGCAGAAAGCGGAAAAAGGCGCCCGAATGAGACGTTTTCATGGCGCAAGAAGATAGGGAAGACCTCATTCGTCCCTTGGGCGCTTTATCCTCAAAAAGGAGGAGAGAGTAATGAAGAACAATCATATGCAAGCAATATATATTCTTTGGCTGAGACAACTTAAAAGATATTTGCGCTCCAGGGCGCGCATCGTCGGCTCTTTGGGTCAACCGCTGCTTTTTCTGGTTGCTTTAGGTTTCGGTTTTGGTCCGATCTATCAAAAAGCAGGTGGGGGAAATTATATTCAATTCTTGGCGCCGGGTGTTATTGCTATGGGTGTTCTTTTTACGGCCATCTTTTCTGGCATTGAAGTCATTTGGGATAGGCAATTCGGCTTTCTGAAGGAGACGCTGGTGGCACCAGTCTCGCGTTTGCAGATCATGTTAGGTAGGACTTTGGGCGGAGCAACGGTGGCAACCATTCAAGGTCTCATTGTTTTGATTATCTCGACTTTGGTCGGCTTTCGTCCTGTGAATCCTTGGATGATTCCCTTGGCTTTGCTGGCGATATTTTTGATAGCCCTGCTTTTTACGGCTCTGGGAACTGCCATCGCTTCTGTTTTGGAGGATATGCAAGGCTTCCAGCTTATTATGAATTTTTTGGTGATGCCGCTCTTCTTCCTATCAGGTTCGCTTTTTCCTTTGGACAGTGCGCCTAAAATTTTGGGTATCATTGCCAGATTTGATCCGCTTACCTATGGCATAGATGCGCTGCGCGGAACGCTTATCAATGCTGCGCATATCGGAGTAGCGCATGATTTTGCCGTCTTAACCATTTGCGTGGCTATTTTTCTGGCGATCGGCAGCTATCTTTTTTCCAAAATAGAGATATAGAAAATATTGCAATTATTGCCTGAGGAGTTTTGTAATATAGGAATAACAAGCTTTAACACAAGCAATATGGGTAAGATAATCACAGCTGTGATAGTAGTTATCTTGATAGCGCTGGGCATATATTATATTTATGGCAGGGGAAGCTATCCCTATCAGCAGCCAGCCGCGCAGCAACCTGCTTTGGAGCAATCCGCAATCTCTTCTGGGCAAAATCAGGGAGTTTCTGTTACGATAAAAAATTTCTCCTTCAGTCCCGCTTCGCTGACCATCAAAGCTGGCACAACGGTGGTTTGGACAAACCAGGATTCCGTTGCGCATACCGTTACATTCGCATCCTTTGATTCAGGAAATATTGCTCCAGGGCAAACATTCAAGCATACTTTCACAGCAAATGGAACGTTCAGCTACCATTGCGGCATTCATCCTGGCATGATTGGCACGATCGTTGTTCAATAATTTTTTTCCAAGTTGATACATGGAAGCAGAGGGCGCCTCACTCTTTGTTTCTTGGCAAACCTATGGTGCACACCCTGGCTTATACGCTTGTTTTCGGCAAGCCGCTGGTTATGTATATGGGAATCGCGACCCTATTTCTTTTTCTGTGTGCCGCGACCATTCCGCTGCTAACCGATGTTTTCCAAGTGCATGTTGTGCCGTTTCGTTGGCATCCGCGGATCGCAATCACAGCATTGGTTTTCGGCGTTCTGCATGGCATCTTGGGGCTTTCGCTTTATTTAAATTTTTAGAAACAAAAAACAGCCCTAGGGCTGTTTTGTTTGAAACTTTGCCGGTTAGAAATACTTTTTAACCCTTACGAAATCATTGGCTAGTTCTGGATGACAAGCGATTTCTAATGTGCCTTCCGGCAGATTGTTCAAAAACTTGTCTACATTTTTGATCCAATCCAGGCTTATGAGTGAATTGGAAGAAACGCATCCTGAGCGCAAACAAGCTTTCATGTTGATGATTCTGAGCCAGTGCAGGATATGCGCTACCATCGTGTGGTGAGGCATGGAGACGCTGTCTCCGAAACGGATATAGGGAATGGAATAGTCGTTTTGCATTGCTAGGGCAATCTTGAAAAAAGGTGGGAAAAAGTGCACATGTTCGTGAGAATTGATGCCATCCGGATATTTGCCGAAAATATCATGGAATTTCTCGATCTGATTTTTCCAATCGGCAGCTACTTTTTTTGAAGAGAGCTTTCTGGTTAGGATATCGGTTATGAATTCCAAGACTCTCTTGGATGAACTGGTGCGTTTCCTGCGATTGTCATGAAATTCATTCAGGATATCCAAGTGGATGTCGATTTTTACTCCGCTGCGCATGAGTTCATCAACTTCCTTTTCGGATATTTGCCCGTGGACCATGACTGAAACGCGATCCAGTTTGCCTAAATCTACCAAATAAAGAATGTTGCGATTGGCGCGCGGACTCACGCCGAAATCATCAGCAGCCACAGAAATGCGGCTCCTGTGCGAGTTATAATAACCATCCAAAGGCGTTTCCATATATTTTTGCGATTCCGACAAACTGCTTAATTTTGAGCAAATTTTGCTACATGGTATAATTTTATCAAATTAACGCGCAAAATCAACGCCAAGGGCATTGATATTGCGGAAAACATATGCAGCTAAAAAATTATAACGTCTATTTCTTTTTCGCAGTCCTGGTTTTTGTCAGTGTGATTACGTTTTTCATTTTCCAGCCTTTTTTGATGGCTATTGTCTTGGCTGCGATTTTGGCCACGCTTTTCCATGGCATGTATGGATTCTTGCTGAGAATCACAAGGCAACATGAAGGCTTGAGCGCGCTTTTGACTTCTGTGGTTGCCCTTTTGGTGTTTGTAATTCCACTAACTGTTGTTATTGGTCTTGTCAGTAGCGAAATCATGACAGCTTATAATAATTCCATGGCGACAGGGGATTTTTATCAGCGCTCAATTGCTCCAATCGTGAACAAATTCGAGGCTTCAGGTCTGTACAAAACTCCGCTGGCTCAGCAAGCCTTAAGCAAGGATGCTTTCACGCAATATTCTTCCCAAGCGGGAAAATTTCTGCTTTCGGTTGCTCAAAGCACTTACCAAAGCATAGCCAATCTCCTATTTCTTATTTTTGTGACATTCTTCTCTCTCTATTATTTCCTGAAAGATGGAAAAAAATTGGTGGAGAAGATTATGTACATCAGTCCTCTTAAAAATGCTCATGAAAAATTGCTGCTGGAAAAATTCACCTCTATCAGCTTGGCTACAGTCAAGGGTTCTCTGGCGATCGCCGTGGTGGAGGGAGTGATCGGCGCTGTGGCTTTCCGCATTGGAGGCATTCCTTCGGTTGCGACTTGGGGCGTGGCAATCGGACTTTTTTCGCTGATTCCTTTGGTGGGAAGCGGCATTATCTGGATGCCTGCCGCTTTAATATTGCTGCTTACCGGCCATATTTGGCAGGGAATTTTCTTAGTGGCCATCGGCTTTGGAATCTTGTCTACTATTGATAATGTCCTTAGGCCGCGCTTTGTGGGAAAAAATGTGCAGCTGCATCCTTTGCTGGTGTTTTTCGCGACCTTGGGAGGCTTGACGATGTTTGGTCCGATCGGGTTCATTGTTGGTCCGATCGTGGTTGCACTTTTTGTTTCGCTGTGGGATATTTATGGGGTAGAATTCAGGACGCAGCTAAAAAAATACAATGTTTGATTGGTATCAACATATTCCAAGCCATATTGATCCGGTCGCCATTGCGATCGGTTCTTTTTCTGTCCGCTGGTACGGCTTGTCATATCTGACGGGCTTGATTGTCGTTCTGGGACTTTTGCTTTGGAGGATAAAGAAAGGCGAATCGGATCATTTGCTGGCTGAAAACAAGAATTTTGGAAATCAGGCGCTGAAGAAAAAACTTGCTGATGTGACTTTTGATCTTATTTTGGTGGTTTTTTTTGCGGCCTTGATCGGTGGAAGGTTGGGGTATGTGATTTTCTACAATCCTGCTTTTTTCTTTGCTCATCCTCTGGCTATCGTTTCGCCCTATGACAGCGCGAGCGGTTTGCTGATAGGAATATACGGCATGAGTTATCATGGCGCCTTGTTGGGCGCCTTGTTTGGTGGCTGGGCATATGCCAAAAGAAGGAAGCTCGATTTTTTGCGCTGGGCTGATTTTTTGGTGAGTGCTTTGCCGCTTGGTTATTTTTTTGGGCGCATCGGCAATTTTCTCAACGGTGAACTTTATGGGCGTGCGACTTATTCTCCTTTGGGAATGTATTTTGTGAATGATCCGAAGGTGCTGCGTCACCCTTCGCAGCTCTACGAAGCAGTGTTGGAAGGTCTGGTCATTTTTTGCGTGCTTTGGCTGCTGCGTAACGGGACGCAAAAACCTGGTTTGCTGCTGAATCTTTATATTATTTTATATGCCTGTGCCAGAATAATTGCTGAGCAGTGGCGCCAACCTGATCCGCAACTCGGTTTTTTGATGTTTGGTTTGACTATGGGGCAATTGCTCTCCATCCTCATGTTTCTTGTTGGAGCTATTTTTTTCTTTAAAGTAAGGAAAAAATAATTTCTGATATTGCTAAAAATAAATCGGCTGTGAATAAATTTCTTTCTTGAAAGTGTCACGTGTGATATAGTGTACATGACGCGTGCTTGAGATGTGGCAGCAAAAATGAAAAAAGAAGCGCGTCGTTGATTCTTTGAATCTATCAAATGAAACTGCAAAAAAAATCTTTAGATATCAGACAAAAACAAAAAAACATTCGTGATCTGAGTGGCATCAAAGCTGCGGCGTCTTCTTGCAAATCGACGCTTTTTTCACGCGGCAGACGCAGTGAGGCTTTTTTCACTGAAGACTCGAAGCTTTATATAACCCCACGTGAGTACTCCTTGCTACGTCAAGGTGTTAAGCTTGATCGTGGAACTCACAAATGGGATAGTCTTAGTTCGCGTATCGAAAGGAATTTTCAGTATTATCAGCCGAGCAGGGCGAGCATTCTTTTGGAAGCCCTGGAAAAACGCAAGCAGCTTCTTGGTGAGTCTGTTTCCGAAGCCTCTCGAAATTTTGTCGGACAATTCACTTTGGTGCGACTTTGGAACATGTCGATTGTTGGGGCAATCCTGTTTGGAATGGTGACGATGACGTTTGTCTACAAATATCTGGGACAGGGTGCCAGTGCGCAGCTGCGTACTGATGTAACGGAGCAGCAAGCTGAGCAGCAGATCGCTGCAATCCCTCAAGTGCTCGGAGTTGAAACAAGCAGCAATGACAAACAATCGACCCAAAATGTTTCCACAGCTTCAAAGGATACGGACCGAAAACAATTGGAGAAAGATATCCGTGCAATGCTGAAAGATTATCCGATGGAAAAGATGGCGCCCTACATTGCCAAATATGATCGCACTGTTGCTGCTTATATTGTCGGTATTGCTAAGCAAGAAAGCGGTTGGGGAGAACATCATCCCGTGCTGAATGGACAAGATTGCTACAATTACTGGGGCTATCGCGGCCAAAGGAAACTCATGGGTACAGGAGGGCACACTTGCTTCAATAGTCCTCAGGATGCCGTGGACACAGTGGCCAAGCGCATCCAATATCTTGTGGAGACAGAAGGACTCACGACTGCCAAACAATTGGTCATTTGGAAATGCGGCACTGAGTGCGCTGCTGACAAGAACGCTTCTAATTGGATTCAGAATGTCAATGCTTATTCGCAGGAGCTGAGTGATAAGTGATTCAAAAAAGCCAATGGAATTACCCCATAAATACTGCAAAAAAACAAATATATCTGAAAAAAAGCCTTAAATTAAGGCTTTTTTTGATGCCGATGTGAGAAATAGTGATAAATAAAGGAAATAAAAGCCATAGGGTTTTGTAAAAATGTGGATAAGTGGTTTGACCCAAGGGGTTATTTTTGCTACCATAGAATGCGTGTCTTTAGTGAATAGTCCATTAAAGACATTTTAATTTTGTAAGTATACCTTATGAGTGATCCCTTGTTACATGGGGGAAAAAGGATTGCTGCGCTGGAAAATCAGGCGCGTCAAACCGTGTACGTTATCAAGCATAATCACGTTCTCTTCGCTTTGGTGTCTTTGACCATTCTGGCAGCACTGATGAGAGTATGGAACAGCCAACCGGTATTCTATGCGCATGCATATGGCGATGATGAAGCTGCTGGCAGTGCCGTACAATCGCCGCTCCTTACGCAGCCTAATTTATTCGATGGCAAACAGGGGCAAAAAAAGGACATGCCCATAAGCGTTCTGGCGGCAAAATCCGCTGCCCAGGAAGCTCAGCAACAGGCAGATTCTAATATGGGACAAAAGATTTCAGAGGTGGTCGGGGACACCCCCATCAAGGAAATGGTTCCTTATATAGAAAAAAGAGATTCTCGCGTAGCTGCTTTTTTGGTCGGAATAGCCAAAAAGGAAAGCAGTTTCGGTCTGGCCTCGCCGGCCAAGAATGGGCAGGATTGCTACAACTATTGGGGATTCAAAAGCTATGCTGGACGCGGAGATGTGGCTGGAGGATATGCGTGCTTTGCAAGTCCTGAAGAAGCTGTGGAGAAGGTGGGTGACAGGATTCAAAAACTGACCCAAAAGAACATACTGACTCCTTCACGTATGGTTGACACCTGGAAGTGCGGCGGCAGCTGTGCAGGTGATCCAGGTGCTGACAGTTGGATTTCGACAGTATCACTCTATTTCAATAAAATAGCTGATAGTAATAACGGCTAGCAGCATATGCAAACAAAAGCGAGTCTTCCGGGCTCGCTTTTTGTTATGCTTCAAGGGGTGTATAATGGAGAAAATATATGACATGGATTCTGATTGCAAGCGGAGCCTATTTTTTGGGCGCTATCGCTAACATCCTGGATAAATTCTTGCTGGGTTCCAAACGCATTTCATCAGCGGTAGTTTATGCTTTCTATGTAGGAATTTTTTCTTTGGCGGCTTTCATGTTTGCACCCTTTGGGCTCAAAATTCCTGCTGCTGACTTTTTGCTGCTTTGCCTGGTTGGAGGCGCTTTGTTTCTGTTGGGTATATTGCTGCTTTATTTTGCCATAGAGCGCGCTCAAGCCAGCAGGGTGGTGCCTGTGATTGGTGCTGTTATTCCTATTGTCACTTTTGCAATAGCTGCTGCCACAGGCATGGAGAGATTGCCAGCTATGGGCGTTGCAGGCGTCTTTTTGTTGATAATCGGTGGCTTGCTTATTTCATTTGATTTGCCATTCAAAATAGGCAAGAAGAAATTCTTCGCGGGCTTTCCTTTTGCTTTGTGGGCTGGAGTGTTTTTGGCGCTTTCATATATTGTTTTCAAATATGTTTCAGCGCATGAAAATTTCATTACCTGGTATGTGTGGACGCGTGTTGGCGGGGCTTTGGCTGTGGGCTTGTTTTTTCTTGTACCATCCTGGCGCAGCTCAATTTTGAAAAGTTTTACGCATGTTAAGGCTAAAAAAAATCGGCGCAAAGCATTTTCTACGGGGAGTATTTTTGTAGCTAATAAGATTGTGGGAGGTGCCAGCACTTTGATGCTTAATTACGCAATCGCTTTAGGTAGCGTTACTTTGCTCAATGCTATGGTTTCTTTGCAATATGTTTTCGTTTTTATTTTGGCTGTGGCGCTTTCGCATAGGAACAAAAAAATATTCGAAGAAAACCTTTATTTTTGGGATTGGGCGCAAAAGATCATGGCAATAGCTATCATAGGTGCAGGCGTTTTCTTGATATCAAATATTCAATAAATAAAAATGAAAAAGAAAAAACTGCAAATATTCAGCAAGGAAAAAAACCTAGCTGTCTTGCGCGTCATTGGGAAAATATTGGCTTGGGCGCTTGGTGTGGTTGTGGCAGTGGTAGTTGCATTGTTCATTTATGTCAATTTGCCTGTCAGTTCAGCTAGTGGCGCTGACGCGAAGCTAGGTGTGACATTTTCCTCGCGCTATGCGAGTGACATTGGGCTTGATTGGAAGCAGGCCTATGTCTCCATGTTGGATGATCTCAAAGTGCGCAACATCCGCGTCCCTGTGTATTGGGATTTGGCAGAACCGGCGGAAGGGCAATATGATTTTTCCGACATTGACTGGCAATTGGAGCAAGCAAGGCAAAGAGATGCTAAGATTATTTTGGTGGTGGGAAGAAAAGTGCCACGCTGGCCGGAATGCTTTATTCCGAAATGGGCAGGTGATAATACGGATGTGCAACAGCAGAAACTCTTGGATTTTGAAGACGTGGTCATTCGTCGCTACAAAGATGGCCATCCTGAAATTGCTAACTGGCAGGTGGAAAACGAGCCTTTCTTGGATTTCGGAATATGTCCGACTGTCGATAATGCCAAACTTTTGGACGCGGAGATTGCCAAAGTGAAAAGCATCGACGCTAGCAAGCCGATTATTGTGACTGATAGTGGTGAGCTGAGTCTTTGGCTGAATGCTGCCAATCGAGCGGATGTTTTCGGCACTACGATGTATCGCGAAGTATATTCTTCACGCCAGTTTTTTGGCAAACCGCTTGGACATTGGAATTATCCGATCGGACCGAATTTTTTCAAACTCAAGCAGCTTTTCATCAGGCTTTTTGCTCATCAGAACAACGCCATCGTAATCGAGCTGCAAGGCGAGCCTTGGGTGCAGGGTTGGACCACTTCAGCTCCGATCGACACTCAGCTGGCTTCCATGAATGCGGCCAAGCTTGCTGACAATGTGCAATTCGCCAAAGAGACCGGCATGAAGGAAATATTTCTCTGGGGCGTGGAATGGTGGTACTGGATGAAAGTGCAGCAGAACAACCCAACCCTTTGGGAGCAAGCTAAAACGCTCTTTCAGCAG
>DASVYU010000035.1:0-39552 GCA_036391995.1 Patescibacteria group bacterium
TGTCTCCAACCAACAGAAATTGCCCCTCAAAACTGCGGCTATCGCCGCCTCTTATTTAGCCAATCGCAAACCGATCATCGTTGATAGCAAAAGCCTGACAACCCAAAGCGCTACTTGCGCTCTGGAAAAAAATCTTTGGCCCCTCGACACCTATAGCTGCACGACTTCCATATACAATCTCAATGACCTGATCGGCAATGATTTCCAAGTCCAAGTGAATATTAAAAAAGGAGTTAGAATGAAAGTCATGTCACTTACATTCTCCACTCCGTTGGACTTAAGCAGTGCCAGAACGACAGTTTCTGCGCTCAAGAACCTGCTCAAATCCAATTATTCCTCCAACTAACAAAGAAAACCGCAACTAACCATGAAGATGTCCAAAAATTTATTATTACTAGCTTACAAGCTCTTGCATGACGCGCTTTTTCTACTGCTGCTAACTGCAGCGGTTTCACTTGTATCGGAAGGATTGCTGCCAGGCGTGTTTTCCAATCATCTTAGTCCGCTGCGCATTTTCATTTTGCTGCTCCTGGTGATGATGGGCATCGTAGCTCTTGGCAACTTTCTAGGCATCAGTTATCAAGCCAAGCACAAAAAAAGAACAGTACTGATCCCGTTGCTCGTTGTTTTCATGTTTTTGCTTATCGGCAATTCCCTTTTGAAACTGGCGCTTTGGCAGAATCTTCTGATCACGCTCTTCACTTTGGCAATTTTCTATTTCTTCTACGAGATCCTCATCGCTTCGGAAGAATAATTATCAATCCAAACCCTTTATTACTTCCAATGTCTCTTGGGCGCATTTTTCCCAGGAGAATTCTTTTATGCGCTCTTTTCCCCTTCTAATCATTTCTTCTCTAAGCTCTTTACTCCCTAAAACTTCATTTAATTTCTCAGTCAAATCTTCAGCATTGCTTGTTTCAAAAAAACGCACCGCCTCTGCTCCAACCTCAACCAGGCTTGAATTGCGCGCACATATAACCGGAACACTAGAAGCCATGGCTTCCAGCACCGGAATGCCGAAACCTTCATAGAGCGAAGGAAGAACAAAGGCTGCTGCCTGCCTATACAAAACAGGCTGTTCTTCAAAAACTGTCTTACCCGTAACAACAACGTCACCACTATAAATACTGGAAGTTATTTTTTTCAGAGTGTCTTCATAGTTCCAAGCTGGCGCTCCTGCAATCACCAGCTTAAGACCTGGATTTTTTTCTTTTATTTTCTCAAATGCTTCCACTAAAGTCACCAGATCCTTGCGAGGCTGGATTGCCCCTATATAGAGTAGGTACTTATTTTTTTCTATGCCATATTTTTCCAATATCATTTGGGAAAAATCTGCAGAGATATCTTTTTCGAAAAGATCCCTATCGAATCCGTGATGCACCACAAAAATCTTTTTTTCTTCAAGATTCGGATAAAATCTAAGCAAATCATGCTTAGTAGACTCAGAGATGGCAATAATGCGATCTGCTCGGCTAACAGCATTATCAGTAAGTCTATTGAGCTTTGCCAGATCACGAGTTGGAAAATATTGCGGAAATATCTTAAAAGCCAGGTCGTGGATCGTAACAACTGTCTTCATTCTGGAATTCCGAAGCAAAGGAATGTTTTGGACAGGCATCCAGAGCACATCCGGCTTGTTACGCAAAAGCTCAAAAGCAAAGCGTGTCTGAGTCCACATGAACGGAAAAGGTTTCTTTTTAATGGAATAATTGGAAAACTTAGGCGGTTCCAAAAGAGGATTGAATTCATTTTTATGATAAACATAAAAAGCGTCCTGGGAGTCGAGGACGCCGAAGTTCCTGAGCATGCTTAGCATATATACTCTCGTACCGTCTATGCGATCATGGTCAAGATCTGCAGCATGTATTGCAATGCGCATCTCGTTAGGCTTTCTTAAGTATTACGATCATAAAGATGAAAAGCGCCAAAGTGAAAGCGATTTCCAGCTTGGAAAAAATCGGCAAGAATCCACGGAATTTTTTCTTAAGCGGAAAGAGATATTCTTTCTCATCATGATCCACCCAGTCCAAAAGCAAGTGCCCGAGATATGCGAAAAAGAAATGTTTGGCACCCAACGGATTCCAAAGCATGATAGGAGCACTGAAAAGCAGCGCTCCGAAAACGGAATGCACGTATTTTGTTTTATACTTCAAATTTCCATACCTGCCCTCAAAGCGCAAGCTGTGAATCAGCTTCTTAGGAGGATACATCTTGTGCCTTGCAATGATATACAGGTGATCTATGTCAGGCAAGACCGAGCCGACAAATACATATGGAAGATCGTTAGCATAGGTGCCTCCTATTATGCCAACAAGCGCATGTGCAAGAATCATATTACGATTTCTATATCAGTTTCAGAATTATCCGCAGATATTATAGCACATTCTCGCTGCAATGATAACAGAGCTGAAGATGGCAATCTTACTCCTCAACAGCTTTTATTTTAACACTCACTTCAGCATCCCATCGATAGCCCATGCGTTCCAAGATAAGTTTAAACCATGGTGTGTACGCGTCCGGATTCTCCTTGATGTCTTTCAGCAGATGTTTGATATTGATCCATTTTACTTCAGAAACTTCAGCTGGGTTCGGCAACACTTGGCCGTCATATTTTCCGACAAGAACCGTATCGTATTCGTGCTCACACAAACCTTCTCCAAGATCCAGCTTGTAAACAAAACTGAATTTCTTGTCCAAATGGCATTCAAATCCCATTTCTTCGCGCAATCTTCTCTGAGCAGTCTTCTGCAAACGCTCTCCCGAAATGTTGTGCGAGCAGCAAGTGTTAGACCAAAGCCCAGCACTGTGATATTTGCCATCGGCACGCTTCTGAATCAGATGCTCCCCTCGGCTATTGTAAACAAAGATTGAAAATGCTTTGTGAAGTTTTCCTTTTTTGTGAGCCTTAAGCTTGTCTTCGGTTCCGGTTTCTTTTCCGTGCGCATCGCAAAGCACAACGCGACTGCGCAGCACAGGACTTTCTTCGAATACCACTTTCTGATCGAAATATTTGTTATTGATGAGCATTCCGAATGCTCTGAGTAGCATAGGGTTAGGATTTTCCAAATGCTCCTCGAAGAACTGTTTGTGCGCATTGAAACTTTCAGCTGCAATCCTGATGGCATCCTTGTTCACATCGCTTTCGGAAATGAGCTTGGAAATCTTTTTTTGCCATGATCCGCTTTTCACTTCCTTGGGATTATTCAAGCCTTTCTGCGCGATCTTGTCTTCACGCAATTTGAAAACCGGAAAAGTCACCACGCCATTGCGCACGTCAGAAAAGAAGTCCTGCTCGGCTCTCACATGTCTGTCTATGTGCTGTCCAAAATCTCCCAAATCACTGATCAATTGGCTGGCATGCGAAAATCTCAAATGGTCAGGAACTTTTGTCAGATATTTGTCGACAATGTCGAAATTCTTGGAAGAAAGAGCATAGCCGATGAGCGGCGCATAGTCATAAACAAGATTCAAACAAATGTTGCGGCTCATATAATTTTCCTCCCAATTCGGCAAAATCTTGTCAAATTCAACATAATTCACGTTTAGGGTTTCCCTTTCCAACCAAAAGCCGTAGGACAACTTGCCCATGAGTTCATCGATGTAGGTACGAATATGATCAACGTGCCGCATGCCCTTTCGCACATATTCATTCAGAAGATCATTGATGCAAAGCAGAATCAGATCATGTTCCAGAATGGTTTTTTTCATGCTCTCCTCGCTTTCCCAAACATCCGCTTTGTTGTCGAGGATCCACTTAGTCTTATAGGCCCACTGCATGACCAGCTCGATCACGATCGCGACTTCAATGTAGTCTTCCCAATTGCCCAGCGGACCACTGGCAAAACCCAGATAGAATTGCGCGCCATTAAGGTGAGCATTCTTCTTGGTATATTCTTTCTTGATGGCTGCGTACTGCGGATGCTCAGCGCAGAACTCATTGAAATATTTGTTCAATTTCTGCGAAACTTCCTTGGTGGTTTGGTTGTATGTTTTGGAATTCATATTGAAAAGCTTTGAAAAATCTTTAGTTTTTTGCTGCGCTAAATATCAATAGCACACCGCAACCTCGAAACCATGCTAACTAGCAAGGAGTTCGTTTGGGAAGTTTCTTTCGTAGCGAAATTTCAAAATTTTGAGCGAAAGACTTGAAGGACGAGGAGCGCTACTTGGAAAGTAACGCGACGAGACCTGAAAGCCTTGCAGCCAAAATTTGGAAATTGCAGCAGAACATAAACTTCCCAAAGGAACTCTTAGAGTAGCGGTGGACAGGATTTGAACCTGCAACTGAGCCAAATGAACAGCCCTGTTTTAACCAATTAGACTACACCGCCAATATTTATCGATTCACAATAACCAATAAAAAATCGTGATTTTTGATCACGCGTTGTACAAAAACCATTATAAATTAGGAATAGCAAATTAGCAATAGCGTCCTGCAGGTTTATTTGCACCATTTAAACAAATATTTGTCAATGCATTTACCTAGCAGGCTCTTATTTACCTAATGGATTCATATCCGCCAATCACGCCTTTTTTGGAAAGCACGATCTGCCATAGATTGTTTTTGCGCGCGCGGAAAGATGCGGCGGAGACCAGAAGATAGTATTTCCACATGCGATAGAATCTAGCTCCATATTTTCCTTCCAATTTGCCCCAATTTTTGTCAAAATTATCAAACCAGCACATCAGAGTCTTGTCATAGTCGGTTCCGAAATTATGCCAATCTTCAATCACAAAAAGTTTTTCAATCGCTCCTGCAATCTGTTTGGCTGAAGGAATTTTTCCATTCGGGAAAATATATTTCTCGATCCAAGGATCTTCAGATTTCGTAGAGTTATTGTTTCCAATGGTGTGCAGCAAAAACAAGCCATCATCCTTGAGATGTTTGTTCACTATTTCCATGTATGTCCTGTAATTTCTCGTTCCCACATGCTCGAACATTCCCAGAGATACGATATGATCGAATTGCCCTTCAATGTCACGATAATCCTTGAAATGCAATTTGACCGGCAGCCCCGCGCAAAGTTCGTCGCCCCAGGAAATCTGTTCTTTGGAAACAGTTACGCCTTCAACGCTCACTCCGTATTTTTCTGCAGCATACTTGGCAAAACTTCCCCAGCCACATCCAATATCCAAAATACGCTGTCCTGGCTTGAGATTCAATTTGCGGCAAACCAGATCAAGTTTGGCTTCTTGTGCTTCATCCAGATCAGTCGCATTTTTCCAATAAGCGCATGTGTAGACCTTGCGCTTATCCAGCATAAGTTCATACAATTCATTACCGATATCATAATGACGTTGGCCAACTTCAAAAGCTTTGGCCTTTTTCTGTTTATTGAAAACATATTGGCCAGCAAGACGCAGCAGCATCTTCCAATCGCCAAGCACTTTTTCCTCTATGCCCGCTCTTAGTAACCTAGCGAAAAACTCATCCAGTTTCTCCGCGTCCCACCAACCATCAACATAAGCATCGCCAAAACCCAGCGAGCCGTCTTTGAGCGTTCTGGAATACAAGCGTTCGTCGTGGATTTGGATGTCCCATGGACGATTGCCGTCAATCCTTATGTCCGCCAAAGCCAGCAGTTCCTGGGCTAATTCCTTTGTTTTATCTTTCCCCTTAGGCATAAAAGTAAGTTTTAAATCTATTTTAATTGTATCACTAGCACCGGTTAAATCAAGCATCGCCACTTTTTGCATTCAAAATATTGTAATAATTTTGCCATAGCAGATTTTGTACAACTTTTTGCAATCATTAAGTCCAATTTTCAGACTCTAAAAAACACACAGGAAATCATTAGCCTCTGCACATTCGAATCACTTTTTTCCCTTACACAAAAAGAGGCACCCCAAGGATGCCTCTTTTTGTGTCAGATGTTGGGGTGCTAGGATTCGGACCTAGGAATGGCGGTACCAGAAACCGCTGCCTTACCGCTTGGCTGCCCGACCAGAGCTTGTCGCGGCCAGGGCCTGCCCGACCAGGGGCTACACCCCAATATTTTCTAAAATTTCCATTTTATGGGCTTTTATATATTTTAAAAGCCCCGGCTATGCCAAGGGCTCTCATTTTACAGCAACTTGCTTGTTTGGTATGTATATTCCAAACAAGTTTTCTTTTCTATCTTCAGAGTGGTCGGAACATAGCCACTTTTGCGCAGCGCCTTTGAAAGCTCTGCAAGCGTCGATGCCTCTTTCTTCTCAGCCAGGACTTCTCCACCCTTGATGCTTATTGAACCATTCAGCTTGGTCTTGCCCTTGCTCGTACTCTGCCATGTCTTAAGAACCAGATCATACGTTGGCATTAGAAGCCTCCTTTACGAAAAAGCGGGTTGCAATTCTTGAGGAAGATCCACCCAGATGAAATATGTCACCTTATCAGACGCATCCTCAACGTATCCCTCTGCCTTATATTCCGCATTTTGCAATTCAAGCAGAAAGACATATTTTTTCGATGCAGTAATCAGTCCAGGATAGCTAGAGCTATCTTCTTTCGACTCCGTTTCCGCGACTGGCTTAAGACGGCTCTCGTCTATCGTTATACCAAGCTCCTCTTCAATTCCTCTGGCTGCAGCAGTCCCGGCAGACTCACCAGACACCATCTTTTCAGCCACTGAGCAAGACATGCCGCGACGACGTGGCGGACGCCCATCTTTCCATTCCGATCTGTCTTCCTTTAGAACTTGATAACTATAGACCACATACACATATACAATAGAAACGTATCGGACAATTCCACCTGCGATTTCTTCCAAGATGCTTTCTCCATCTTCAATTTCCTTAAGCAAACTGCTTATCGGTTTCGAGGTAGAGGTTTTGCCCCAAGAAGAATAATCTACACCGCTTTTTTCAAGCATTTCTTTAAGCTCAGTCGTGTCCATGGCTTTATTCTCCCTGTATATTTTAGATGTTGTAAAATCAGCTGGTTTAGCAGAAAATAGCACGAATATGAACTCCTTGCAAACAAAAACAAGCCCTTTTGAGCATGCTTTTTGTTGGATGTTGGGGTGCTAGGATTCGGACCTAGGAATGGCGGTACCAGAAACCGCTGCCTTACCACTTGGCTACACCCCAAAATTAGCTTTTCACATAACAAAAAACATTATAGCAGTTATGTCTGAAAAATCAATACCCTACTGCAAAACCTTCGTCTGTCCGTTGTTTTGCATCATGACTTGAAACTCTTTGAATGAGATGTTTTTGGTTTGTGGATCAATGTCGATTCTCACAGCCATTCCTTTTTGCGTTTCAGGACTGAAATATTGATCGAAAATAAAATTTCCCAAAGAATAATATATTGTTTTACCCTTGTAAACTTCTTTTGTTTGTTCAACATGAGGATGGGACCCGATAATAAGATCGGCGCCGGCATCAATGAATTCATGCGCCAGGTTTTTTATGTCCCCATCAGGTTCGCTGACAAACTCCTTTCCCCAGTGGGTATACACAATTACAACATCAGCTCCTAAATTCTTTGACTTGTTGATGTCGCTGAGCGTTTTTTGCTGCGCGCCGGAAACGAATTGATTGTAGTTAACGAAAGCGATTTTCAAGCTTTTGATTTTTTCAACGGCCATTCTTCCCTTTTCATTTTCAGGATCACCAAAAAATTCAACGTTTGCCTGAGACAGATATTTTCTCGTACTCTCAATACCGCTGTCTCCAAAATTCGTAATGTGATTGTTTCCGATGTTGACCAGCCTTATGCCTTCATCTTTCAAAGTTTGCGCCACTTTGGGATCAAAAGTGAAAACATAGTTATCTCTCTCGCCCATTTTGCTTGTAACACTTATCGAGCCATTGTCAGTCATAGGCCCTTCCAGATTTCCAACCACCAGGTCATTGCCTTTCAGGATCGACTCTTTTTTTTGAAAAGGAAAGGCGTAGCCATTTTTTTCACTCATTTGCCTGATGTAACGATCAAACATCATATCGCCCACAAAAAGAATACTTATTGATTCGCTGGAGTTCACAGCATTGGCCACAGGAGCAATTTGCAAGCTGCCAGTTTTCCTGTTAGATGAGACCATGTTTTTTTCCAAATAAAAAAATCCCACACACAATGCCAGTGTGATGGCTAAAAAAGAAATCGACTTTCTATAATTATTGCCCATAATAAAACTTTCTTGTATTTGCATCCATTTTAGCATAAGCTTGCTACTATTCCCAAAACAAAGTATCCTTCCATATATGCAAAAACAACCACCACAACCCAAAAAACCTGAGTTTCCTATGCGCGTTAATCGCTATTTGGCTCTCAAGGGCTATTCCAGCCGCCGCGAGGCGGATGCTTTGATATCCAAAGGCATCGTGACCATCAACGGCAAAAAGGCTTCTCTGGGCGACAAAGTCAGTGAAAGCGACGTTGTGGAAGTGGATAAAACTAAGAAAAAAGGCTTCAAAAACTACATATATTTGGCTTACAACAAGTCGCGCGGCATCGTGACCCATTCCCCAGAAGAAGGACAGAAAGACATCCGCCAAGCAGCGCGCCTTACTCAGGACATTTTCCCTGTGGGCAGACTTGATCGCGATTCCGAAGGACTCATTCTCCTCACAAACGATGGACGCATGACTGACAAGCTGCTCAATCCTGAGAGAGAACATGAGAAGGAATATGTCGTAAGAGTAAACAAGCCGATCACTAATATTTTCGTAAAAGTCATGCAACAAGGCGTGGAGCTTGAAGATTTCAAAACTAAGCCATGCATAGTCAAGAAAAAAGATGACTTCACATTCCACATCACACTGACCGAAGGCAAGAAGCATCAGATCAGAAGAATGTGCGCAGCTATGGGTTGGTCTGTGGCGTCCCTCAGGCGCGTACGCATCATGAACATCCATCTTGGCGCTTTACCCAAGGGACAAAAAAGAATTCTATCCGGCCAAGAACTTACAAAATTATTGAGCGATCTCGGCATTAAATAAAAAAAATGAGCATCAAAAAAACCGGCCACCCGGTTTTTTGTTTACTTGAAAATTGGAAATTCAAAGTCATCAGACTTTGAGGTATCTCCTGATCGCAATAACACTGCTAACCACTCCCAGCACGATACCGGAAAGAATCAATGAGCCGAAAATCTTAAAGAAGTTACCGAGAAAGAAAGTCATGATATCCCCACCTGAGACACTGCCTTGCGTGATCGGAGCCAGAAATTTGGAAGTGATGAAAAGCGCAACCATTACGATAACTGAAGACATGGCGCCATAGAGAATGCCTTCGAAGACAAATGGCATGCGGATGTAAGTGTTCGAAGCGCCCACCAGACGCATGATCTCGAACTCTTGCTTATGCGCATACATCGTGAGACGGATCGCATTGAAAGTTATAAGGACCCCAATGAACACGAAGACGACTCCCAAGGTTGTGCCGACCTGCCTGATCAATTTAATGATCGTCGTCAGATTCTGGATCGCTTTCTTATTATTATTAAAGTTGATATGATCGATATCGGAAGCGAAAGTGGAGTTGCTGATGGCTTTCGAGATTATCTCGTATTGATCAGGATCCTTGGCGGTAATGACAAGTGTCGGATCCAACGGATTCTCACCCAAAATTTCCAAAGCTTTGTTCACGGAATCATTCTGGTCAGGCGCATCTTTCAAGCGCTGCAGAGCTTGGTCCCTAGTAACATATTCAATACTCTTGATTTCCTTAAAACCAATCAGGGTGTTCTTGATATCCAAAATCTTGCTTTCTTCTACGCTAGGCTTGAAATAGACGCTCACATTGATTTTGTCCTGCATATTTCTAAGGACGATGTTAGCTGTCACCCCCAAGATGACGGTCACGCTGATGATATAGAGCGAGATCGCTAGCACGCTGACTGTCGCAAAACTCAGCCAGCCATTGCGATAAAAATTAACCAGGCCCTCCTTGAAAGTCCTGCCTAATTTGATGAATTTCATTTTTGATTTCTTTTCCATGTTTTTTAAAAAATCCTCTCCTTATGTTTGAAAATTGAAAATTGGCAATTGAAAATTCATTTGAAATCTCCGATTTCAAATGGCATATCTTCCCTTTTGATGGTCGCGCACGATTTTTCCCCTATCGATGGCGATCACGCGACGATTGAGTTTGTCCACGATGTCCTTGTTATGTGTCGCAAGCAGAATCGTCGTTCCCAGACTGTTGATCTTTATGAGTAGTTGCACAATTTCCCAAGTAGAAACAGGATCCAGATTGCCAGTCGGCTCGTCTGCAATTATTATGAGCGGACGATGGACAAGAGCGCGAGCCATGCAGACCTTCTGCTGCTCTCCGCCGGAAAGCTGCTTGGGATATTTGTCCATTTTGTTGCTCATGCCCACGATGTCCAAAATTTCAGGAACACGCTCCTGGATTTCCTCAGTCGGCTCGCCAGCCACCTCCAAGGCGTAAGCCACGTTCTCGTAGACGGTTTTTTGCGGCAGCAACTTGAAATCCTGAAAAACAGTTCCGATGTTGCGGCGATAATAAGGAAGAAGCCTTAATTTGATCGAGTCAAGCGAGCGATCATTGAAATAGACATGCCCAGAAGTAGGCTGCTCTTCAGCATAGATCAGTTTAAGCAATGTGGACTTTCCTGCACCGCTGTGCCCCACAATAGAAACAAATTCTCCTTGCTCAATCGTAAGATCCACATCTTCCAGAGCCACGAAGTTGCCTGGGTAAATTTTAGAGACTTTTTCAAATCGAAGCATTGCTTTGGTTTTTTTGTTTTATTTTACACATTCGAGGTCCGACCTCGATCAAGTTATTTCCTTTTGATATTATACATCATTATTGAGAAGCTTGCCAGCGCAAAAAACTTTCCGTAAACTGGGCCAAATCACCATCTAAAACTTTTTCCGCATCGGATGTTTCCTGTTTGGTGCGATGGTCTTTTACCATTTTGTAAGGATGCAGAACATAGGAACGAATCTGGCTTCCCCACTCTACGCTTTTGAATTCTCCCCTGAGCTTTTGTTTTTCAGCTTGCTGTTCTTCCAAATATCTCTGATGAATGCGAGCTTTGAGCACTTTCATGGCTTGCTCTTTGTTCTGCAGCTGCGATCTCTCGCTCTGGCATGTCACCACGATGCCTGTCGGCACATGCGTGATACGCACGGCGCTGTCGGTCGTGTTCACATGCTGACCGCCAGCACCTGAGGCGCGATAGGTATCAATAACCAGATCCTGCGGATTTATTTTGACTTCTTCAATCTCACCGATCACTGGCAAAATTTCCACCAAAGCAAAGGATGTTTGTCTGAGATTGTCTGAATTGAAAGGCGAAAGCCGCACCAAACGATGCACGCCCGCTTCTCCTTTGAGATAGCCATAAGCATAGGCGCCTTCGATCTCAATGGTAGCGCTTTTGATGCCGGCTTCTGTGCCGCGAGATTCCTCAACCACATGCGCTTTGCAGTTGTTCTTTTCTGTCCAGCGCAGATACATGCGCATCAGCATCTCTGCCCAATCCTGCGCATCCACGCCGCCTGCGCCGGAGTGGATCGCCATGATCACATCGTTTCTATCATATTCTCCGCCCAAAAGTGATTTGAATTCCAAATCATCAAATTCTTTTCTGAGATCCTCCAATTGCTTCTCCATTTCCTGCTGCTCGCTTTCGCCAGCGCTTTCGAAAAGCCCAGTCAATTCTTCCAAATCATGTGCTTTCTTTTCAATATCTTCAAACTGCGCGACTTCGCTCTTGAGAAGTTCCAACTCCTTGGAAACCGCAGCAGCTTTTTGCGGCTCATTCCAAAATCCTTCCGCCAAGGTCTGCTGCTCCAATTCTGCTATTTTTTGTTTTTTCTGAGCGACGTCAAAGATAGTCCCGCAGAAGCGGGAGCTTAGATTTTATCTCACCAAGTTTTTCCAAGATTTCTTTCATAAAATAAATTTTCATTATTTTCCTCTCCTTATTAGGGAGAGGATGTCACGTACTCGTGACAGGTAAGGTGCATTTTTTAACCGAATATCAATAGTCCATACATGATACCTATTCCGGCTAGGATGCACAAGAGTTGAGCGAAGGAATGTGAGATCTTGGTGGATTTGTGCAGCTCCGGAATGATGTCAGCGCTAGAAACATAGATGAACCCTCCAGCCGCAAAAGGAATGAGATAGCGCGTCACATGTTCCACATTCATGTCCACAACCAGCACCAAAAGAGCGCCGAAAATAGCCACGATGCCAGCCAAGAAATTATACAGCAAAGCTTTCTTCTTACTGAAGCCGCCATATAGCATGGAAGCGAAATCTCCCACTTCGTGCGGAATCTCATGGAAAACGACAGCCAATGTTGTCGCAATGCCGATCGGCAAGCTGACCAGATAGCTAGCTGCGATGATCATGCCATCAATGAAATTATGCGCCGCATCGCCGATCATGATCACATAAGAAAAAGTCTGATTGTGCTCTTCACATTCGATGTCATGGCAATGATGCCAATGGATGAATTTTTCCAACACGAAGAAGGCCAAGATGCCGCCCATGATAGAAAACGCAATTCCTACTCCGCCGCCATTGCTGTATGACTCAGGAATGAGATGCAAAAAGGCGTCACCCAAAAGCGTGCCGGCTGCAAAAGCCACTGCCCAGATCAGGAATTTTCTGATTTTCTCTTCGCCAAAAGGAAAAGCGATGAGGCCCAGCAGGCTAAGCAAGCTGACAATGACAACGGAAATGATTGCGTAAATCCAAATCTGCATTTTCTATTTCAGATAACTATTAATTAATTCAATATGATCAGCTTCAACTTGCGAGAGCGCCGTGAACATGATTTTCACATGCTGCTCAGTTGAAGTCTTAGCGAATTCTTTGTAGAGGTTCGTTGCGTGATCTTCCAGCTCCAGAGTCTTTTGAAAATTTTCGATGTCCTGATCCGAGCAAAGCTCGCTACCGCACTCTGGTAGTTGGATGCCCATGATTTTGCAGCAGATGATAGCATGCTCGAGCTCGACTTTCGCCAAACGTTTATACATTTTGTTGATCTCATATGTTGCAGCCTTGCCTGCCATGCACAGATAGATCGCATTGGCCTCTATTTCCAGTTTCAGTGTCTCTTGCAGATTTTTCCTGGAAACTTCGGAGAGTTCCATCTTGATTTCCGTCACTGGCTTGGCTTCGTTTCCAGATTTGATGAAAGCCTGCCGCGCTCCACAGAATGGGCATTCGCTAGGTTTTTCTGCACCAATATACGCATCACCACAAATCTCACATATCCAAGTTCTCATAAGCTTAAAATATCAATTAATCAAAACTGCTATTATTAAAAAAATCATTGGGATCAAACTAACAATAAGTGCTTTATCATATTCCTGTTTTTTATAACTTATAATTGTAAAAATAAGAGAT
Organism: Patescibacteria group bacterium; assembly: GCA_036391995.1. Taxonomy (GTDB): domain Bacteria; phylum Patescibacteriota; class Minisyncoccia; order Moranbacterales; family GWC2-37-73; genus DASVYU01. Next base: position 13,319 of record DASVYU010000035.1, read on the forward strand.
AGCGTTCCTACTAATGGATAGGTTATTACACTGACAAAGAAAATCCAAACTGCCGGATTTTTTTCTGAGCCAGGAGCATCAAATGCCATTGGCGACATTAAGGCAAAAAGAGCTGAAACCGGCAGTACGCAACTATTTATTGCACCAAATATTATAATGATTATTTTTTTGATTTTCATAGTTTTTAATTACTTGCTTTTTTTATTATAAAACATTTTTAATAATAAAAAAAGGCCTTGCTTGCCCATTTTTTTAAGATTTATTATAATATTCCTTAGTGCCACCTTAGCTCAGTTTCCGCCAGAGGCGGACAGGGTCCGAGCGGCGCAATATTTCAAGAGGCCGATGTAGCTCAGTTGGCAGAGCAATGCACTCGTAACGCATAGGTCGCCGGTTCAAACCCGGCCATCGGCTCAAGTATCAAACTTGAGCGGGAAAGGGTCGGAAAACGGTAGTTTTCCGTTGGAGGAAGGTCTTGGAGACCGTGGGTTTCCAAGGAGCATAGCGACGTGAAATCCCGGTAGGTGGCTCATCAAAAAATCTTTCATAAAAAAGACGAACCTCACAGCACATGCCGTGAGGTTCATGTTATACAACGTTGGGATAGGTCAGCGATTTGCGCCTCCTCCACCTCCTCCGCCTCCTCCGCCTCCTCCGCCTCCTCCACCTCCACCACAGGCCATGAGCGCACCGTGGTCAAAGTGAGAGAGCTCGGAGTTAGGGATGCGATTTCCATCATCAAGGATAACGGAAGAGGGCTTCATTGTCAGCAATTTTCCTTGGTTCATTGTGCCGCTCACATCATACCTAAACAACAAGGCAATCACCTCCTTTCAGGTGGGATACTGCAAAAGAACTTGAAATCTATTAATACAATAAATACACACACTAGTCAACAACACCTAACTGCGTTTTTGCTTTCAGATTTTCTAAATTTCTATCCACTTCTTTCTGAATGTCGGCAATCACGGGCTTGTTCTTTTCAGCAAAGAGATGCTTGAAACGTCCTTGGGTTTTCAAAAATTCCTCGATCGGCTTTGGGTTTTTCACTTCATAATTCAAAGTATATTTGCCATCTTCAATTTCATAGAGTGGCCAGAAATTCGTTTCGGTCGCCAATTTTCCAATGTTCACATATTGGCTGGTCGGGAATTTCCACACCTGAGTGCAAGGCTGAAGCACCAGAAGGAATGATGGCCCTGGGGTGTTCAAAGCTTTTTCAGCTTTCCTTTTGAGATCAGGAAGATATGCCACGTTGGCCTGCGCCACATATTTCACGCCATGCGCTTTGACGATTTCCATCAAATCTTTTCTTTGCTGGGTCTTGCCGAAAGATTCTTTGCCGGCCGGAGTCGTTTCCATGCTGGCGCCATAGGGAGTCGCACCGCTTCTTTGCCCTCCAGTGTTCATGTAACCTTCATTGTCATAGCAGACATAAAGAAAATCATGTCCGCGTTCCAGCGCTCCCGAAAGCGCTTGCAACCCAATGTCGTATGTTCCGCCATCTCCGCCGAATGCCACAATCTTGGCTTTTTTCTTGATTTTCTTGCTTTTCAAAAGCGCATTTTGAGCCGCATCGATGCCGGCAGCAGTCGCAGCCGCATTGCCAAAAACAGAGTGGATGTATGGAACTTTCCAAGCGGTGTTCGGATATATTGTCGTGGTCACCTCCAAACAGCCCGTCGCATTGGATACGATCACAGGCTCCTCAGTCGCACCAAGCACGGTTCTAACAATGGCTGGAATTCCACATCCTGCGCATGTCGCATGGCCAGAAGAAAGTTTTTTTGAAAGTTCTTTATTCATTTTATCTAAATTTTCAATTTTAAATTTAAAATTTTAAATCAATAACAAGTGTCTCAATTTAAAATTTAATCATTTAAAACTCATTTCAAATTTAAAACTTATAAATTCAAATTCAATAAAATTAAGTTAGATACTTTATTTTATTGGTAATTTCATCCTCTTCCAAATCCTTGTAAACTTTCTCGATATGGCTCTGCATGGTGTCGCGTCCACCGAGTCCATAAATGTAGCTAGCAATGTCGTGTTTGCCAGAAGCCGCAAAGTGCAGGCTTGTCATCACATCTTGATAGAGCGGCGGATAGGCGCCGAAAGAAATGGCGCGATCAAGCACGGCAATCTTCCTGATGTACCCTAATTCCTTGCCTACTTCTTTATAAGAGAATGGGCGGTACAGCTTGATACTCAAAAGTCCAACTTTCTTGCCTTTGGCGCGCAGCTTGTCCACAACTTCCTTGGCCGTGCCAGCTGTAGCCCCCATCATCACGATCACCATTTCAGCATCGTCCATTTGATATTTTTCAAACAGCCCATGTTTCCTGCCCGAAAGCTTGGCGAATTCAGCGCATATTTTCTTGTACGCTCGCTTGGCTTTCTCCATGGCTTTTTCCTGCTCCACTTTGAATTCAAAATAGGTGTTTTGCAGCGCCAGCGTGCCGATCGTGATCGGATCTTTGAAATCCATCAGTGATTCATCAGTTTGCCTCTTGCCCACGAAATTGCTGACGACTTTGTCATCCAGAATCTCCACTCTTTCTGTCGTATGCGAAGTATGAAAGCCGTCCATAACTGGCATCACGGGAAGATTTGCGGCTTCCGCGAGCTTGGTCGCAATGATTGTGTTGTCATAGGCATCTTGTGCGTCTTCACCGAAAATCTGGATCCAACCCATATCGCGCACCGCCATCACATCGCCATGTTCTCCGTGGATGTTGAGCGGCGCAGAAAGTGCGCGCGATGAAACACACATCACAATCGGCATTTGCAAACCGCTGACCACAGGCAGCGTTTCTGCCATATACAGAATTCCCTGCGAGCTCGAAGCTGTCACAGCGCGCACTCCTGCCGCACAAGCTCCCAAAGTTGCGCTCATGGCGCTATGCTCGCTTTCCACCTGCACGATCTCAGTTTGCACCAAGCCGTCCGCCTTCATCTTGGCATATGTCTCGATGATCGGAGTTTGTGGTGTGATTGGATAGACAGCCATCACATCAGGATGGATCTGCCTCAGCGCTTCTGCTGCAGCATATCCGCCAGTCATCGCCTTGATATTTTTTCTGTTTTTATCCGTCATATATGTCCTATTTGTCTTCTGTTAACGTTTTTATTTTCTCATTAAAATAGCTTTTACTGGGCAGACTGCCGCGCAAACACCGCAGCCTTTGCAATATTCATAATCAATGTCTGAAATCTGTTTTTCCTTGGCAGCCTTCGGAGCGATTTCCATTTCACGTTTACTGCGTCTTCGCATTTCAATAGCCGCATCAGGGCATGGCGCAACGCAAGACTCACAACCGATGCATTTGGATGCGTCGACCTCTGGTTTCATATATCTCCAGTCTCCTGTCTTGGGAGCCTTATCAATATTGTGCTTAATTATACCACCTCGTTCCATATCAATTAATTTTAAATTTGAAATTTTAAGTTTGAAATGAATTTTAAATGACCAAATTATAAATTAAAATATTTGCTATTGATTTAAAATTTTTAATTTAGCCTTTAAAATTTATAGCGCGTCATACCCTTCCTGCATTGCCAGAATATTCTTTTCCGTGAGCTCCTTGCCCAATTTTTCCGTGAAAACTTCGCGGAAAATTTCCGCTGCACTTTCCAAGGAAATCACTTCGCTTATTTTTATGAGCTGCCCGACCAAAACCATGTTCGGATTGGCATTGCCTGTTTTCTCCAAGGCGATGCCGGTTGCATCCAGCGCATGGATCCTGCCTTGGAAGTGAGGCACGGTTTTCCTGATCTCATCCGCATTCTTTTTGGAATTCACAATCAAAGATTCGTTCCTGTCCAAGTTTTTTGTCACGTCTTCACCCTCCATAACAGTCTCATCCATCACCACCACAACATCAGGATCCACGACTGGCTCTTGGGTGCTTATTTTTTCATCGCTCACGCGCAAGAACATCTTGGTCGGCGCGCCGCTCCTTTCCGGACCGTAAAACGGGAAAGCCTTCACGAACTTGCCTTCCAGCACGGCAGCATGCGCCACGAGTTCGGAAGCAGTCTTGGCTCCCTGCCCGCCGCGAGCAAAAAAAATTACTTCGAATGTGTTTTTGTTGAATTTCATCCGGTAGTAGAAATTCGAATAGCCGAAGGCTAAAAGAAAATCTATTTTTTATATTTAATCAAAATTATCCTATTATCTGCAAAATCTTATACTTAAACTTAATTATAAATTCGAATTTTCACTGCCGGATTCATCCGGTTTGTTTTGAGAAGATTTCAATGCTTTTTAAGTATATCACAAAGCAAAAAAGAAAAAAGGCAGGTGATGTTTCCATCCCTGCCTAAAGCATAACATTTCTCGTCGTCCTACTTGCCGCCCAGAATATCTATCCACAGGTGGTTAATCTTGAGGTGAGTTATTCCACCTATGAGTCCCCAGAGGAAAAAATTAACACTAAGCTGAGCAAAAACATCGACTTTCTTAACTGGCCAGCCCTGGACAATTCCTGGCTCTATAACAGCCACCGGCACAAAGACAATGAGTGCCCAGAACGTCTTGTAGATGATTTCCTCGGGCATCGGCGTGAATATGTACGCGCCAATCATCATGAGCGCGCCTGTCATGTAGACAAAATGCACCCATGCGGAGCTAGGGAGATCGCGATACCACAGGTCCTCATCCCCTTCACTTTCACTTCGGTCAGGATACATGAAGCCGGGTTGCTCTGCGCACATAAACCACCAAGCCCTGTGGGCAATCCAGGTAATAATAACAGAAACAACCAGAAGAATTGCCCAGTCCAACACTTTCACATGAAAGTATTGCCACCATATGCCGAAAAGATACGGCAATATGATGAGATCTCCAACAATTACGCCGCCATGGTACACAAACGGCAGCTTGATTACAGGACCACCCTTGTGGTTTGGCCAGAATGTCTTCTTTGACCATGAACAAATCCCTTCAACGATTACGACCATAATTGCCACAAACGCCGGCTGCCAAACAAAACTTGTCATCTCCCACCTCTTTCTCCCACTATGCCGTGGACGCGTATTTTTGGCCTTTATTAGCCGTTATTGTCAAAAAGCTGGTTCTACACACTGACTTTATATTATACTCCCTTTTTTCAAAAAAGTCAACCCTTCACCCAGTTAAATCCCTTCATAACAAAACTAATGCAAATCCTACTATTATTCGAATAATAGTAGGATTTGTCCGGAAAAATGTTTAGGTCTGAGAAGGGCAATAAGAACACAAAAAGAGGCACTGAGTCCTCTTTTTTGAAAGCATATTTTCAAAGTCCGACCTTTGAAGCGTAAAATCCAAGCCAAGGTTGGACCTTGAGAAAACTATTTGTTCAATTGTGTGTCCAATGCAGTTTTCACGTCGTCATATTTGACATTCGGTTGCTGCAGATCGCTACCAATGAACATGGAGGGTGTGGCTTGCAAACCGAAGTCTTGGCCATCTTTCAGGTTCTGAGTGACTTGTGCTTGATCAGCTTTGGAAGTCAGGCATTTATTGAAGTCTGCGCTCTTAAGTCCAATTTGTGCAGCATAGCCCTCTAAAATTGCAGTTGCATCTTTCTGTGTGCTCCACGCTTTCTGATTAGCAAAAAGTTTTGTGGCATAGTCTGTGAATTTGCCTTGGTCATTGGCACATTCTCCAGCGAGTGCTGCACCTTGAGACACTGTCGATCCTTGAGCGAAATAATTCTTGAACACGAATTGGATTTTCCCTTCATAATCCTTGAGTATTTGAGAAACAGTGCTTTGCCAGAGCTGCGCATCTTGAGGATTGGCAAAATCTGAAAAAGCAACCACTTTCACTGCCGCATCATCAGCTCCGACTTTGATGTCTTTGTCGCCGATTGCAGGAGCAGCAATATATTTGCCCACTGGAAAGCCAGCTTGCGCGCTGTTGATCACATAGCCATCATCACCTTTTTGCAAGAAAGGCTGCGCCTTAGCAAAAAGATCAGTCTTTTCGATGTCATTTGAGAAAACAAAAGCAGGCAGAGTCTTGATTCCAAACTCCTGTGCCAGCTTCTTGCCTTGCTGTGATTTAGCATCCACTTTCGAGCTGAGCATTGTTGGCAAAGCTTGCTTAAGAGCTACCAAAACATCATCAGGCTTGCAAGCATCCCCACAGGAATCATCAGTGAGCACTTGCACTTTCACGATCGGATCAGCATAAGCCACCCAAGTTTTGCCATTGGAAGCAAAGACATCGGTGCTGTTCAGAGCGTGCTGAGAAAAACCTCCTCCACGCACCATCTGCACGACGTCCACAAACAAGCTGCCCACAAACAATCCTGCCAGCAGGATTACCGCAGAAATGAGATTCTTGATCTTCTTGTCCTTGTCCTCAACTTGCTCTGTTTCCGGCTCGTTCGAAGTTCCCTTCATCTGCTCTTCTTCTGCAGAAGCCTCATCGATTTTTTTCTCTTCCTCTGTCATAGTTTTTGATTACTATTTATTGGTTTAGATTTAGTTGCCGCTAGCTTGGCTTTGATCCGGAGCACTTTGACTCTGTGTCTGCGCTTGTTGTTTCAATTGTTCGCCGGCAGCTTGCTGCTGAGCTTCCTGTTGCTTCTGCAAAGCAGTTTGCTTGAGCGCATTCATGTTATAAGCATTCTGCACCGGCCTGATCTGATAATCATTAAAGCCGATAGTGACTCTCTTCACAGCTTCTGTCTTGATGGTCACTCCCAGCAATACACCGAGAATAAAAAAGAGTGCTAGCTCAAAAATCCATTCTCTTTTTTTTCTTTTGGCTTTTTCTTCGCTTGTTTCCTCTGCCACTATCTCAGACGTGACTTCTTCCTGAGAATCCTGCTCCTCAATCACCTCTTCTGATTCAGAGACCTGTACGTCTTCTTGTTCCACTTGCCTTGTTAAATAAGCTTTGAACTTACCTACTAAATCAAACAACTTGTCTTTCATAGGCATGGTGTAAAGAAACGATCACCTTGTTGGCTTGATACCTAACATAGTGAGCCTGTTTTAAAGGTTAAAATGTACTTTTAGGCTAACACAGCAGCAAAAAAGCCACAACTTGCGGCTTTTTAAAAATATTGCATAATTTTGCTGCCAAAATGCACTCTTTTTTTGGTCCTCTCCTATCATTAGGAGAGGATGTCATGAAGTGACAGATGGGGTCTATTCCCTGCGCAAAGCTTCCATTGGACTCAATTTGGAAGCTTTGTAAGCGGGATAGAATCCGAAAACAATGCCGGTTGCCATTGAAAAACCTGTTGCCAAAAGGACAGAACTCAAGGATATCGTAAGCTGGATAGCATAACCGAAAACGGAAAGAATATAAGAAAAGGCCAGAGAAAGCAAAAATCCGAATATTATCCCAACCAATCCGCCGATCAATGTAACAATAACAGCCTCGAATAGGAACTGTTTCAAAATATCCGATGATTTGGCTCCCACTGCCTTGCGCAAACCGATCTCAAAAGTCCTTTCCACTACAGCCACATACATGACATTCATGATCCCTACTCCGCCCACTATCAAAGAAATGGATGTCAGGACTAACAGCAGAATAGTCAGAGTGTCAAAAATGCTGCCGAGAAGATTCAGCGCTTGAGTGATCGTCATAACAATGAAATCATCTTGGTTCGGATTATGTATCTTATGCTGGCGCCTCAAGAGATCCGTGATGTCTTGAACCGTCACATCAATCATAGAGACATCTTTGACTTTTACTATGATAGCTTGCACATAATCCACTCCGAGAATTTTCTTTTGAAGAGTCTGCTCCGGAATATAAACGAGGTCATCATAATTCAAGAATGTTACTGCCCCGCGTTTTTGCAGAACACCGATAACCTTGAAATTCATGCTGTTTATTTTTATCTCTTTTCCCAGCGGATCATCTTGTCCAAAAAGCGATTCCGCCAGATCAGGACCGATCACTACCACCTGTGCAAGGCTGTCATCATCGTTTTGAGTATAGAATTCTCCACGATCTATTTTTATGCCAGTGTCGACAATAGGTCCATCAGCAGTAATCCCATAAAGGAGAGTCTGCTTATTCTGATTTTGATAATTGACGACTTTCTGACTTACTGTCGCCGTGCCAGCATCGACTACATTGGGAAGTTTCGCAATCTCCTTAGCATCAGCTTGTTTGAGCGTAGTTATCGTCACGCCTTGCGCCATCTGCTGAGCACCGGAAAACGATGCCCTGGAAACACTCGGGATCTGGGGCTTGATCGAAATCTCATCACTGCCATAAGTCGAAAACTGTCCCAAAATATAACTCTTGATTCCATCACCGCTGGACATTACAACCATGACGCTCATGATGCCGATCACTATTCCGACCAAGGTCAAAATCGTCCTGCCAACATTGTGCTGCAAATTCTTGATGGCAAGTCTTATGGACAATAAAATTTTTCGAAACAAATTTTTCATGAATTTTTATTCATAGCGCAAAGCCTCGATCGGAGAAATGCGCGAGGCTTTGCGAGCAGGATAAAGACCAAAGACTATGCCTATGAAAATAGAAACGGACGTTGCCAAAAGAATGGCGCTGAGCGGCACCAGGAATTTCCAGGAATATCCCAATGCTCCCGCAATCACTGCTGTCAAAAATGCGATAAGGGTTCCCAAAAGAATTCCAACGATTCCGCCGATGAATGTGACGAATATGGATTCGATCAGGAATTGCGTAACAATGTGCCGATTATGCGCTCCGACAGCTTTGCGAAGTCCGATTTCCCTTATTCTCTGCTGCACGGAAATAAGCATGATATTCATTATTCCTATACCTCCAACCAATAGAGAGATCGCGGCGATACCGGCCAGGAAATAACTGAGGATATTCGTGACTGTCGTTATGGTCGAGATAGCTTGCTGCGTGGAACGCACTGTGAAATCATCATCGCTTGGATCCTTGATCCTGTGCTGTATGCGGAGCGTCGTAATGACATCGGCAGTCGCCCGGTCGATGTTTCCAGTCAAATCCACCTTCAATCTAGCGAAATTCAGATAGTCGATTCCCAGAAGCAATTTTTGGGCTGTTTGCAAAGGGACATAGATCGTATCATCCGGATTGGATGTGCTTGTCGACCCATGAGCAGCAAGCACGCCGATAACTGTAAAATTTACATCCTTCATATTGAAGACTTTGCCCATCGGATCCGAATTGGGAAAAAGATTCTTGGCGCGATTGCTTCCTAATACGGCCACTCTTGCAAGTCCGCTATCCTCTTCGCTTGTATAGAATCTGCCCGAACCCAAATTAACGTTTTCGATATCCGGAAAAGAAGCGGAGGTGCCTTGATACGTAACGCTCACTGAATTTTGCTGATATTTAGCAGTTGCTACACCGCTGACATAGCCGCTGCCGCCGATCACATTAGGCACATTGCTCTTATTGAGAAGCGCGGAAAGATCCTTGTTCTTGAGAGTAGTCGTAACGATTCCAAGAACGGATGCAGGTGGACCTTTCTGAACTTGCGCACCAGGCAGAATACCGATCAGATCAGATCCGATGCCTGAAACCTGGTCCAAAACTAGCTGTTGAGCGCTTGCCCCGATCGCCATCACTACGATAACCGAAGCGATCCCAATGATGATTCCCAAAATAGTCAAAAACGAGCGGAATTTGCTCGCCACCAGATTCTTATATGAAATTTTAAGCGGAGCACTAAGCTTCACAGATTTTAATTTCCAAATTATTTAAGCAGTTCCCCTTCTCCATTCGCGAACAATCTTTCTTTGACTGGTTCATCAGAAACAATCACGCCATCCTTCATCTGGATCATTCTTTTGCCATGCTGCGCCGTGAACGTTTCATGCGTTACCAAAATCACAGTGTGGCCAGCATTGTTGAGCTCTTGCAGGATCTTCATGACCATGAGTCCGGATTTGGAATCCAAGTTGCCGGTCGGCTCATCTGCAAAAATCACTTCTGGATCATTGACCAAGGCCCGTGCGATCGCCACACGTTGCTTTTCCCCGCCGGAAAGCTGATTGGAAAGATAGTTAGCACGGTGTTCCATGCCAACAGCCTTAAGCGCATTGTCTACTTTTTCCTTATTGTGCAGTTCAAGATGGTCTTCGTCATAAAGCAAAGGTAGCTCCACATTTTCAAAAACGGATGTGCGCGGCAAAAGATTAAAAGATTGGAAAACAAAACCTATTTTTTTGTTTCTCAGTGAAGCCAGCTTATCATCCTCGAATTGCTCCACATTGAGACCTCCCAGAAGATATTGCCCCCCAGTCGGGCGGTCCAGCATGCCAAGAATCTGCATTAGAGTACTTTTGCCGCTGCCCGAAGGACCCATTATGGAAACGAATTCTCCCTTTTCTATGTTGAAACTGACACCTTTCAAGGCTGGCGTCTCCACTTCTTCAGATTCATATGTTTTAGCCAAATTCTGGACTTGTATGAGTGGTATTGACATTTTTGTTATTTTGGAGTATAATTATATCTTAGTACTTATGAGTCAAAATATATCAAGACAGGGAGGTTTCTTATGAAAACGAAGCTGCGGAAGATGTGGGCGGTAGCGAAAGAAACAATGGACGCCATGCTGATGATTTCGTGTTTTTGTTTCGTGGTTGCATCTCCCCTCTACCTGGCTTATGAAGGGATTTCCGCCCTGAGCTCCTATGCATCACAGGGCGGGGATGATGAAGAAAAAAATCCCGTTACGACCATCCTTTTTAGGCCAATCAGGCTTTTCTCCAGCATCGACTGGCCCGTGGACTACCGTCATCCGGAATTGAGTCAGGATTTTCACTGGCCAGACGGAAAGCTTCCCGAGATCAACTGGAAGCATCTCTGGTGATGATAAGGCATATCCCTCGCATTCTGCAAAATTGCAGGAAACGCGAGGGATATGCTTTTTTTATTTTTCAAAAACCAAGCACCTACTTTGTCTGCACGAATGTCACCACCTTATCTCCTTCCTTGATCCCGTTTTTAACTTCCACCAATCCCTCATCACCTTGCAGTCCTGTTTGTATCTTCACAGTCTTAACAGTATTGTCACTCTGTAAAACATCCACAGTCTTGTTGTTGCTAGAATCGGTCTTTACGGCACGCAACGGAATCATGAGAACATTATCAGCACCTCCTGTCTTGATATCTATGTTAGCGCTCATGCCGGCTTTCAGACGCAGATCCGCATTGTCAACCTTGAGTTTGATTGCATAATAAACCACATCTTGAATGGTTGTGGATGCCGGATCTATTTCTATAACTTGAGCTTGATAGACATCCTGCGAAGTAAAAGCATCGAAAGTCACCTTCGCATTCTGCCCCAGCTGTATTTTGGAAATATCAGACTCCGGAACATTGGCATCGATAATGAGATCGAAAGAATTCATGAGTGCGAAAGGCGCACCCAGCTGGCCAGAAGAACTCATGGTCGTAGCGCCCAATATCTCCCCAACTTTGTTGTTAACCTGTGTTATTTGCCCGTTACTTGGGGCTTTCAGGATTACTTTGGCAAGATTATTTAATGCGATATCATATCCAGCCTTGGCATTTTCTATTGCAGCACTACGCGATTCTTTTGCGAAATCAGATTCGGCTGTTTTCACTTTAGCCTCAGCACTGTCCACTGCATTTTGAGCATTGGTCTTGTTGAGATCGGCTTGATTCTGGGCAACCTTCAGAGCCTGTTGAGTCGAAGCCAAAGAATTCTGTGCGGACACCAGGGTAAGCTTGTTGGCATCGGTCGGATTGTTGTTATATAAAGTCTGTGCCGCATCAAGATAATTCTGAGCATTCGTAACTGCTGCCTTGGCAGCATCTATGTTCTTGTCATTCAAACTCCTTGTGTCATCCAGCGTGTTTTGCGCATTATCCTTCCCGACCTTGGCTTCCCTGACAGCATCATTATTTCCTTCCGCATCAGCCACAGCCTTGTCGAGAACGGCTTTTGCTTGAGCTACCTGATCATTGAAGGCAGTATTGTCGATCATAGCAAGCTTATCTCCAACAGCCACTTTATCTCCTTTTTTAACGAAAATCTGTTTTATCCTGCCGCCTGTCTCAAAATTAAGATTGATCGACTCATTGGCATTGAGCTTACCAGTCACAGAAACAGTCTGGGAAAGAGTGCCCTTGACGGTATCAGACGTGGTGTAGATAGTTTTTGGAGCTTTGCTCCTTATGAACACGGCAAAAACGACTATAATGGCAATCACTACGACAACCCATATTCCGATTTTTTTTGTTTTGGACATAGTATATTGTATATTTGAAAAAATTTCTATAAAAGAGGGCTCTGTTTTGCTTGCGCATCCAAAGCCTCATTTACCAACGCATCTGCAATCTTATTTTTATCACGCAGCACATGATTGAACGAAACGGATTTGAATTCCAGCATCAGATTCCAAATGGTCAGGAAATATTGCTGGATTCTCTCTTCTTTGAGCTTGTATTCATGATTGAGCTGCTTGACCACCAATTCACTGTCCAGGTAGCAGACTACTTCTGCTTTCTTGGCCCTGTCCTTGCCCAGCAGCTGCTTGAGTTTGTTCAAGCCAAAAATCAAAGCTTCATACTCAGCTTCATTATTGGTCTTTGTTCCGATATATTCACCGTATTTCTTGCCCAGCGTCTCAATGTAGACTCCAATTCCGGCGGGTCCAGGATTATTGCGCGACCCTCCGTCTGTGTACATGATTATTTTTTCATCCATAAGAATATCCGATTTTCTTAAATTATTTCATCCCTTCATTCTCTATGAAATATACCATTTTATTAGAACAGGAGCAACAGAAATATTTTTCACAAATGGCAGACTTGTGCTATATTTTAAGCAAATTGATATTATCTCAATTGCAGTTTACCAAAAGGAGGCTCACCATGGAAAAAACGCACAAGTTTCTTTTACTCCTGGTTGCAGCATTCGTCTTTTTGGGAAGCATCCCCATCTTCGCAACCATCGAAGCAAAGTTGCACCTTCACCTTGGAGAATACACAGCTAAATGCTTGCACTATGCAAGAAGCTACGTCTGCCCAAGGTAGCGAATGTTCAATTGATCAACCCAAAAAGAGCGCGCAGTGACGCGCTCTTTAACTTTTTTTCAAGCCTCAAGCCAATCTGGCAGTCAGATAGCCGATACCAAAAGGGCTTTCATAACTCAGAAGATTGAATTCATATTTCTTGCCTTGCAATGCTCCCAACAGGACCATGAAAGAACGCGCCCCGCATTCAGCAGCTTCCCTGGCAATTTCCTCATGCATACCTGTGATGCTAGCGATATCCTTGGTGCCCAAGTAGTGTATGATGGTGCGATCGAAATTTTCCGCAGTTTCAGAATAGCCTGCCGGAGAATTCGGCGCCAAGCGATGCGAAAGATCACCGCTAGCTATGATGGCGATGCGCTTTCCTTCTTCGCCACTGATGACATTGGAAATTATCTGTCCGTAGCGGAAATGCCTTTCATAACTCATGAGGGAGAATGAGAGTTGAACCACTGACGGCGAGATGTCTTTCAGCAAGTGGTACAACGGGATGATGGTACCATGATCCAGAAAACTGGGGTGCAGGTGCGCAGGCAGCTCATTTACCATACAAGCGAAACTCAGCCTATCCACCACCTCGATGTTGTTCGTATAAGAAAAGGTCTCATCCAAACCGAATGCCGCCAAGCTGCCAGTCAATGTTTCCGCCGAGTTGATGGTAAATGAATATGGCTCCATATATGCATGGGGAGATATGACAATAACAACATCAGGCTTGGCTTGCTCGAGTCCTTCACGCAAAACATCCAACGCTTGCATAGTTCTGCTAAGCGCCTCAAAATCCTCCTTTCTGCCTATGCCAGGAATGCTCAAGGGAGGATGAGGAACGATGGCTGCAAACACGATCATATTTTTCTTAAAAATTAGCTCTTATCATTATTACAAAAAGCCAGCAAAATTCATTGCAAGCAAAAACCCGCTTGAAGCGGGCTTAGTGCAAAGTGATTTCCACGATTTCTGATATTTTTTGCGTACGCATGGGCGGCCCCCAGCCTCCCAAGCCGCTGGAAGTGTATTCCGCATAAGATCCATCGCGCTTGAAACCAAAATCATAACGCGGATAAACCAGCCAACTTATGATTCCGAACGGAAACAGTTGGCCTTTGTGGGTATGGCCACTTAGCTGCAAGGAGATTCCTAATTTCTTGGCAGTTGCGATCTGAACCGGTTCATGAATAAGCAAAATGCTTGGCACATTAGGGTTATAGCCGGGCATGGCGGAAATTATTTTTGCAATATCCCGATTCTTTCCGTGCAGCGGATAATCAATGCCTACGAATTGCAGACCGCTCAAATCCACCAAGCTGTCGCGCAGTGGAACGATGTTGGTCTTTTTTATGACGCCGTAAGCTTTATCCACGCCCAAATATGTCTCATGATTTCCGGTTACGAAATACACGCCTCCCGGCGCTTTGATTTCTTTCAGCACACCTGCAAAGGAATCGAGATTACCATCGGTACCATCAAAAAGATCCCCCGTAATCACAACAACAGCCGGGTCCAAAGAATTAACCTGGCTAGCCACTTTACTCATCCAGCTTTCACGATAGATGTGCCCTAAATGCACATCTGAAATCTGGACAATCTTTTTCCCAACCCACTGCTTGGGAAGATTATCGATTGAAACATCCAGGTGCGTGACACGCGGAGTGAACGCATTCCATATGCCGTAAGCGGAATAGGCTATTGCGGACCAAAGAACGATTATTCCCAAGAGCTTTTCTCGAGGAGCAACGTGAAAGAAGTTAGAAAACCAAACTATGAGCCATGCCAGAGCGAAAAACAGCAACAGATTAAGCCCGAACCCGAGCCAGGTTCCGGAAACGAAATAATATCCTCTCGTAAAAGCATTGTCTTTCCAGTGAGAAAGCAAAGCTGAAACGAAAAAACTCAGTCCCAGCACGATGAAGACTGCCAGCAGAAGCTCTTTTCTGGCTGGATTCACAATCCCCAAAAAGCGCACGATAGAAACATACAAAGCGCCATGCAACGCAATGTATGCCAATAACATCAAAACAAATATTGCTGCAAAAAGCATGATTTTTTTCATAGGCAAATTTCCTTCCTACATTATATCACTTAGCACAAAAGATGCCAGCAAAAAAGAGTGCTTGGCATTGCGCGTGCCTGCCTGCAATGCTTCGCGTAGCGGTGCGGGCAGGCAAAAATCCGACACTCTTTTATCTTTTAAATCATCCCACGAGTTTGGAATAATTCTTGGACCAATACATGATCTGATTGGCATACCATTCATACCTCCAAGATGTCGTCCCTGAAAGATACATCTTGGCTGCGTTGCGCTGAGCTGTCACATTATGACTTGTTACTCCCGGGGTGTCCGAAAGCAGCAGTGCCATGGCAACAACTCCATCTCTTATGTCCCAAGGGTCAGGATCAGTTTCCCCTGTTATGGCTGATATGCGATCCTTATAAGCCATCCACATGTCCGGCATGAACTGCGGGACACCCATTGCTCCGCCCGTACCGGCATAATTTCCAGGATTGCAGGAAACCTTTAAATTTTCATAATCATATCCGAGCGACTGAGCGATGGTTTTCATAGTATCGCGACGACTTTGGAATGTGTTCCATGCCGCACTGCTCAAGCGGCCGTTTTCGTGAGCCTGCTGCGCCCCCTGCTCCACTTCTTCATATGTACATTGACCGCTATTTTGCCCAAGGTTGGACTCCACTACTAGCATTCCCATAAGGAAATCCTTGTTGACGCCGGTCGTCTTGCTGGCAAATTCCGCGGCATCCTCTACTTCTTTTGGATCATCGACGGTTTGCGGAGTTTTCAATGATGCGTTGTTGCTGTCTTGATCGGATTTCTGGATATTCGAAGCATGATCCGATTCAGAGCTGCCTGTTTGCTGGCTGCTGCTTGTGTTCTTCTGATCCTGGCTTTTGGCATTGCCTTTTGCCAAAAAAAAGAGCGCATCGAACGGCGACTCAAAAGCTTTCGCCCTGCCAGCAGCAGCGAAAAAAATCGAAAAAATAACAAGCGCAAGCGAAATTGCCTGCTTGAAAGTCTTGGTTTGCTGTTTACTAATACGTTTGTTTTTAAATTATTATTCCAGCCCTTGGTTTGTTTTCAGGGCTTTGCGCCAATAAAAAAACGTCCCTATACAGGACGTTGTTTTTTATTCTTGCTGCAATATATGCTAATACAATATCATTATTTTGTCAACCATTTTTGACCACATTCTGAGGATTTCCTTCCAAGCATTTTTTCAGATTATCTGTGATCACTTCCATTTTACGCTGCTGCGAAGAATGGGTGTAAGGCGCCATGTGAGGCGTGTAGATGATGTTCTGCTTTTTGAGCTCCTCAAATCTCGCCAATGACTTTTCATACCCCGCTTGCTTCAGGAACAGGATTTTCTCATCTTCCAGAACATCAAAAGCCGCGCCAGCGATTTTTCCGGAGCAGAGCGCTTCCAGCAGGGCATCCGTATCCACGACAGGCCCACGCGCCGTATTGATAAGCAGCGATCCATCTTTCATCAAAGAAAAAGCATCCCTGTCCATCATATGATGAGTATTGGATGAATATGGCACATGCAAGGAAACGACGTCCGAGCGCCTCAAAAGCTCTTCGAAATCAACATAAGTAAAACCCTGTTCATTTGCCAATTCCTCATCGCGAAAAATGTCATACACCAAAACATCCATTTCCAGGCCCTTGACTACCGCCAAAAATTCTTTGCCGATGGCTCCCAGACCGACGATACCCAGAGTCTTGCCAAACAGATCCATCCTGCCAAGACCATGATGTGAAAAATTCAAATCCTGCGTGCGCTGCGCAGCATTGTGTATGCCACGCGCCAGCGAAATCATGAGTCCCAATGTGAATTCCGCAATACTGCGTTCGCCATAGGACGGAACATTGCAAACCGCAACTCCCTTTTCCTTGCAAGCTTCCAGATCAATGTGATCAAAGCCGGTGGATTGCGTGACTATATATTTAAGATTCAGCAGCTGCTCGATTGCTTTGCGATCGAATTTGGAATAAATAGTTGAGCAGATAATTTCACAATCCTTGATTTCCTCAATACCCTTTTCATCAAGAGCGTCTTCAATTAAAATAGTTGCTATTCCTTCAAGTTGATCCGAAAAATATGAGTATTTTTCTTTCGTTGTTTCAATAAAAGCGATCTTCATATTTCTATGCGGATGAAATTTAACCAATCCACTGTAGCATAATTATTTATAAAATGAAAGGCGCTCCATTCTAAAACACCAATACCCGAAGACATTCAAAACTTGTGTCAAAGATGGTATACTCTCCAATATTAATGAGATAAAAAAATTGAAGCGCTCTGCGTATAACAAAGCATATGGAAACACTCAAGAAAAAGCTTGCTGCCCATGGATGGGAGGTCATTTGTTTGCTAGTAATTATTGCGGTCGGCGTTTTTTTGCGTACCTACAATTGGGCGCCTTGGCTGCATTTCGAGGTCGACCAAACTTGGGATTTCAAGATTGTATCCAAGGCGGTTACTGAAGGCATCAACAATCTTCCCTTACTAGGACCCACGGCTGGAGGCGGCAGAGCCTTGCGCCTTGGACCCTCTTTCTACTATCTGGAATATTTGAGCGCCCTGATCTTCGGCAACACTCCCACGGGACACGCTGCCAATGTTTTGATTTTCTCCATTCTGACTTTGCCGCTTTTTTATCTTTTTGCGCGCAAATATTTTTCCAAGCAAATTTCTCTTGGCCTCCTGACTATTACCGCCACATCCTTCTACCTGGTCACTTATTCGCGCTTTTCTTGGAGTCCTGACGTGTTGCCATTTTTCATTCTGCTTTCCTTCTATGCGCTCTTACGCAGCGTCAATAAAAGCGAAAAACACCCAGTCCGCTGGCTACTGGTTGCAGCTGCAGCCACAGCCATCACGACTCAAATCCATTTCAATGCTTTTTTTGTGATTCCGGCGATCATTGTTGTCTTCCTTATTTATAAGCGCCCACACTTCAGTTTTAAGACTTGGGCTGCAGTTTTCGCGATAATCCTAGTCATTTATTCCCCAATGATTTTGAGCGAGATCAAGACCCACGGAGAAGACACTTTGTTTTTTTTGGAAAAAATCAGCAAACCCACTGATCACAAAAAACCTTTTCTGGAAAAAACGGCTATCAACATCCAATATGATGTTTTTGAATATTTTCTCATCCTGAGCGGCAATGACCAGGTGAACTATAGGATACCGAATGGCGGAAGTTTGGGTCTCACTTGCAGCAAGAATTGCGGCAGCGAAAACAGCATCCCTTTGAGAATCCTTGCCTTTGCCATCTTCCTGGCAAGTCTTATTATCCTTGTTCACAACACAATCAAGGAAAAGGATCCTCGGCGCAAAGATTTCCTTATCATCATTCTGGCTTGGTTTATTTTTTCCGTCCTATATTTCTTCAAGATTTTCGACTCCAACATTCTTTTCCCTCGCTTTTTTCTGGTTGTCAGTCCCTTGGTCATTGTCATGTTCGGATTAATTTTGGAAAAATTGCGCCCGGAAAAAAACAAGCTTGGACTTGTTATCATGGCTGCCATAGTAGCCGCACTGGCCTATGCTAACATTTCCCGCGCACAGAATTATTTCCATCAATTAAAAGACGTAGGAAACAAACAGGAATCCATCAAACTTAAAGATGTTTTTCCGTATTCCCAGCGCGCCACTCTTGAGCTCCAAAAAAAGGTTGTGGATTATGTAGCTGCCAAAGCCCGTGAAAATGGTTATCCTGTCTACATCCAATGTGCCCATGAATATGCTCCAGCCTATTGGTATCTTCTCAATAGCAAAGGAATCCACGAAAATTTCAGCCTTACCAGCGGATCTGCGCCTGCTCAAGCCAACTATGTCTATATAGCCATAAACTCCCAAACGAAGCAGAAAGACGCCCAGGATGAAATGAAAGGATTCTCCCTTTCTGACTCCCATTCTTTTGGCTCCATCACCGTCTACACATTCTCTCCTCTGCCTGACGCAAAAATCCCCCAGATATCAACTAATTCCTTGCAATATATTTCAACTCAAACTCAACAAATTTCAAACATCATGACTTGGAACAAACTTTTCAAACATGCCTCCAAGGAAAGTGTTTCCGAGAGCGAAGACTCCCAGACTGACAATGCTCAGAGTATCGGAGAATAAATAAGGAAAAAAATAAAGGATCAAAAAAACGCCTACTGCCGGGCGTTTTTTGTTGCAAATTTGAAGAAGCAAATCAGATGTTCTTTTTTCTAACTACATACATTGGACGCTCAATTACCTCTCCATGAATGTTGGCAATGTAGAGCGCGATCAAGCCTAGCGACATCAGGATTATTCCTACCAAAAACACAATGAAAATAGCAAGATTTTCTGCATCGGAAAAAGTAGAAGCGAAATGCCAGTGGAAGAAATATTTTCCTAGCAAAATGTAAAATCCGGCCGCACCCGAAACGAGCGTAATGAAGATGCCGATATTGCCAGCCAGTTTAAGCGGCAGAATACTTAAAGAAACAAAGCTATTAAAAGCCAGTTTTACGAGTTTCCAGAAACTATAACTAGCAGTCCCGTGCAATCTTTCATTGGCATTGAAATAGATGTATGTACGCCTGAACCCGAGCCAATCGATCAATGCCCTGGTCATGCGGTTCCTCTCTGTGAAACGATTGAATTCATCAATAACAACTCTATCCAAAAGCCTGAAATCAGTTGAACCAGGTGCAATTTCCACTTCTGCGATGCTATTAAGAATTTTATAGAACAATTTAGAGCCACTGATCTTGATCCAACTGTCGCTTTTGCTCTGCTTGCGGATTCCCACGACCACATCAGCTCCATCTTCCCATTTCTTGATAAAATCAGGAATGAGTTCAACCGGATGCTGCAGATCAGCATCAATCATCAGGCAGGCATCGCCACTGCAACGATTGATTCCAGCAGTTGTTGCAATCTCTTTGCCGAAATTCCTGGAAAAATCAATGTATTTCACATTGCCGTAAGCATTTGCCAATTTCTCTATCTCACCGATCGTGTTGTCACGACTGCCATCATTAACAAAAAGAATCTCAAAAGCGTATTTGCTTTCCAATGGACGCAAAACACTGCCCAATTTGGCAAAAATCGGTCCGATATTCTTCTCTTCGTTGTAAGCAGGAATGATGATCGAGATCTTTTTCATAGCTTTTTGCTCATTTAAGTGCAATTAGATTATACCATTTATTCCGCATCAGTAAAGCATGGCTGGCAAATTACCTCCTGGGTTCCAAAGCGAATATCTCCAAGCGCCCATAAGTCGCTCCCTCGGTAATCGAATAATTCTGGAGCAAGCCATCTGATAGACTATCTGCCCTGCCACTGCCAACAAGCTGCAAAGAAAAGAAAGCTGGATTTTCGGCGCCAGAGCTTTGGCCACCTGTCAGCAATTCAATCCGCTTTCCATCGATGAAATATCCCAGCGGCACGATGAAATGTTCCATGGACTTTCCTTCGTCCACCAAATACGCCTGCTGAGATGGCCGCGTACGCTCCTTGATGAACTTACCGACAAAAGTTTCCTCACCCAACGTTTCATCACTTGCTTGGTGGGTATTGTTTGCAAAAGACTCAAAATCTTTTTTGAGCCAAAAGACATTCAATGACATGAGAATGACCACGAAAAGAACGGAGATGCCCATTCCGATTTTGCCGAATTTCTCAATAGCAATCTCAGCCAAAAGACCCAGAAGCACAAAAGGTACGAATTGCTCAATGAACAGATAGCGTAGCACAAGAATAAGATCATGCGCCACAGGAAAAAGAACCAGCAAAGAAACTGTGATGTACAGTCCCGTGAGGCTGAGGAAATTTTTCTTTTTTTCATCAGTTTCTTTTTTCAGGAAACGAATTAGCGCCCAGTAGCCTGCTAGCGTCAGCAATATTTCAAGCATAAGCCGCCAACGCACTGCAACAAGCGGTTCGCGGCTAACAACCTCATCTATGCGCCTGTTCCTCTCTCCTATTGCGCTGGCATAATCCGAAATGCTTTCGTTGCCGAATGGCGTCATAAACATGGCGCTGGCCTGGGCTTGCCAACTAGCATCTGACAGGAAACCGCCGACCCAAGTTCTCTCTCCTTGCGGCGGCGCCAGAATGCCTTCAATGAAAGCACGCGTGTTTTCGCCTCCGGTCTGGTATTCCGAAATGATCTGAGGGATATTCAAAAAGACAATGATGCCCAAAACCATAAGAACCAACTCCAAACTCAAGCCCCGTTTTTTCTTGATAACATAAGCTGCATTGAGCAGGAACACCAACGGAACAATGAGTAAAAAAGTGGTGTGAAGCTGCAAACCAACCCCCAATGCAATACCAGTTAGCATCGCCCAGTAGACTTTAGCTGTTTGTTTTTCAGCCTCTATCGCATTCAAGAATGAGAATAAGAAAAGCACCACAAAAAAATCGATCGAATTAGGATTCCAAGCAAACCGGCTATTTTGCACAGCAACCACCGAAACCGCATAAAGAGCGGTCAGTAAGATCGAAATAATATTGCTGAAATATTTTTTCAAGAAAAATAGCAGTAGCGGAATGGTAAGAATGGAAAAAAACAAATCGGGATATGCCAATTTGTCCGGAGTCATGCCGAAGACATTTGCAGACAAGCTCTGGAAATAATAGTAAGCCGGTCCGACTTTAAATTTCGTGTCGCCGGCTTTGGGTCCCAACAAAGGAAGTGATCCGTGATTCTCAACCACATTTCTGGCAATCTTAGCATCACGAGCCTGCTCCTCACCGAATTTCATCCAGTCTGCAAAATGATAGGTGCGCAAAAAAATACCCATGAAAATTATGAGCAACAGCACAGAAGGCACGCCATATTTGGCAATTAATTTATTGGCAAGATTCGAATTATGCATGATCAAAACAAATAACAAAGCCTTGTCAGCCCTTCTCTCCCCTTTTATTACGCCATTTTCCTGATTAATTTTCAACACCAAAACCCTAATGCAAAGATAATACGTTTTCCCGCGTATTTCATGATATAATGGATGCCATGGAAATATATTCGAAAAAACATGGCGTCGGGACAGATTTATTTAAACGCAAACCGCTCGATGGAGTCGTCATGAAAGAACACGCCGTAAAAAGAACCCGTCAACATCAAGAAGAACAGTTCCAAAAAACCCCTGAGAAAAAGCGGACTTTTTTGAGTTGGCTCAAATATGCAGCCCTGTTTCTTTTGATTTTAGGGATATCAGGAATTCTTTTTCTTAAACTCAACACAGCCGCTGCTGCCGAATTCACAGATCATGTTTTGAGACCCTTGATTGGTGACAGCAATGTGATTTTCATGGAGAAAATCTTCTTTAACGCGCAAGATGAATTGCAACGCTTAACAACCAAACAAAAAAACATCGAGGCTCCAACTTTTGGAGATGAAACAGCCAATATTGCCGGAGGCAACCTCGACCTAGCTCCTATTTCCATTATCAACAAATTCCAACCATTGCCAGGAGAAGGAGTTTGGAAAAACAGGCCACTCAAAGCTTTTCTTGGAAAAGAAGCCATGGCTGTCACATTCGTACGCAGCGATCCAGACAGGCCATATTCCATCACGACACTCGCGCAGATAGACAAAAGCTTGGTAAATTTAGGCAGTGTTGCCGGCACCGAGCAGCCGGGTGGACCAGTTGGAAAACCCGGACCGGGAGTCGTACCCAAGGACATCATAGATAGCGGACGACTTATTGCGGCCTTTGATGGCGGCTTCCAATACAAAGATGGGCAGTTCGGCATGATCGTCGGAGACACGACATATCTTCCACTCAAAAACGATTTGGGCACTCTTGTCGGATACAAGGATGGTTCTTTGAAGATTGTCGACTACAAAGGTCAATCCCTTGGCAACAATATTGAATTCATCCGCCAAAATTGCCCCATTCTGGTTCAAGATGGCAATGTCGCGGTTTCTGATCCGCGCAATCGCCAACTCTGGGGACGCTTGGTCATCGGCACAGTCGACATTTTCACTTGGCGCAGCGGGATCGGCATTACCAAGAATGGCAACATTATTTTTGCAGTCGGCAACAACCTTACACCAACAACATTGGCCAATGCCTTGAAAGCTGGCGGGGCAGTGAATGCCATCCAATTGGACATAAATCCGATTTGGGTGCGTTTCAATATTTTTGACTATCTAGCAAATGGCAAATATGATTCCTACACTCTAACCAAAGATCTGCAAGACGGCTCCAAAGCATATCTCGATGGATACGAGAAAGATTTCTTCTATATTTATAAAAAATAAATTTCAAATTACAAACCGATGCTCTGCAAAAAAACCGGGGGTTGAAGCCGGTTTTTTGTTTCTTTGTCTTGTCTTACTCACTGATCAATAGAAAAGCTTAACCAACCAACCCAGCAAGCTTGCACCGCCTTCATTGGCTGTTACGAACTGCTGCAGTTTGTCATTTTGCTGTTGCATTGATACCAACTGTTGCTGGAGAACTTGCTTAGCCACAGGATCGGAAACTTGACCCATAATCGAGCTAAGAGCATTGACCCTGGCTTGATTGGCGGTTATAGCGCTCTGGATATCCTTGATACTGCCGTAATTAGGGCCGATCAGGAATTTCACAAAACCATTGCGTTGTTCAACACTATTGATTGAATTTTCAACTTCTGGCTGCGCATCATTCTGGGCTTGCGCAACAACTTTGACCTGCTGGCCGATGCCTTTGAGTTCGCCATTGTCGCTTTCACCCACAGCCTTCAAAGTATGCACGAATTGAGCGACTGTGTTCTTGTATTGCTTAGCCACATCTTCATTATCACTCTCTTTTGCTTGCTCATTGTCATTTTCTTCATCCACTTCGACCATATTGCCCAATCGTTCCATCTTGTGATCAATTGTTTCAATTAATGCTTCCGCCTGCTTTGGGTCATTAGCAACCAAACCATTGGCTTGAGCAAGCAAGTCCTTTATTTCCTTAAGCGAAGCACTGAAAGCCTCGAACGCTTTAGGGTCAGTTGTTGCCAGTGGAGCCATCTTTGCTTCCAGTTTGGCTATTTTATTGCTGACATCAGCTAATTCGCCTTTTATATCATTATTATCCCCATTTTGCTCATCAGCATTGTCTCCTTGGTTGTTATCACTTTCTTGCTGGCGAATCCGTGCTGTTTGAGTGATTCCTGCTCTTGTTTTTGTCGTCCTGCTTTCAGTAGTTGATTTATGCTCATCCTGATTGTCATTATTATCACTCTGATTATCACTTTCGTCACTTTTGTCACGGTTGTAGCTAGTACTATTGTGATTGTCCCCCCCGTCTCTTTCTCCGCCGCTGGTTGCAGAAGTGCTACTGTCACTTTCTTCATCTCCCAATGCTATGGAAGAATGGGAAAATACCAGTCCTGTCACAAACAGGATTCCCACAATTACTGCCAACGGCAAATGTTTTTTGAGTTTTTGCATAATTTTTACTTAACAATTAATTTTATTTTAACTCTCCTGACAACCAACGTGCCATTTGAGCAGAGACAGAAAGATGTTTCAGAACACTTACATTTACCTATACGGCAAAGGAGTAAATAAATATTTCAAAATTAGTCATCGGATCGAGCTTCAGAAAACTCACCGCCGCCCTTTTGCGTAGCCGCATCATCAGAATTCGGCTCGGATTCCGTCTCAGCGCCTTTGACCTGAGGAACGACTTCGTTCCTTTCTTCTAGCTCTTTCTCAGTATCTTTTTCCGCTTCCTTATTTTTTACCAAACCTGCGTTTGAGTCTTTTTCCAGCTCTTCATTTTTATCTTCCGGCAGCTTTTCTTCAAGATTTTTTAAGTTATCTGTCTTTGTTACCCTAGACTCGGCTGCTGGTTTAGCTAGTTCAGAAGAATAACCACTTGCTGTAGCTTGATTCTCATCAAAATCTTTACCTTTTTCAATTTTATCATCTTTAGTATTTTTGTCAGTTTCTTGCTGCTGCAACACCGGATTTCCTTGTTCTACTCCTCCTTTGATTTCATTAGGCTCTTGAATGATGTTTTTTTCAGGGGCTGTCAGTTTTTTATATGCAGGAATGGTTTCAAGCCGGGCTTCCAGCGCATCAACAGCTCCTGCCTTAGAGGCAAAGAAAGCCAATGAACTATTCGTTACCATCAATGCTAAAATAAGCACGAAATAACCATATTTATAAAATCGCATAAAACCTACCTTGAAAAATCGCCTACCAGTCAATACAAACAAGCCTGCAAAAACCGTCCCCCAAAAATACATAGGCACATTGCCAAAAAAAGCACCTTCTTGTAGGGAAACCGCTGCCAAGCCCATTGCCAGAGAAGCCCCAATCATGAGAGTGAAAGCAAAAATCCAATGAAAAAAATTCCTCAGCACGAAAAACCAGCGAGGCCTCATCCGGATATTTTCTCTTTCTATTCTTTGAAATATTTTTTCTTCTAGCCTCATATCTTTTCTTGCTTCATTTTTTCAGCAAAAATACGCTTAGCCCTGCGCACCAGCGTTCCAACCGTAGAAACAGGCTTCTTGAGGATCTGCGCAATATCCTCATAACTCCGGTCTTCCAGAAACCTAAGGATAAGCACTTCTTTATATTTATTCGGCACACCATCCAGAGCTCGCCTTATTATTTGAGCATCCCATTGTTGCTGCGCTCCTAAAAACAGATCGTCTTCGGATTTGAGCGCAGCCATGATTTCTTCGCTGGTATCCAATGAAATCACACCTGAATGCTTCTTATTCTTTCTCCAGTAATCTATGCACTCATTGTGTGCGATCCCATAAAGCCAGCTGGAAAATTTCTGCTCTTTATTGAAGCTATATATATTTACGTAAGCTTTGATGAAAATATTTTGGACTATATCTTCCGCAGTCTCTGTGCTGCCACCGGTAATCTTGCGGACATAGCCAAGCATTCTATTTTCATAACGCCGAATCAGCAAGCCGAAAAACTCCTCGTTTTCAGAAACAAGGGCTAAAACCTCCTCATCACTTCCGTTTTGCATGCTATCCAATGTGACCATATTGCTACATTATAACACAAGACAAGAGGCAGATATAAAAAATAAGGCATGATGTTGCGGATATTGTTATCTAATCCCAAGGAAGAATAAACGAATAATTGTACTTCCCCCATTTCTTTAGACACTAACCTTGTTATCTAAATTGTATTGAATTTGGGCATTTAGAGCAAATTGCTGAGGCGGCATTTTGAGAGCAGTATGAATCCGCGTGTTGTTATATTTCCAAACTGTTTGGTA
>DASVYU010000036.1:0-4462 GCA_036391995.1 Patescibacteria group bacterium
CACTATGTTTTGCACCGGCTTTGCCGAATAGCGCTTTGCGCTGTGCAAAAGTCAGTGCTGGGTCCATATTTCCGCTTTTGACTGTTTCATGTATACTTAAGGCATATTTTTAATGATTTTGGGAATATGCAATTGGACAAACTCTTTCTTAGTTTCGGCTTGGCAAGTAGCGCAGCGCAGCTCGTGACGCTTTTTTTGGTGCTGCTGCTCATCAGCACTGTTTTTTGGCTGTTGGTTGGGCGCTTCAGGCTGCACAATTTTCTGATCAACATCTATATTTCTTTCGCGCTCCTGCAGGTTGTGCCGACAAGCGGAACTTCCGGAATCGCTTTCGTAAAAGACAATCCGATCATTGTTTTTCTGATTTTCGTGGTGGTCCTGACGCTCATGAACAAATATCTTTTCGACATTCACCAAGCCGGAAGCGGTTTGGCGATTTGGCAAGTGTTTGTGATGAGTTTCATGGAAGTTGTCTTGATGCTGAGCATCATCTTTTCCTATCTGCCAGCCAAGCAGATTCTGAAATATATTTCCAAGGATTCATTGGCATATTTCACTGACCCATGGTGGCGCTTCGGCTGGATGATCCTGCCATTGGCATTTCTCATTTTCGTGAAAAAAAGGGAGAAATAAGAATAAAAAAGAATCCCATGAAGGAATTCTTTTTGATTGATATGCACCACGAGCGTCTAGAAAAATATTTTAAAAGACCATTGAAGGATTGTTTGACTGTTCAAAAGAAAATATATTTGAGCCCTTGGAGTTGGGGTTGAAATATGTAAATGAGACAAATGGGACACGAAACAAAGCATGTCCCAAAATACATTCTTAGGGAGGGAAATATAACTGAAAAACGTGAACTGTTGGGAAATTTGATATAATCTAGACATAAGATTTTATATATGAACGAAGAAAAATATAAAAAAGCGTGGGTTTCATGGAGGCAACGAGCAGATGTTCCGCACAGGAATTTCCGTGGATAAAGTGAAAACAATTGCTTGCTCTGACGTTTCCACAATGAAGAAAGTGTACAGATCACTTTTGAGAAAAGAAATTAGTGAAATCAATGGTGTACAGATTGAGGAGTTATTGGCTGTAAAAAAGAGCATGGCAGATTTTATTCCTTCATCAGAAATTAATGCTGCAGGGGATAATTCGCATGTAGAAATACTTAAACAATACAAGGAAAACATGGGAGAAATTGCATCATTGGAAAATGAAAGAGAGCAGGAGCTTGTATCCGTGAAAAACAAATTTGATTCGGAAATAAAAAGTATTTTGACTGAAAAGAAAAACAAGCTAAGTTCTATTGAATCCACGGAGCAGTTGGATGAACATTTGAATTCAGAGGCGGTTGATCTTTATAAGAAAGTCATGAATGCGGTCATAGAAACAAAAGATACTGAGAGGAAAATTGAAGAAATGAATCAGAGACTTAAATCTTTGGATGAAGATGCCGACGGGAAAAGCTTGATGAATGTTGTTAATTTTGAATTTATTGCCGAAGAATTAAAAAATGGAACCGAACTAGAGGTGGCTACGGGTGAGAAATTTGTAGAAATAATTAAGTCGCTTGAGGGGGTTTATGCGGATGCTATGGAGAAAAATCCATCGATGAACTTTTTAGACATCATAGATCTCATAGAAAATGATTTGAAGAAATATTATTAATTTGATTAACTGATAAAATATTATGAGAGAAAATTTTTTTGAGAGAAAAATAGAAAAAACATTTCCAGAAAGGGTTTATTATGTTAAGTCAGAACAAGATGGCACAGTCTTGGTTGCAATGAATATCAAAATCAATGGCGAAGAAATCAGTTGGTTTGATGGCACAAAAGAGAGGGTTATGAAAATTAAAAATAAAACTCAAAATAGTGACGGCAGTTTTTCTTTTGAAAGAGAAGATGGAGATAATGAGGCGTATACTTTCAGTAAAATGACACTGGACGTATACAATGAAAAAGTGAAAAGCCAATTAAGCTCACCCGAGGAATTTGAAAATGAAGAGGACATGTTTAAAGCATTTGAAACAACTATAAATTCTGCTTGGTAAAAATACTTAATATGAAACCAGAAGATGAATTAATGGGAAAAATTCTTTCCCGTGCTATCGCAGAAAATTCGAAAAAGGAAGATGTGGATTCCCAAAACAAAAAGTCCTTGAGCAATCAAAAAACTTCAATTACTGATCCTCAATATGAGCATGACTTGCCGACCGCAGTTGCAATTTCGAAAAAGGAGGATGCTGAAAAAATAACAACTTTGCGCAAGCAATTTAATGGAGATGAATCTCTAGGGGCCGAGGTGATATCGAATGAAAAATTCCTTCTAGCAAGAAAGAAAAAAATCGAAGAAGAATTGGATTTATTGGCTAATGAATTGGAAACGAGAAGCAACAGGCTTATGCCTCTTGAAGATTTGGGTGGAGAAAAAGCGGTGGCCGGAGAAAGGGATAAAACATGGGACCTGATAGAGAAGATAGCAGAACTTTTGGATGAACGTGACAGAATTTATCAAGAACATGAAGATGTTGTTAATGCAAGGATAGACAAGGAGCTTGGCAGATAATTTTGAAAAATCAATAAATAAAATTGTATGAAATCAACAGCCAAAACAAAAAAGAATGCGGCCAAGAAAATTTCTCGTCTTGCCAAGGCGTGGAGGGCTTATGCGAAAAACAGAGATAGCCGTGAAAAGCTCATAGATTTTTATGAGGCTTTTCTTAATGCTCAATTTTGGATGAAGCTTCATCATACGGAGGAGAAGAATTACGCCAAGTATAAAAAGAGAGGAATTTTGGTCAGCGAAAGCTTTAGAGTGTCGGTCAACAATGAAAATGAAATTCCTTTGTTTGAAGATAAAAAAGATCTTCAAAAAATGGTCAACATAAGCATTGGAAAAGAAAGAGATCCGGGTGAAGCTATCCAGCAACATGGAGGAGAGATAATTTATCAATTTTCAAATAGGTCAAAATATTCGATAAAAATAAAAGGCGTTCGTGATTTTGTGCATGTAGGCTCTGACAATGTAGGTTTTATGAAGAAAAATTTCAAGAAAAAATAAATTTAAATTGGATTGTGCGCCCAGAGGGATTCCTCTTCCCCCAAAATTTTTTCGTGCTCTGCACATGAAAAAATTTCTCCTCCAGAGCCTGGGCTTTCAAAAAAGTGAAGCAGTTCACTTTTTTAAAATGCCCTTCGAATCCCTCTCGAAAAACAACTAAAAAATTAAACCTCCCGTATTAGGAGGTTTAATGTCTATGTGCGCCCAGAGGGATTCGAACCCCCGACCATCGGCTTAAAAGGCCGTTGCTCTACCAGCTGAGCTATAGGCGCATATGCTTGTTTTTTCTACAACAATAGCAATTATAACAGAATGAAAATACTCGTCAACTGTAGCCCTTTGTAGGTTTTTTTGCTATACTTGAACCATATGAAAAAAATACTTATCACAACAACATTGGCGACGGCAACTTTGGTGCTTTCCGGGTGCAGCTTAGCTGCTCCACTTAGCTCTACTAAGAATCCGATGGCTAGCGCTACATTTATCAAGTCTGCGGATGCGGGAACTACTTGGCAGCCCAAGATTAAAATTGACGACAAAAAGACCATTGCTGGCATCAATGTGCTTTCCATGGCAATCAATCCTCAAAATACCAGTGTCATATATATTGGCACTGAATCCAACGGGCTTTTCATGACCAAAGATGGCGGCGAGACTTGGTCGCAAGTGGCTTTTGCTGACAAAGCTTATGGGCTGGCATTTGATCCAAGCAATCCTGACATCATGTATGGCAGCGGCGTGTTCAATGGCAGAGCGAAAATCTTCAAACGCTTGCAGGAGGGGCAGGAATGGAAAGAGGTTTACACGGAGCCATCGGATGGCACGACAATTTCCTCGATTGCAGTCGACAGAGTAAATTCCCAGGTTATATATGCCGGCACAAGCGAAGGCGTCATTATAAAATCAACCGATGGCGGCAGTACTTGGGTTAATCTCAAGAAAGCCACTGGACCGATCACGAACATCGCGTTCGATGCGGCCAATGATTACCATGTCTTTTTTGCAGTATTTCAGACAGGAGTGCTGGAAACGACTGACGGCGGTAAGAGTATTAATGACATCAGCTCCAAGATTGACACGACAGGACACACGTCGAGCGTATTTACGCTAGTGACTGATCCAGTGTTGGGGGGTGTTGTTTATGCGGGCACGGGTAGGGGCATATTTAGAAGGAATGGAGGTGACACTTGGACTTCTGTTAACATCATTGAAAGCTCCAAGGCGTTCCCAATAAGATCAATTGCTGTCAATCCGAGAAATTCGCGCGAAATCATCTATGCATCGGCCAAAGCCATATATAAATCGACGGATGGGGGAAGCACTTGGTCGACGATTCAATTGGACACCAGTAAAGACATAAGCGTTTTGAAATATGACAGCGTCAACGTGTCTAATA
>DASVYU010000037.1:0-1904 GCA_036391995.1 Patescibacteria group bacterium
TAACCGCATATATTTTCTGGCTCGCTTTTGCTGAAATGCTTTTTTACATTTCCGGCTTTATTGTGCAGGCAGCTGCTGGTCACATTTTAGGACCCGCTCAATATGGTATTTTCGGACTTATTGTCACGCTCACTATCCTGATTGCATCGCTTATTGGAAACGGCATTCCAATTGCCATGAGCAAATTCCTGAGCAGCGAATTCAAAAGAAAACCTGAGCTTGTTTCTGTCATCAAAAGAAAAGGCGCCATTGCCCAATTCATCCTGATGGCGATCGTGACAGCTGTTTTCTTTTTCGCTTCCCCACTCATCGCCCAATTGCTTCATGATCCATCTTTGACTGGACTGCTCCGCATTTCCACATTCATCATTCCCTGTTTTGCTGCGGATGCTTTTTATTTCTATTACTACACCGGCATCCATCAGTTCAACATGCAATCACTGCTCAAGTCCATCCGCTCTGTTTTGCGTGTGCTGCTTATCGTAGGATTGGGATATTTCATGTCCCTGGAAGGTTTCATAACCGGTTACATTTACGTTCCGTTGGCCGTATTCATCGTCGCACTGCTTGTTGATCAGTTCGTATATACCAAACGTTTTCCCAAAGAATCAACTCTTGATTTTCCAATCAAAAAATTGATTTTTTATGCATTGCCTATCACCGGTTTCTTGCTGCTTTACCAAGCCATGATCTCGCTTGATCTTTTTGCTGTAAAATCCATATTGCAAGATGACTATCAAACAGGGCTTTTTAATGGAGCATTCACAGTAGCACAGATTCCAAACTATCTTTTCTATGCGCTTACCATCGTCCTGCTGCCTGTTGTTTCACATTCCACCGCCAATGAAGAAAAGCAAAAGACCACTGCCGCCATCACTAAAGCGTTGCGTACCATGTATATTCTGCTTGTGGCAGTCGTCGCATTGATCATAGGTTATGCCAAACCCCTCATGATTTTCTTTTTCGGATCACAATATGCCGCAGGCTCCAATGCACTTGAACTCATGGCTTTCGGCGTGGGACTGCTCACTCTTTTCTACGTTATGAGCTTCGCTTTTCAAGGCGCAGGACTCGTGAAGCTGCCTTTGCGTATCGCCTTTTTCGGCATGCTTGCCAATGCTACTCTCAACGTCGTCCTGATACGCTCCATGGGTATTTTGGGAGCAGGGCTAGCCACAAGCATCACAGCTATTTTCGTGACCATCGCGCTGTTTTATTTTCTCAAAAAAGAATTCGATTCTTATCTCAAATTTGCCACCATAGCTAAGACGCTTTTTGCTGGACTCATCATTCTTTTCCTTTCACTTTTTCTGCCAGGCAGTCATCTGCTCTTCATCATCTCCGGCGCCATACTTTTCGCCCTCTATCTTGCCATTCTTTATCTTCTCAAAGAATTAAACAAAGAAGATCTTCTTTTCTTCCTCAGCATGCTTCCAGGCAGACGCAAAAAACACTCCACATAGGAGTGTTTTTTAATCTTCCTTGCATCATCCTTCAACAGTAATTTTTATTGAGCAGAAGCGCTGCCCCAGGTGTATGCCTTGGCTGCGCCGCGGATAGCGCTTACATCCGTTTGAGTCATGTTCTTTTTGATGAAATCAATAGCCGGTTTGGAAATGAATTGGTCGTCATTGTCAAAAAGCACAACCCAACCGGAAGGATATTGCTGCATGAGAGCTTGTATTTGCCCCACTGAAACATCTGATACTTCCCTTTCTCCGCCAAAATCAAAAATATTGAATTTGGCTTTGTCCAAATAATAGGTTCTGAAATTCCTGGTGATGATGACCTGGCTTGGATCGGAATGCTTGCGCACATAGGCAAATACTTTGCGATAATCCCCCACTCTAGTGTTGTCTCGGTGATAAGTATTGTCACCATTATCTTGAGAAAAATATCCCCAA
>DASVYU010000038.1:0-9417 GCA_036391995.1 Patescibacteria group bacterium
TCTTCAGGAGACAGCAGCATGGCTGAAAGCGCCAAAAAGAACGCCAAGAACGCTCTTATTGGTATAATCGTAGGTCTTTCAGGCTACATCATCATTCAAGCCATTGCTGCAGCTTTGAGCGGGAATACGTATTTCTTCTAGATAATTGCCGTAGAGACGCCCCGGGGCGTCTCTATAAACTCGTTTGACTAAGAAAGAGATTTGTGCTAACATTGGTATAGATAGAAGAGAGTATGGGTTCGCTGGAAAGCGGACTTTTTTCTTTAAATAAGGTAATAATTATAATTTTCATAATATTATGGCTAGAAAAAAAGTGAGCGATGAGGCTACAAGCCAAAGCGGACGCTTGGGAGAGTTCGGTAGCGCGATCATGCAGATTGCAGAAGAAAAAGGCATTCCAAAGGAAGTTGTGATTGAAACAATCGAAGCAGCCCTAGCTGCAGCGTATAAAAAAGACTATGGCAAGAGAGGACAAAGAATCCGCGCCGAGTTCAATGAGGTCAGTGGCGACACAAAGTTCTATCTCGTGAAAGATGTGGTTGATGAAACTACTCGCGAATTCGTGGAATTGGCTGAAGGTGAAGAGGAAGCTGAGCTTCCGGAAGAAGAAATCATCGAAGGTGAAGAAAAACTTCCTCGCTACAATCCTGAGCGTGACATTCTCCTAGAAGAAGCCAAGAGTCTTAAGAAGGATGCACAAATCGGAGATGTGGTGGAAATCGAACTGCCTACCCAAAGCGATTATGGCCGTGTTGCAGCTCAGACTGCCAAACAGGTTATTATCCAAAGAATTCGCGAAGCTGAACGCGATTCCATGTTTGCTGAATACAAAGGCAAAGAAGGTGAGGTTGTCAGTGGTAGCGTGCAAAGAATCGAGGGACGCAATGTCTACATCGACCTTGGAAAGTCCGTGGGAGTGCTTTTCCCATCAGAACAGGTACGTGGAGAAATGCTCCGAATCGGACAACGCGTGAAAGTATATCTGTACAAAGTGGAGTCTGATCCGAAAGGACCTGGCATTACGCTCAGTCGCTCTCATCCTGAAATGGTGAGAAAACTTTTCGAATTGGAGGTTCCTGAAATTTTTGCCGGCACTGTTGTGATCAAATCGATCGCTCGCGAAGCAGGATCTCGCACGAAAATCGCAGTGGCTTCGACCGAAGAAGGAATCGATCCGATCGGCTCTTGCGTAGGACAGAAAGGAACACGCGTGCAAGCCGTGATTGATGAACTCGGCGGTGAAAAGATCGATATCATCGAATGGAATGAAAAAGCTGAAAAATTCATTGCAGCTGCCATCAGTCCGGCCAAAGTGCTTTCCGTGAAATTGGATGAAGAAAAGAAGGAAGCACAGGTCACAGTTCCTGAAGACCAGCTTTCTTTGGCAATCGGAAAACAAGGTCAGAACGTTCGTTTGGCTGCAAAGCTGACTGGCTGGAAAATAGATGTGAATGGTTCTGCAGTTAAGCCTGCAGAAGAAACTGAAGCTGAGGAAGAAAGCGCTGAATAAAAAACTTTTTTATTCCCAAGTGCTTGCCTTTTCGGAGCACACTCGCTCGCTCCAGCGGCTCGCTCGTTCAGTTTTCTTTCTCGCTCTTTTCGCCTAATCAGCGAAAAACCAAGCCCGCTCGAAAGAAAAAGTCTCCTCAAAGGAAGCATTTAGGAATTGCCTATTGTTAAAAGTTAAAGGAAAAAACATATGGGAAAAATTTTCGTCGTAGGACACAAGAATCCTGATACTGACTCTATCGTTTCAGCGATCGGAGCGCAGGAATATTTTTCCAAAGTCTTGGGAAAAGAAGCTCAGGCTATGCGTGCTGGTGAGCTCAACAATGAAACCAAATTCGTACTTGAGCATTTCGGAGTAGCTGCGCCTGAAGTCATCATCAATGTTGCTGAAGATGATAGTGTGGCGCTGGTAGACCACAATGAGACTTCACAAGTCTTCGATGGCTTGGATTATGAAAAAGTGGACTATATTTTCGATCACCACAAGATGGCCATCAAGACGGAAAAGCCTATTTTCTGCCACATGGAACCAATCGGAAGTACCTCTTCTCTTGTTGCTAAAATGATGTTGGAGAGGGGTGTGGAAATATCCTCTCAGACCGCAAAGCTTTTGATGGCAGGAATCCTGTCTGACACTTTGAATTTCACTTCTCCGACTACTACCGAAGAAGACAAAGAAATAGCTGCAAAAATAAATGCGATCGCTCAGTTGGATATCGAAACTTTCACTTCTGAGATGTTCAAGGCGAAATCGAGTCTGGAAGGCATTTCGATTGCTGATATTATCACTTTGGATTACAAGACTTTCGAAATGGGAGACAAGAATGTGGGTGTGGGAACTTGGGAAACCACTTTTCCGGAAAGCGTGAATGAGAAAAAAGATGAGATTTTGGAAGCGCTCAAGGCCAAGAAAATTGATCAAAAGCTGGATTACATATTCTTTATGGTGGTAGACATCTTGAAACAGCACTGCGACCTATATCTTGTGGGCGAAGAAGAAAAAGGTTTGGCTGAAAAAGTTTTTGCTGGCAGTGTTGAAAACGATCTTATGCAACTGCCGGGAGTTGTTTCGCGCAAGAAGCAGATCGTGCCGCAGCTTACAGAAGAATTGAGCAAGTAACGCATATTTATTGCTCGAATATCTTTTATTTTTTTGCGTGGGAACCCTCGTACGATTGGAAAATTATCAAGGGAGAATCCCAAGGCAAAAAAATAAAAATATTCTCGCAATGTAGCTAGTTGTAATCGGATAATGAAGTTAAATTTATGACAAATTCAGAAATCAAACAGTTGAAGGATTCCCAGATTGAAGTCAAAGTTTCAGTATCTTGGGATGAGTGGGAGAAATATATCGATCAGGCAGCTGCTGATTATTCGCAGGAAATAAAGATCGAAGGATTCCGTCCCGGAAAAGCTCCCAGAAATATGGTGGAGCAGAAAGTTGGCAAAGGAGCTTTGTTGGAGGCTGCTGCGCAAAAGGCAATCAGGGAGACTTATGTCAAAGTGGTAACAGATGAAAAGCTTGATGTGATCGGACAGCCTCAAGCTGAACTTTTGAAACTGGCAGAAGGCAATGATTTGGAATATAAGATCGTGACGGCAGTTGTGCCTAAAGCTACGCTCAAGCCTTGGAAAAAAGCAGTGGAAAAGATCAACAAGGAATATGCCAAGAAAAAGGCCGAAGTTTCCGCTGAAGATGTTGATAAGGAAATGGAAAACATCGCCAAGAGCCGCGTGCAGCATGTGGCCGTGGAAAGAGAAGCTCGCGACGGAGACAATGTCATCATTGACTTTACTGTTAAGCAGGAAGGCGTACCGATTGAAAACGGCACCAGCAAGAACCACCCTTTGATTCTGGGTCGCGGAGTTTTTATTCCGGGCTTTGAAGACCAAGTTATCGGCATGAAAGCAGGCGAAGAGAAGGAGTTCGAACTCAAATTCCCTGAAGATTATCACGCGGAGCATTTGGCTGGAAAGCCTGCGCAATTCGAAGTTAAAGTCAACACCGTGGAAGAGCGCAAAACTCCGGAATTAAGCGATGAATTTGCCAAATCACTCGGATCATTCAAGGATCTGGCCGATATGAGAAAGAGCATTCAAGAAGGCATGGAGGAAGAAAAGAAAACTGAACTGAAAGAAAAGCATCGCGGTGAAATCATCGATGCCTTGGTTGATGTGCTTGAAGTTGATCTGCCGGAAGTCATGATTCATGAAGAACTCCACAAGATGATCGGGGAATTCGATATGCAGCTTCAAGGCATGGGCATGACATTTGATCAATATCTCCAACAGATTCAAAAGACAGTTGATGATTTGGAAAAAGAATGGGAACCGCAAGCCTCCAAGCGCATCAAGGCCGCTTTAGCATTAGAAGAGGCAGCAAAGGAAGAGGAAATCGGGGTTACCAATGAAGAAGTGGAAGAGGAAATGAACAAAACCTTGGCGCAATACAAGAAGATCAAAGATGTTGAAAAGAATATCGACCTTGGCAAATTGTATAACTACGTGAAAGGAACATTACAGAACGAAAGAACTCTCGAAAAATTGGAAAGCTTGGGCTAATTCGTAAGTACAAAAGGCTATGAAGAATCAATATCTTATCCCTACTGTCATTGAAAAGACGAATTATGGCGAGCGTGCTTATGATATTTATTCTCGCTTGCTCAAAGATCGCATAATTTTCTTAGGTACTCCCATTGATGACGGTGTGGCTAACGCCATAATTGCTCAGCTGCTTTTTTTGGAACAGCAAAATCCCAAGGAAGACATCAAGCTGTACATCAATTCTCCAGGAGGACAGGTTTCCAGTGCGTTGGCAATTTATGACACGATGCAATATGTGAAACCGGATGTGCAGACGATATGTGTGGGTTTGGCGGCTTCGGCTGCTTCGCTACTTTTGGCTGCTGGCAAAAAAGGCAAACGCTTTGTTTTGCCCAATGCTGAGGTCATGATCCATCAAGTATTGGGTGGTGCGCAAGGACAAGCATCAGACGTGGACATTCATGCCAGGCACATTCTTAAGACCAAAGATCAGCTTAACAGGATCTTAGCAAAACATACTGGACAAAAGCTTGCCAAGATCGAAAAGGATTCCGATCGCGATTACTTCATGAGCGCCACGGAAGCTGCTGAATACGGCATGGTAGACAAGGTCATAGAACAATAAAACTATTAGGCAAAAAACACCCCTGTTGGGGTGTTTTTTGCATGGTGATAGGACCCTTCAATAGGACAGATAGGACAAATAAGACGGATGGCGGGGCTTGGTTTGCAGTGCCTATTTAAGCAGCGACAGAAGGCTTTCACCGTTCATTTCGCTGGACTTGGGAATGCCCATAAGATCCAAAATAGTCGGTGCTACGTCGCTCAGTAAGCCTCCTACTTCGCTTTGCTGTCTGACTATCTCCTCGGATCTTTTTTCCTTGTGATTGTCTGCCGTAATGAACCAAAGCGGCACTGGGTTAGAAGAATGCTCTGTGTTCAGTTGCCCGGTTTGGTAGTTTTTGATCTCTTCAACGTTGCCATGGTCCGCTGTGATGAATAAGCAGCCATTCTTTTTTAAAACTGCTGGGATAAGCAGGGAGAGACTTTTGTCTATGGCTTGCACGGCAATCTTGCAAGCTTCTTCATTGGCAGTGTGTCCTACCATGTCAGCGTTGGCATAGTTAACCAAGATGAAGTCATATTTTTCCTGCTCTATTACCTCGGTAAGTTTTTCTGTTATGGTCGCCGCACTCATTTCAGGGGCTTCATCGAAACGCGAGACAGCGGGAGAAGGAACTAGGATATGGTCTTCTGCTTGCCAAGGTTCTTCTTTGCCGCCGTTGAAAAAGTATGTAACATGGGCATATTTTTCAGTTTCTGCAATGCGCAGCTGTTTCAAGCCTTGCTTACTAAGAACTTCTCCCAGGCCGCCGCTTGGTATTTCAGGAGGGAAAGCTACATCGACCGGAAGATCTTTTTCATATTCCACCATGGTCACGAATTGGGTGTTTAATTGCTGGCGCTGAAATTTGTCAAAACCTGGCAATACGAAGGCTTTGGTAAGTTCTCGTGCGCGGTCTTCTCGGAAATTGAAGAAAATTATTGAGTCGCCGTCTTGGATGACTGCAATAGGTTTGCCGTCTTGGGTGATGACGGATGGCTCTATATATTCGTCAGTGATATCTCTGGCGTATGAATCCTGAAGGCATTGGATCGGGTCTGTGGCTTGGATACCCTTGCCTTCTGTCAGCAACTGGTAAGCCTTTTCGATGCGATCCCAATTATTGTTGCGGTCCATGGCCCAATTGCGTCCGCAAAGCGAAGCGATCTTGCCAACCCCGAGCGTTTTGAGGTGGTTTTGCAGGTCCTGAAGAGCTTTTGTGCCTGAAGTTTGCGGAGAATCGCGTCCGTCAGTGAAAGCATGGATATAAACGTCTTTAAGTCCTTGTAATTTGGCCATCTCAACCAATGCTAAAAGATGCTCCACATAGGAGTGGACACTTCCCTGGCCGACAAGACCCATGAGATGCAGAGCCTTCCCTTTTTCTTTGGCTGAAGTCACAGCCTTTAAAAGGGCTTCATTGTTAAAAAAAGAGCGATCTTGAATGGATAGAGTGATCTTTGGAAGGTTTTGGTAGACGATTTTGCCGGCTCCCAGGGCCATATGGCCCACTTCGCTGTTGCCAGCTTCTCCCCAAAAAAGTCCCACGGAAATTCCGGAAGCTTGGAGGGTTGTCATGGGATAATAGCGGTCCAGTTTGTCTATGGTAGGCAGAGAAGTTTCCTTGAGGACATTTCCTTGGCTATTGTTGCTTATTCCCCAGCCATCCAGAACGACAAGAACGACAGGCTTATACATAAAAATATTTTTTTGTTTAGGTTTTACATAGTCAATCGTATCATTTTTCGCTTTCTTTGACAAAATGGGTCTTTTCGGCTATCATGGAGGGCGAGAATAAGTTAAATAAAAATTGGACCGTTTCGATAGGATTGTTGATGAAATTGGCTGAAATACACGATTTTGCACTCTTATGAAGTCTCAAACTACTTCACATAAACAACTGAGCAAAAGATCGTAGACATTCGATGTCTTGTTTTGGCATTTCTGGCTATCCATGGAGCGGATGAAAAACCTATGACACCACTAGACTTGCTTTTTGTGGTCCTGGGCCTGCTTGTTGGAGGAGGCGGCGGCTACATGATCCGGCAGTCGATTGCGAAAAAACGCACTGACAGCGCGGAAGGAAAAATTGAAAAGATGATTGAGGAAGCTGAGAAAAAATCTCAGGAGATTGTTCTTGACGCAAAGAACAAAGCTGTGGAAATCTTGGAAGAAGCCAAGAAAAAAGAAAAAGTTCGCGAGGACCAGATTATGCGCAGCGAACAGCGTTTGGAGAAAAGAGAGGAGACGCTCGACAAGAAGCTTGATGAGAACGAGAAAATGAAAAAAATTCTCGAACAGAAGGTGGAAGAAGTGCGAAAGATACGCGGCGAAGCGGAAGAAGCTCGCAAAAGAGAACTGGATCGTTTGGAAAAGATCGCCGGATTATCCAAGGAACAGGCCAAATCCATTTTGCTGCAGTTGACTGAGGAGGAAAATCGCGATGCTTTGGCGGAGCGCATCGCTAAGATCGAAAAAGAAGGGCGAGAAGAGATCGAGAAGCGTGCCAAAGGTCTTATGACCAGCATAATCCAGAAATATGCCGGGTCGCATGCGGCTGAAGTTGTGACTACAACAGTTTCTATTCCTTCTGATGAGGTCAAAGGACGCATCATCGGACGCGAAGGACGTAATATTAAGGCTTTGGAAAAAATGACCGGAGTGGAAATCATCGTGGATGATACTCCGGAGGCAGTCGTCATTTCGGGCTTTGATCCTGTGCGCCGTGAAATTGCCAGGATCGCTTTGGAAAAACTTATCGGTGACGGTCGCATCCATCCTACGAAGATCGAAGAGGCTGTGGAATTTGCCAAGAAAGAAATAGATAACAAAGTCAAAGAAGCCGGAGAAGCTGCTGTTTATGATTTGGGAATTGCAGGTCTTGATCCCAAGCTGGTCTATCTTTTGGGACGTCTGCGCTATCGCACCAGTTTCGGCCAGAATGTGCTTCTGCACTCTTTGGAAGTCGCTCATCTTTCAGGAGCGTTGGCAGCAGAACTTGGAGCTGATGTAGCTGTGGCTAAGAAGGCTGGACTTTTGCATGATATCGGCAAGGCAGTGGATCACGAAATCCAAGGAACGCATGTGGAAATAGGCATCAAGATTCTGGAGAAATTCTCCATGCCAAAGGAAGTCATCGATGCGGTCAAATCTCATCACGAAGATTATCCTTTTGAAACACAGGAGTCTTTCATTATCGCAGCTGCGGATGCTATTTCTGCCAGCCGCCCAGGAGCACGCAAAGACACTTTGGAAAATTATCTTAAGCGTTTGGAAGAATTGGAGTCCACAGCCAATTCATTCACGGGTGTGGAAAAGACCTATGCCATTCAGGCAGGACGTGAAATCCGCGTGTTTGTGAAACCTGAAGAAGTGGATGATCTTGGAGCGATGAAGCTTGCTCGTGAGATTGCTGACAAGATTGAATCCGAACTCAAATATCCAGGAGAAATCAAAGTGAATGTTTTGCGAGAAACAAGAAGCGTGGAATATGCGAGATAAACAAAAGCCCCATTTATTGGGGCTTTTAAATTGTGGATAACAAAATTTGCTTTATTTGTGGGAAAAAGTGTAGAATAAGGAAAGTTAAAATAAACTATAAGCTAGAAAGGTGGGTGACACTATGGCAAACGTAAACAAGGATGCTCTCGTGGACGCAATCGCAACCAAGACCGACCTTTCCAAAAAAGCAGTCGAAGGAGTGATTGAAGCTCTCGAAACAATGATCACTGAAGAAATCCGCAAAGGAAACAAGGTGACTTTGACTGGCTTTGGAACTTTCAAAGTTTCCAGCCGCGCAGCTCGCGAAGGAATCAATCCTCAAACCAAGGAAAAGATCCAGATCCCAGCGATGACCGTTCCAAAATTCACCGCAGGAAAAGCTCTTAAGGAAGCTGTGAAATAATAGTACTCTATTGAAATATATAGACAAAAATATATATAAAAAGATAGCGATAAAATCCCGTCTCAAACGGGATTTTATCGTGGAGGGACTTGCAATTGACGAAATGCGGGAAAGCGTGTATTATGGTTATTAGTTTGAAATAGACGATCGGGGTGTGGTGTCAACGGCTAGCACGAGTGGTTTGGGACCATTTAGACAGGGTTCGAATCCCTGCACCCCGACCAGATGAGACAACTGCATCAGTATTGCGACCAAGGAGAGCCAGAAATGGCTCTTTCAAGGTATAATCCAGCACTTTTTCCTTGTTCACTAAAATGTTCACAAAGATATTTCGCACGATTGCATCTTTTTGATGTTTATCGCCGTCTTTTAGTATATTTGCTATGTTTTTCGTGGTGTTCACAAATCTTTCCCACGTAATGTCGGCAGTTTCCAATTCTTTTTTGTATGCTTTGTTCTTTTCAAGTTCTGCTTCCTCGGCTTCTTTTTCTTCCTGTAATTTGTCCAGTCGTTTTTCAAGTGAATTTTTGGCAACCTCACTTTTCACATTCAAAAGGTTGATTGAAATGTTGTCTATTGTTTCACTTTGTCTGTCTATCCTGATTTGCTGTTGCCTTATTTCTGCTTCAAGGGTGCTTTTCGTTGTTCCTAAATTCCTCTTTCTGCTTGCCCTCAATTTCTCGTAATCCTCCTTCGTGACTGTGAAGCCGTCTTTCAAGAAATCATACAGCCAGTCAAAAATAACTTTGCCTCTTGTGGCTTTGCCGTTTCTTGAGCATTCGGGAGTTCGGCAAGTGTAATATAAATATCTCTTTCCGCCCTTACTCTTTGAGGGATATACCATACAGGCATTACC
>DASVYU010000039.1:0-17353 GCA_036391995.1 Patescibacteria group bacterium
TTCCTCATTCCAAACTTCAGAACAAGTTCGAACCGCTTTTTGAATCCCAAAAAGCCCTGGAAAACAAACTGAAAAAGAACCAATCAGCATTGCACGGCAAGAATGGGATCGGAAGATTGACTTTTTTTGTTTTTGCTCGCAGTGCCACCTGGTCAACAGTCTATGAAGATAATAGCAGCAATTGGACATATGACATCTTCGCCAATGCGGAAAATATCAATTTCTACACTGGCATAAACGCTTCACCCAAAAGGACGGAGCAAGCATGCGGCACAACCGTAACATTCAGCGGCATCCATTCACTCAATGCCTTTTTGCTGGAAGACAAGTTCAGCGATTTCCTGCTCAAGGAATTCGGCTGGTTTTTGGCACTCAATAGCAAAAGAAACTTTTCTCTTTCTATAAATGGCGCGCCTCTGGATTTCAAAAAAATGGTCGCGGATAGCGAGACATTCAAATTGATCCATGAAAAATCAACCACCGCATTCGAAGTGGAATATGTGCGTTGGAAAGAAAAAGCCTCCAATGAACAATCCCGCTATTATTACATCGACAGCACAAGCAAGGAAAAATGGAAGGAACCGACTGCCATCAAAAGCAAGGGTGAGCAATTCTACCACAGCGTCTTCATACAGAGTCCCTATTTCGATGCCTTCAGTTTCCAAGGAAAACCGGATTCTGAAACCCAGCAGCCACTCCTT
This sequence comes from Patescibacteria group bacterium, assembly GCA_036391995.1. GTDB lineage: Bacteria > Patescibacteriota > Minisyncoccia > Moranbacterales > GWC2-37-73 > DASVYU01. The sequence goes on from DASVYU010000039.1 coordinate 702, forward strand.
AGCGGAACCAGAAGTGATGCTCAATTCCGTTTTCTAAAGAGGAAATTGGCAAATTTCCTACGCATCAAGCGTCGGCCTTTTTTGGCCGAACTGGCACAGAATCTGATCAGTGAATATGAAAGCCAAAACATTCTGTCGAAAAACAAGCATCAAAAATTGCCGGTTTTAATGAAAACTTTATATGAAATGCAGCCTCGCATCTTCTCCTCACTCAACACGGAGCAGAAGAAGATGTTTGCCGGATTGCTCGGTACACTCCTGGAAAGCGACAAAGCCAACCAAACTCCTGATATCTTTGAAAATATCATCGAATTAAGCAGTGAAGAAAAAGAAGAGCTGAAAAAAATCTTCGCCGATTAACAGCCAACAATACAACTGGACTTCAATAAAAAATCCCCAGAAAAGGGATTTTTTAAGTTGAAGATAAAACCATGGACTTTGTATTAAATAATATGGCAAGTACTTTATAAAAACATAAGCAAAAAACCTATGAAGATTTCACAAAAACTTCCGCAATTTGAGCGCTTCCCAGCTCTATTCATTACCAGTGGCGAATATGAAGCACATTTTTATGTGGCTTTTCAAGGAAAAATCGAGGAGAAGAAATTACTCAAAATGAATCCTCGCGAGGAAGCCAAGGAAAAACAAGGCTTCATTGGACATAAAGGCGGCCAACAAAATCTAGCTTCAGTTTCACATCATGGAAACTACATCGAGGATCTCAAGATGAAATTCTGTCGGGATGCACAAAAAAAGATTCGTGACATGATTGCAGAATACAAGCTGGGAGAAATATACATCTTTGCCCCCAAATATGTTGCCAAGAGAATCATGGACGCACTGGGAAAACCGGAACAGAAAAAAATACGCATGCAGTTCTACAAAGAATACACGAAACACAGCCCTTTGAAACTCTTGGAAGATTTTCAAAAACAAGTGGAAGAGATCCAAGCTTTGGTAGCAAAAACCCCAGAAAAGAAGAACTTCGTGACTTTACACAAATAATCAAACTAGGAGTTTGTTTGTCTGAATATGCCCAAAAGTGCACGCATTTTTTCTGCTGAAAAAATGCTCATATCTCGCGCCGACGCGCTCAATAGTCACTTTTGGACATACACAGACAAAAATACCAACAAAAAAGCCCCAAACAAATCAGGGCTTTTTCCAATGAAAATTTTCCGAAGAAAATTATTATTTCAAGTTTACAGTTGCGCCAGCTTCTTCAAGCTTCTTCTTCATGTCTTCAGCCTGAGCTTTAGCAACCTTTTCCTTTATAACCTTTGGAGCTGCATCCACGAGGTCTTTAGCTTCCTTGAGTCCAAGACCAGTGATTTCGCGAACAGCTTTGATCACGTTGATCTTCTGAGCTCCAGCTGAAGTAAGTTCAACATCGAAGTCAGTCTTTTCTTCAGCAGCTTCGGCAGCAGCAGCTGGCATAGCTCCCATCATAACTGGAGCAGCAGCACTAACACCGAATTTCTCTTCGAGAACCTTCACGAGTTCGCTGAGATCAAGCACGCTCATCTTTTCGATTTCAGCGACGAGTTTTTCGAATTTCTCAGGAACGATAACGTCCTTTTTTTCTTCTGTCATATGATTGTAATTAATTTATACTTATTACTTAGCTTCACTGATTGCATTAAGCACCTGCACCAATCCACGCAAATTGCCAGCCAGCACGTTGACGAATCCAGACACTGGCGCATTGAGGGTTCCGACGAGTTTGGCCAGAAGTTCTTCTTTCGAAGGAACTTTTGCCAATGCCTTCACTTCCTCGCCGCTGAGCAGCTTCGATTCGAGCACACCGCCGAGCATCTTCACGTTCTCATTTGTCTTAGCGAACGTATCAATGATCTTGGCTGCTGCCACTTCATCTTGCATAGAAAGAGAGATGGCAACCTGGCCTTCCATAGATGCTATGTCAGCTCCTTCGATTCCCGCATTCTTGAGTGCGATGTCGATCAGGGTCTTGCGAACCACCACGTATTCAACGCCGGCTGCTCTAAGCTTGCGCTTAAGATCCATCGTATCCTTAACCTTAAGGCCCTTGTAGTCCACGAAAACTGCAGACTTGGATTCCTTAATTTTCTCCGTAAGCTCTTTTACGAGCTCTCTCTTTTGTTCTTTTGTGAGCATAATTGTTTGCTTTAAACAAAAAATCTGCGTCACCGCAGATCGACCTTTAATGCCAAGAATATGCCCAAGGGCTATTCATTTGGCTTCCTCGGCAGGACTTATGGGCGCCTGCTGTCTGCGGATTCCTTTTCTATTAAAATTTCCTAATTTCTTGATTATTCAACAGCTGGGGTTTCTTCAGTCTTAGCCTCCTTAACTGGTGCTGCCACTTCTTCGGCAACTGGAGCCTCAGGCGCCTGCCCGGCCAGGGCCTTAGGGCGTTCCATCTTCACAGCGCGTTTCTTGCCTTCAACCACGCCTTCTTTCACGAAAAGATTGTAGGCAGTGTCGGAAACCTGAGCACCTTTTTTGATCCATTCTTGAATCTTTTCAGCTTTCAAAACAGCCTTTTTCTGATGTGGATCCCAGCTACCCAAAACTTCAACATGGCGGCCTGTCGGTGCAACGGTGTGTTCTTGCAGCACGATCCTAAACTGAGCTCTGTTTTTTCTTCCAACGCGGGCAAATCGAATGGTCAACATAATTTCCTTCTTTATTATAAACAAATTATCAGGTATAAAAATCCCTGTTTTAAGCCAAAATTAAGCTGTTTTTTAGTACCTATCCAATATACTAGCCATTGCGGTTTTTGTCAATACCTAAGGGCTTTTCATTAAAAAAAGTGGCGCCAGCTCTTTGAGCGGACGCCATGATAGAAAAAATGTAGGCTATTCACAGAAGCCGTAGTGAAGCAATTCCTGATCTTCCAGGAAGATTGCCAGCGCATAAACGCAATTGAACCAGTTTTGGGACAACTCCGATGATTTGCCAAAAAGATTCGCCACTATGGCTTCAATTTTGGCATGTACGCTGTGATACTTTTCAGCCAGGCCCCTGTCGGAAACCGGCTTCTGGGTCATGGCAAGCACTAAGGCCATTTCGCCATATATGGGCTGTTCGCTTGCTGTGGCTTTAATTTCATAGGCCGTTTTCAAGGCTCTGTAGTAGCCATCCTTTGGACTGTTAGCGATCCAGAGGAAAAAGCTTTCGAATTTTTCCTCCACGCAACCAGGGGATTTTACAGCAGTATTTCTAGGCACAAGCTTCAGAATGACCGCTCTCCTTTTCTCACCCATTGGTGGCTCCAGCACTTCCCTCATTTTTGCAGCCAACATGTTCTACTCCTCCTGTTTCATTTTTTCATTGTATTTGCGGACCCTAGGCCCACAAAATCAGATTGTATACCATAAATACTATCCTGTCAATAGTTCCCACAAAAAAGCAAAAACAGGCCACTTGGACCTGTTTTTTTGCTTTTATCGAAAAGAGCTCTGGACTAGAGAACTGCTTCCTTTGCAGCCTTCGCTACACGGAATTTGACGACAGTCTTAGCAGCGATCTTGATCTTTTCTCCGGTTGCAGGATTAACACCCATGCGAGCCTTGCGTTTTGCTTTCACCAATTTTCCGAATCCTGGAAGAACGAATTCCCCATTCTTCTTCACTTCTTTGTAGGCAACTGCAGTGAGTGCTTCAAAGAGTCCATTCACTTCCTTCTTTGCCAAGCCTGTTTTTTCAGACAAAGCGGTCACGAGCTGTGACTTCGTCATTTTTGCCATACGTTTTGTATGTATGTATTAATTATTTATTTGCGGATCACTTTCCGCACTTTCATTATACACGATTTTTAAAAGGTTTGAAAGAGCAGCTGTGAATATCTGTCAACCCCCACACCAATTTAATCCTGGTTTTAAGGGCACAAAATAAAATACGTGAGTTGATTGATTTATTGGATTGGTGTGGGGGTCAATAGTCATGGGGTCTTAAGCCCCCGCACACTTTCGAATTTATCATATCCTTTCAGGGCAGTGGAATATATCACATCGACTTTTTCCACTCTAGCCTCTTCCGGACCGCGACGGCACCAATCAATAAATTTTCCCAAATCTCCTTCTTCGCCTTCTGCTTCAATAAAAACCGTGCCATCATCTTGGTTCTTGGCATATCCCACAATGCCCATGCGCTCTGCTATGATGCGCGCTGAAAAACGGAATGTCACTCCTTGCACTTTGCCACAGATTGTTATGTCAATGTGTTTTTTCATAAGTCAACTATAGGCATATATCAATTACAAACACATTATAACACCATTCTCCCTTTTAAATATCGCAAAAGCAACCTTTTTGAGGTTGCTTATTTGGCTGCGATTTTTCCTCCCTGTCCAATTTCATCCAATCTGACACTAAGCAGTTTGGAAATTCCATCCTCACCCATCGTCACACCATATAGAAGTGAGGCTTGGCGCATGGTTTCGCGGTTGTGTGTGATGGCGATGAATTGAGTGTGCGAAGAAAGTTCTTGCAAAATCTTACTGAAGCGACGCGAGTTGGCTTCATCCAGTGCTGCTTCCACTTCATCCAAAATGGCAAATGGCGGCGGATTATGCGAAATGATGGCAAACAACAGAGCCAGCGATGTGAGCGATCTTTCCCCGCCAGACAGCATGGAAAGATTGGTGATTTTTTTGCCAGGAGGACAAGCAAAAATTTCCACACCTAGTTCGCCTTTTTTTTCTTCGCCATTCTCCGCATCTTCCTTAATTTCCCCTTCCGCTTCTTCTTGAACTTTCAACTTTCTACTTTCAACTTTCAACTTTGTCAGATGCGCATTACCTCCGCCGAAGATGATGCGGAAATATTTGGTAAATTCCTTGTTGATCTGTTCGAATGCTTTGGCAAATTCCTCGCTGATCCTTTGGTCCATTTCCCTAACCACAGTTTCCAGTGAAACGATGGCGTCGGCCAAATCTTTCAGTTCCTGCGTAAGGAAATCGAAACGCGCAGTTGTTTCATTGTACTCATCCACGATCATCGGATCAATGCCTCCGATCTGCTCCAATTGCAATTTGAGCCGGCTTATTTCGCGTTCCAGTTGCTCGCGATTAATCTCGCTTCCATCATATTTCAAATCAGAAACTTCGCACTTGAGCTCTTCGCGAATCTCATTAACCAAATCTTCCTCATGCACTTCCACGCGTGCCAATCTTATTTTGGCATCATTAAATTGGTCTTTGAGCATATTGAGCTGCTCAAGCTTGCTGCGAGATTCTCTTTCCAATTGAAAGAATCTTTCGCGCATCTGCCTGCTTTTCTGAATAGCATCACTGATAGCCTTGTCCGCTTCTGAAAGTTCTCTCTTGGCAACCTCTTCATTTTTCTTAAGAGCTGATTTTTTGGTTTCCAATTCATCAATGCGCGCCTGGATGGCTTGCACTTCTTTGGAATTGTCTTTTTTGATTGCTACTTCACCCTTGCCGGATTCCTCATGCAGATCATAGAGCTGCTGTTGAATGGCTCGGGCATGTTCTTTTATGTCCTGCAGATCATCCATGCTTTCTGCGTTTTCCACTTCATGGATCAATCTTTCCTGAGCCTCGCGGATATGCTGGACTTTGGCTTGGACATATTTAAGATCAACAGGAATGATCTCAATCACTTTCTGGTTGGCTATTTTTTCTTTTTCCACAACAATGCGCCCTTCAGAGATGATCAGTTCGCGCTCGATGTCATTAAGCTTGCTGCGCAGTTCAGCCCTTTCTTTTTCCAGCTTGTCCTCATTACCAGTGTCTTGGACTGCAGCAGATTCGCGATTAAGCTCTTCACTCATCTTTTCCACCTCGCGCTGCATATTCGTCATCGTAGCTCCCAATGCTTCTTTTTCACTGGAATATTTTTCGCGTTCTTTTTGGAAAGAATCCCAAAGATAGGAAAACAATGCTGTTTGTTTTTCTTTGAGTTGGACTGCGATTTCTTTGCCTTGCTGGGCTTTCTCGGCTTGCCTTTTAAGCAGACGCAAATGAGGCTCAATCTCCCTGATAAGCCCGCCCACTCTTTCCATGTTTTCCTTGGTGGATTCCAATTTCTTAAGCGAGCGCTCCTTTTTGATCTGATATTGTTTCACACCTGCTGCATCCTCCAAGACGCCGCGTCTTTCTATTGGCGTAGCATTAAGCACAGCATCGGACATTCCCTGATTGATTACGCAATAGCTTTCTTTGCCCACACCAGCACGCGCCAAAAGATCCTGCACATCGATGAGGCGGGATCTGCTGCCATTGATGAGATATTCGGATTCGCCTGAGCGAAAAAGTTTTCTGGTGATGGTCACTTCGGCATATTCCAAAGGAATCCTTTTGTCGCTGTTGTCAAAATGAAGAGTCACTTGAGCGCTGGAAAGTCTAGCCTTAGTGCCAGAACCCGCAAAGATGATGTCCTCGCTTTTCTTGCCGCGCAGCGTTTTCATGGACTGCTCTCCCATGGCCCATTTGATCGCATCTGAAACATTGGATTTGCCTGAGCCATTGGGCCCCACGATCGCCGTAATGCCAGTATGCTCCTGAGAATCGCTAAAAGCCTCCGCCGGCTTGAATTCCAGCGTGGTCTTGTTGGCAAACGATTTAAACCCTGATATTTCAACTTTCTTGAGATACATATGGATATAGTCTACACTATTTTGCCTTTTTGGAGAAGAAAAAAGGCATTCAACGTTGTGAAGCCTTCAATGGAGAGTGAAAAGAAAAAATGAAAGTGGAGAGTGTGTGCAACCATGGATAGTATGTAAATAGGGTTGCGATTGCACACACTCTGGTTGGTGTTGCGGATGATTCAGGGTTGCTCTTTTTGGCGCGATGGGTTCTCTTGTAGAGACCCTTTGGCATTTGTTTTCGCACTGAGAGCTAAAAGCCCTGGTGCCTCTTGCCTTAGCATATGCTTCCCCGTTGTCATCCACAACATAGTTGAGAAAGAACAGACTTTTTCTTCTCTAATTTAACCATACGCTTCTAGATTTTTTTGTCAATAGAAAAAAGGCATCTACCTAAGAATCTAGGTGATGCCTTTCCGCCCTTGCCTAAGGGGCTAATTGTCAGTGAGGGTCGTCCTCACACGGTCAACGGAACGGTTTCATGGCATTCTCCTTGTGGGAAGCTCGTTGACGGTTGATTTCATGGAGGGACTATGGATGCTACTCTCCTTTCCTTAAATAACTTCTGGGCCGCCGCTCACCGATGAGGGCAGCCGCGCCGGGGCCGGTCTACTCGCGCTGGTATGATGCGACGTAGACGCCGGGGCCGAGCAGGGACGCATGGGCGATGCTGGAGACGGAGATAATGGCGTTCTTCGCGATCAAGGTGTTGATGCTCGTGGGGGGTCCGATTCCGTACATAGGTTCTACCTCCTTGAGTAGTCTCGTCCTTCCGCCTCCTGGCGTTGGAAGGTACGAGTGAAAATGTTTTCACATCCTCGCTCGTGCCTTCCAAAATCTTCAAAGAACTCTACGCTATTTCAGCATAACAGTCCATTATACTCCTTTCTATTGATTTTGTCAATAGTCTGTCTTGATATTGCCAACTTTTGGCTTATTGTAGGTGTTTTAAGCGTTTCCAAGGTTCAACCTTTTTGAAGAGTCCATGCTTGGCCCAAGGTTGAACCTTTAAGAAAAAATATTCAAATTGTTTGAAAATTGTAAATTGAAAATTATTTACAGATATATTCCCCCATCTCCACCAAGCGATTGGAATAGCCCCATTCGTTGTCATACCAACCCACGATCTTGGCCATGTTGCCATTGGCCATGGTGAGCGGCAAATCCACAATGGAAGAATTAGGATTCATTTTGTAGTCCATGGAGACTAGTTCTTTTTCAGTGGCATCCAAAATGCCTTTCATTTCGCCTTGTGCGGCTTCAGCAAAAGCCGCATTGATCTGCTCCACAGTCTTGGGATTTTTCACATTGCAGATGAAATCCACAATCGAAACGACAGGTGTCGGCACGCGCAAAGAAATTCCATCCAGTTTGCCTTTGAGATGCGGGATCACTTTGCCCACAGTCTTGGCAGCTCCTGTCGTGGTTGGAATGATGGAAAGCGCAGCAGCACGAGCACGGCGCATATCTTTGTGTGGCAGATCCAGAAGGCGCTGGTCATTGGTGTAGGAATGCGTGGTCGTCATGAAGCCCTGTTCCACACCGCAAAGATCATCCAAGACTTTGATCATCGGCGCCAAACAATTCGTCGTACAGGAACCGTTGGAAACCACGGCTTCGCCTTGGTATTCATGCTCATTGACTCCCAACAGATAGACAGGTGTGTCGTCTTTAGGCGGAGCAGACAAAACAACTTTTTTCGCTCCTGCGTCTATGTGTTTTTGAGCCGATTCTTTGTCCAAGAAAATTCCTGTGCATTCCAAAACAACATCAATCCCCAAGTCTTTCCATGGCAAACTGGATGGATCTTTTTCGGAAAAATATTTGATGCGCGTGCCATCCACAATGAGCTCGCTGTTTCCCTTGTCCACATCCACTTCCCTATGGTAAACGCCGTAGGAAGAATCATATTTAAGCAGATGCGCAACAGTTTCGATGTCTGTGAGGTCATTGATCGCCACAACTTCCATATCTTCTTTTTCAAATGCGATCTTTAGTGAAGGGCGGCCGATGCGGCCAAAACCATTTATGGCTACTTTGATCATATATTTTTATTTTTATTTTATTAAAATTTGTTAACTATCCAGGAGCTGAGCTTTTGAAAAGTTAAAACCCTGCCAAAGCTCAGCTCCGGCAGAGCAGAACTATTCCCCTTCTATCTCTTTGAGTTTCCAATGATCACCCCCGACTTTGCAGATATCCAAAGTTGCGTTTTCCAAAATCGTACCCTTGGCAATGCTTTCGATCCCGAATTGCAGATTCTCTTCACTGATGTCATCAATATGCTCATCAAATCCGTCATGCGCCAGAGCAACCTGCCCGATCTCTACTTTGATCTTGGAAATCTTGGAGAGCTTCTTTTCCTTGGCGACTGCCAAAACCTCATCAACTATCTCTTTGGCTAGTAAAAAATCATGCATGCCAATTTTGTTTGTGAGCGAAGCGAGACAATTCAAAATTGAGCATCCCGCACCAATTCGCACACTAAATTGTGAATAATTAACATCTAAAGCCGCAGGCGACAACGCACACTAACCAATAAATTTCATCAAACGTAATTGGAATTTGGTGCTGGGAAAACACCTAATGTACCGCGCAGCTTATGCATGGATCATATGCCCTAATGAAAGCGCGCATTTTCTTTTCCCTTGCTTTTTCATCCGCGTCCAGAATACCAGGAATGAATTTGGCAATGTCATCTTCCAAGTGCGACAAAAACTGCGCTGTCGGCGTGATAATGTTCACATTCTTAATATAGCCTTTGGCATCAATATCCACCCAATAATAGAGCGTGCCGCGCGGAGCTTCCACAGCCGCAGCCGCCGCACCTTCGCGCACAACATAAGGTTTAGTAACAGCATTGGCCAGATCCATATGTGTGAGCTCTTTGAGTAGCTGCACGGATTCCTCGATGCAATGGATGATTTCCACCATCTGATAGAGAACATTATGGAAAGGATTGAAATCAGGCATCTTAAAACCTAGGGATTTCAGATATTGGCGCGCTTCCCAGCCCAGTTTTTCTCCTTGATTATTGACACGAGCGATCGCTCCGACCATATAGCTGGTTTTGCCATCAGCATAAACTCTCTTAATAATCTCTTTCGGGCGCTGGAATTCGTGGAATTTTTCTTCAAAATGATTCACATCCACATGCATGCCTTTGTTGGAAACCACGTCACCGTCATAGATCGCATATTCGCCTTTTTTACTGAGACACACATATTCCGTTTCCCTTATAAAATCTGGGACTTTAATCTTTTGGAAAAATACCCCCAACTGAAGAGCGATCGGCAAAGCTTCTTCTCCTTGGGAAATCAGATGCTGGATTTCTTCAAGCGTCGGAACTTTCTTGAATCCTCCAACTTCATTTGTGAGCGGATGCACCACGCGACCGCCAATTATCTTCACAATCTCCATGCCATATTCTCGCAGCTTCACGGCTTTCTTAGTCTCTTCCGGATATTCTTTAACTAAATCAAGATCATTCTCAATATCCAGAAAATCAGCCAATGACAAGAAAAAAAGATGCAGTGCATGCGAATGGATGAACTGAGCGTGTTCCATGACGCGCCTGAGCTTTATGGTTTCAGGCGACACTTCCACTTTCATAGCATTCTCAATAGCTTTGATGGAAGTTAGATTATGCACCACTGGGCAAATGCCACAGATCCTTTGTGCAATCACTGGCATATCCTTGTAATGCCGACCAACTAGCACACCCTCGATCAAGCGGATGCCTTCCTGTACTTCGAATTTGGCGCTTTTCACATCACCATTCAAAACACTAGCCATAAAGCCGGTGTGTCCCTCGATTTTTGCAATGTGATTTATTTTTATATTCATAATTTTATTTCGTGTTGTTTTTCTTGTCCCACTCTTCAATGTCATCCCGGAGACCATATATTTCAGTCGTGTTCTCAAATTCCTCGTCGCTCATGAAATTCTTGAGTGCTGCGCGCATAGCTTTGACATTGCCTGTCGGCCTGAGGCCTCTACAGCCTTGGCAGCCCATACGCGCCGTCGGACAAACCGCATCGCAGCCGCCCAGAATCATAGGTCCAAAACAAGGCTTTTTCTCCAAAAGCAAGCAGGTATTGCCTTTTTTCTTGCATTCCACGCAAACCGGATTGTCCGGAATGTTAGGCATTTCACCAGCCAGAAGCAACGGCAAATAATTCAAAAATTCCTCTCCTGTTATCGGACAGCCCGGAAAAGTGAAATCCACTTTCACGAAATTGTCTACTTCCTGGATCGGTTCATTCTCGATCCCCTGGATATATTTATAGACATGCTTGATGGTATGTTTTTGCTCATGATAATTTTTTATTTCCGGAATGCCCCCCATGGCCGCGCAATTGCCGATCACAACCAAAAGCTTGCTTCTTTTTCGCAGTTCTAAAAGAGTTTTTTTGTTGGCTTCAGTAATGGGCGTTCCTTCCACAAATCCGATGTCCAGCATTTCTCCTGTGTCTTCCTCATCTTCCAAGAGGCGGAAATCAACCATCTCCACCTTGCCCATGGCTTCCAGGAATCTTTCACCCAAATCAAGCAGTGCGAACTGACAGCCCTCGCAGGACGTGAGACTCACGATAGCAATCTTGGGTTTTTTTGTTTCGGTGTTGTTTTGTGTTTCCATGAATTAATTATATCACATCTTTCTTTTTTACAACCTGTCCGTTTTCCAGTTTTTCAAGACCATATTGCTCCAGCATTTTTCTTTCCGCATCCTCACCATCTCTCAGCTGATTAGCATGCATCCTGATTTTGTCTTTGGATGGCAAAGTCTTTTCATGCTCCATTTTATCCAAAAGTGAATTCTGGATTTGATGCAAAAGAAAATTAAGCTCCTTGCAACGAAGTTTCAGCTGGACTATTGGAGGAAGTTTAGTGTCCAAAGGATAAAATTTCAGCTTTTCAATATCAAAGGGAGGAAAGGGATTAAAAGGGTTTAAAGGGCTTGGGTTATTTGAAGATTCCAAAGAATTTCCCATTTCGCCCCTTGTCCCTCTTTCTCCCATCAATCCCTTTATTCCCATTCCATCCATTTTACCCCTTGTTCCCATTGTTCCCATTTCCCCCATTACCCCCTTTATTCCCATCAAATCCCCATAAACCCCTTTCCAGATATCATTACAATCCTCTTCAAGTTCCGCAATTGCGCCGATGGAAAAACCAAGAAAATCATAATATTCCCTGGTCGTGTTCCTTCTCCAGCCTTCCACGATGTTCTGCTTGCCAGAGCGCGCGCTGCGATCCATCTGGTCCGCCAAATCGTACATAGTCTTAGTTTTTGGAAAAAGATGCGTCAGCCTGTTGCATTCCAATTGCAACTCTTCAGCCTTCTTGAAGGCTAATAATTTCTTGAATCCATAAGGATCTTTGTAGGGCTTGAGTATAAATATTTTTGTTTTATTATATCATAATTATTTGATATTTTTGCAATAAAAAAACGAAGGTGCTAGGCACCTCCGCGCATTCAAATTTTCGCAATCTGTTTCGTCCATTTGGACAGATTCCAGAATTTTTCAAAATCCAGCTCTTGGACATATTCGCATGCAGACACATATTCAGGACTGGCTGCTTGTTCACGAAGCAAATAATCCTCAATATCAGGTGAAACTTTTTCGGAAATGATAGATGCATAGTGAGTCAGCACTACATCCCCCACTTTAAGCTGAATATTCTCACTTCTTGTAATATATCTCAGCAATGGAACAAGCCCTTTCACTCCCACAACCATGTCACCATTCTTATATTCACCAGCAAAGAATTCTCCGTGGACTTCCGTGATCCGCACAGGCATCACAAGGTGAGCAAAAAGAATCCTTTGTCCGAATTCATTGCCCACTTTGGCGACTTTGATGTCGTTGGAAGCCTTGGCAACATGCTCTCTGCCGCCAAAAAATCTCAGAACGACGTCTTCATCAATAGCTTCCCTGCCATTCTTTTCAGCCCAGATGCGGATCTTTACGTACTTATGCGTGGAAGCCTTGTTCGGCAACCCAGCTACATAAGCATCAAATTCAAAATCCTGACCTGAATTTGCAGAGTCCACAAGATATTGCTGATTCTGACTCAAACCCTGTTCATTGAAAGTCTCGCCTTGCAATTCCTCTTCAACACCTCCATGAATAGGATTGCAACTAATAAAAACTCTAGCCAACATCACCAAGCCATCATGTGTTATTTTCATTTCTGGATTTCCTTCCTTATTTGGATTATTTTCTGATCATTTCAAAGATCTCTTCTGCATACTCGGGCTCTATCTTCTCCACAACAACGTTCTGCTGCGACAAAACGAAATCCCCGATAGCCAATTCTATCAGAGTTTTCAGTTCCTGTCTATCGCCGTTGTGGTCTTCCACTACAACATAATTTTCCTTTATTTCAAGGACTTTTTTTGGTATTGTCAGGCACATATTATTCCTCCCCTAATTCTTTTTTGATATAGCTAGTCGAACAAACCCCAGCTGATGCACATGGCGCCTTTCCTTCACTACCGAAATATCTCATCTTATCTTTCACAGTTTTCTTCACGGCCTCACGCGCACTACCCAAAAGCTTGCGGATATCGAAAGTGACATCGTTCTGCTCGCGCACAGCCTTAACCAGATCATTAATGAAAGCCACGCGTGTAGCAGTATCCACATTGAAACAGCATATTCCTCTTTGGATCACTTCTTTTACGCGGCCATTTTCCCAATCGGAAGCGCCATGCAAAATCAAAGGAATAGAAACTTTTTCTTTGATTTTCTCTAAACGCTCATAATCGGGCTCGCTGCGCTCTTTTACGAAGCCATGTGCATTGCCGATCGCCACAGCCAAAGCATCAATGCCTGTTTCATTCACAAATTGCTCAGCTTGATCCGGATCAGTCATATATTGCTCCCAATCAATTTCCCCCATGGCCGTTTCGCCGAGATATGGCACGCTTCCCAATTCTCCTTGCACGCTAACACCTTTTTCATGACAGAATTCCACAATCTTCTTCGTCATCATGGCATTGTCGACAAAATTCTTGCGTGAACCATCGTACATGACAGACGGAAAGCCGACTTCCGCGCAGCGCTCAATCACTTCAAAGCTTTTGCCATGATCAAGATGGATGCCGACAGGAATTTCCGGAGCATAGAATTCCGCCATGTGCTTCACGATGTTGAAAATCATGCGCCCGCCCGCATATTCCAAAGTCTTCTCCGTCATCTGGACAATGACAGGACTCTTAAGTTCTTTAGCTGCTTCAATAATGGCTTGGGTTGTTTCCAAATTAGTCGTATTGAAAGCGCCCACAGCATAGCCGCCTTTCTGAGCATCCGTAAGTATCTCCTTGACTGAAGTGATCATATTTTTATTTTTTATCGATTATTTCAACTATCTTCAAGAACTCATTTGGATTCAAACTCTCCCTTCCAACCAACACTCCGTCCAATTCAGGCTCTAGGCAAACATCCTTAACAAGATCAGCTTTGACGCTGCCGCCATACAAAATCTTCACTTTTTCAGCATTTTCAAGACCATAAATGTCAGCCAGAGTTTTTCTGATCAATATCTTTACTTGCAAAAGTTCGTCGCTTGTCGGAGTCTTGTCTGATCCAATCGCCCACACAGGCTCATAAGCAACAACTGCTTTTTGCACATCCAAAGCCGAAACGCCGTCGAGACCTTTTTTGATCTGCATAGTCAGTACTTCTGCCATACTGCCATCATTCCTCTGCTCCAGAGTCTCGCCAATGCAAAGAACCGGCTTCAAGCCGCTTTTGAGAACAGCTTTGATTTTTACATTCACAATCTCATCAGATTCGGCAAAATATTTTCTTCTCTCGCTGTGCCCAACAATGACATGGGAAACTCCCGCATTCTTGGCCATAAGCGGAGAAATTTCGCCAGTAAAAGAACCCTTTTCCTCCCAAAAAGCATTCTGCGCTCCCACAGACACAGCTTTCATTTTCAATTCCTTGGCAAATTGCTCCAGATGCACTGCCGCCGGACAGATCACAACTTCAGTGTTATCTATTTTTTTGCTCGCGAATTCCTTTTGAAAAGACTGCAGATAACTTTCCCTTTCAGCAGGAGAGATCAAATTCATCTTGAGATTGCCAACAACGAGTTTTGTAGACATAGGACCAGTTTTGAATAATAAGACCAATAGGACGGATGGGACCGCTTCACTACAAAAATGTCAATGCCAGCACGATAACTCCGGAAACCATGGTGCCAAAAAGCAAGAGTGGCAGAGATTTTTTCTTTTCCACTCCGAAAACAAAAGCGGCCAGAGCTCCAGTCATGCCACCCAAGAGCGGAATGGGAGTGGCTGCCAGAATGAAAATTGCCCAAGAACCATACTTTTCCATTTTTGATCCAGCCTTTTTTCTGGTGTGTTCAAAAAGCCAAGCGAAAAAATTCTTGAAGATTTCAAAATAGCGGGAAAGGAAATTCGCAATCGGATCCAAAAGAAAAACGATCAGCAGCATGGCAAAGAAAGTCCCTGCTACAGAATAGAACCAAGCAAAAAAAGGCGCCATGTGATAAATCTTCACTGCCAAAGGAATGGAAGCACGCAGCTCAGTAACAGGAATCAGAGCGATTATGAAAGTTGCCAATTCTTTCGGAAAGCCAGAAAACAGATTGATGATGAGGTCGTGCATAAAATTCAGAATTAGGGTTATTGGGGAATTTAGGGAGTTTAGGATGTTTCAATATTTCAGAGCTGCTTGCGCAGATATTCTGCCGCTACTTCCGGCTGGATGGTGGAAATTTCAATGCCCGTGTCAAGCTCAAAACCTGCCCAAGTGGCCGTATGCGGCAAAATCTCAATATGCCAATGAAAATGCGGATAATCCTTACCATCGCATGGCGCACTGTGGATATAGAAATTATAGGGCGGATCATTCAGTGCCTTATAGATGGAACCCAAAGCTTTTTGGAAAACTTCCGCCAGCTTTATTTTCTGCTCGTCGGTTATGCGCTCGAAATATGGCGAGTGCTTCTTGGGCATGACATGCACCTCGAAAGCCGCACGTGAAGCAAAAGGACAGAATGCAATAAACTCATCATTTTCAAACACCACTCTTTTGCCTTCTTCGCCTTCATGCTCTGCCATTGTGCAGAATGCGCAGTGCCGGTTAGCTTTGTGATATTTTTCCGCACCATCCAGTTCCAGCTTGATATAAGGAGCCACCACTGGAACAGCCATAAGCTGCGAATGCGGATGAGGAATGGATGCGCCGCACTCCCTGCCATGATTATGAAAAACTGCGATATAGTTGACACCCCTCTTATTCATGAGAGCCAAATATCTATCCTGATAGGCGTCGAAAACTTCTGCTACTTCCAATTTATCCATGAGAGCTAGTTGCTTGTAGTGATCGCGGGTCACAATGATCTCATGATAACCAACCCCTGGCATAGCAAAATATGGTCCTTCACTCAGCACCTTGCCGGCCTTGCCCGCAGAAAAAGCAGGAAATTTGTTAGGGAAAACCCTGAGCGACCAATCGCCGTCAGCCTTTTCATATATGAGCACATCAGGCTCCTGGCCCGAAGCAACAGGATCCTCAAACAGACAGCCGTCGATGCCTTTATCGTCTTTGATTCTTTCAAAGTGTGCAAAATCATCAGGCCTTTTGGCGCGACCCGTAGCGATCACAACCCAGTCGCCACTGATCAGATCCTGACGCAATTCAGACACCGCTTCTTTTTTTTCTTTTTTTATTTCCATGGAAAGTTTTATTCCATATCTTCTTCTCCTTTTTAAGGAGAAGATGTCACGTACTCGTGACAGATGAGGTTTTTCTTTTTTGTTTTTATTTCAACTCCTCTAAAAACTAGCGCATTTTCTTTATGTCATATTTACCACCGATCAGGCGTCCTTTTGTCTTGAACAGGTCAATGAGCACTTGAATGAAGCCATTGGGGCCAGTCAGACTCACAGTCGAGCCTTCTTCATTTAGCCATCTGACAGGCATCTGCTTGACTTTGTAACCCAAAGCAAAAGCGATGGCAATAAGCTCAAAATCAAAACCGAAGCGATCCACTACCATTCTTTTAGCCACT
>DASVYU010000040.1:0-47157 GCA_036391995.1 Patescibacteria group bacterium
GTTCTGAAATTCCTGGTGATGATGACCTGGCTTGGATCGGAATGCTTGCGCACATAGGCAAATACTTTGCGATAATCCCCCACTCTAGTGTTGTCTCGGTGATAAGTATTGTCACCATTATCTTGAGAAAAATATCCCCAATTCGGAAGCAGCAGTAATATGATTGCGAGCGAAAGAGCAAAGGCTTTCTTGGGAGCATTTGCCGTTTGCTGCTCAAAAAAACGAGCAATGCCATATATTCCTGAGGCCATCAGGATTATGAGAAACGACTGAATGAAGAAAACATATTGGATTCCCTGCGTACGTTTCCACAAAAAAGCTGCCATCAAGAGCGGCACCACAAAAGACACACCGAGCCAAAGGGCCTCCTTAGTTCGCCCTTCGCGTTTGGCCAACCAATAAATGCCGTATACCAACACAAGCAAAGCACCCAAAAACTGGCTATAATCGCGGAATATGCTGAAGATATAGCTTTGATTGTCGATGAAAAATTTGATTGAAGCCAGCATTAAGCCGACAAATCCTGGCATCAGAATCTTGGCTGCCACAAAACCAACAATTCCTAGGGCAACAAAAATTAAATATTTGTTAATGCACTTCTTCTTCCAAACAGTCCAAAGCGCCATGATCAAAACATAGGCTGCAAAGGCAGGCACGATATTGGCCGAAAGCAGCTGTAGATGGAAGCTAAGTGCGGCCACGGGAAGCAATGGAATGAGCATCAAGATGTTGAGATCCAGTTTTTCCGACACTTTTCTTAGCCAGGCAATACTGCCTTTGTATTTTGTTTCAAAAAACAGAAACAGCAGCCATGACACGCTCAGATACATAGGATAAAACATGGCATACATGCGCAGCCTGCGATCAAATTCAATTCCCGTCATGCTGATTGCAAACAGCAGCGCCGCCAGAATCGCGATCGTGCGATTTTTCGTAAAAGACTTGGCGACAAAATACATCAGGACAATTGTGGCCAGACCCCATAAGACACTGACACTGCGCGCCGCAGCTTCTGTGGGAGGCATGAATCTGAACAGCTCTGCTACCTGCCATTTATACATCCAAGCCCTTTCGTCGCGTGGAGCAAAGACATCAGTCGTATTGACCGCATTCTTATTGAAATCCCAGGCTTGCCAGATGTGAGTTTTGAAATATCCATAAGATGAATTCATGTCCAAAAATTCATCGGCAATCAAAGGGTTGGAACCCAGATGGTAAAACCTAAAACCGGCACCGATCAGTAATATTGCAACCAAGATAAAAATTGTGTTCTTGATCCTATTTTCACTAAAGAATTTTGAGATTTTTTCTAAAATTAAATCCATATGATATTTGCTTTTATATTTTAGTCTTGAAAATTATTCTTATATACCTTAATAAAATTGTTGGGTCTGCCATCAATATCCAACTCCCAGACTGGGTCCCCTTTGTCAAAATCGTCATCAATAGCATTTATTCCTGGAGTATTTTTTTTAACCCCATCAAAACTCGTCACAACGTAATCAATGTTCATGACATCTTGATGTTTCATCCATTTAGTCTGCCCTTCTGTCACGCACTTACCATCGAAAAATTGACAGATGCCGTAATAGTCGGAATATATCTTATCCGCACCACCTTGGGCTTTGATATATTGCAGAGCCTCATAGCCACCGTAACCCCAAGAATCCGCAATGGAAATATTCTTTGGCAAAATATCATTGGTATAGTTGAAATAAAATGGCTTAATCTGCCAAATACTGTATATGCTAGCAGCAAACACAATCAAAAACAATGGTAGAACATATCGATGTTTAAGACTCTTGGTTAGTTCATAAAAACCTATGCCTGCCAATGAAAAAGCAATTGGATAAAGCACAATGGAATAGCGAATGTTCACCAAAAGCTTCTGCTGAATTACTGCAAAATAAAATACAAAAAAGACTGTTGTAAGCAAAAACACAAGATCATCAAAATGGCTTTTCCGTACGATGGATTTTGCCCAAAGGAAAAGCATTAGAAACAAAGCAATGGGCGTTAAAGAAAACACCAATGCTTTGGATTCCAGGATCATCTTTTGAAAAAGATTAGCGTGTTTGAAAATTTCATCCGATCCTTTGACCATGGAAAAGATAGGTACATCTAGAAAATTCCTGTCTGTTCCCCAGTTGAGCAGAACCAATGTGAACCAAATAAACATTCCGGCATAAAAAATTTTAGGCAAAATTAAACGCAGAAAACGCAGCTGCTTGCTGAGAAATTTTACAATCCAGGATTTTATAAGCACAGCATCCAACAGTACGAATGCATCGATAGCTCCACATATGATCAAAATCTCTTTCATTTGAGCGAAACGGAACAGGAATTTCAAAAGCGTTTTGTTGTCTACAAGTGCTGCCGGCATCAAAAGTGCAAATGTCCCAACCGCGCCTGCAATTACCAGCGAATAACCGATGCTGGCAAAGATAGCTTTTTTGCGAAAAACTCCGCTTTCAACCAATTCATCACGGTTATAGAAGAGATACCATAACATCATAGCCAAAAAGAACGGGAAGAAAACCAATGCGACATATTTTGACAAGAAGGCCAAACCCAGAAAGATTGCCGCCAAAAGACAATCAATGATCGAAGCCCACCATTTTCTGTCTTGCAGAAAGAGCATAAATGAGAGAATGGCAGCAAAAGAGAAAGTCCAAAGAAAAGCGTCTGGATTAATAATCTGCGAGATTCCGATCAGAGTCGGAGAAACAACAATAAGACCTGCCGCCGCAAGAGAGAGCCAATGTTTTCTGGTAAGCCTCCAAAGAGCTAAGAAAAAAAATAGTCCCATAATGCCATTAGCAATCACTATTGGCAACCGATAAAGTCGATATGTCTCCTGAGTTTTTTCTGGATTATATACGGTAAAAAGATTCTCCTTATCAACAATCTTGTTCTGTACATTGCTTTCCCAACGCATACCAATGCCTGAAATAAGCGCCAGAGTCACACCTGGTTTGTCGTTAATTTTCGTTTCAGGCCAATCTTTCTGATTAATGGCATTCCAATATTGCTGAATGCGACCGGTATACAAATTGGAAATCCACAGATGTTCATCCGCCGTTTCAAATTGCGTAAGATGTTGCAAGGCAAAATAGAAATAAATTGAGATCGGAATCACGAAAAGCAGCAGGATGTACCGCCTGCTTTTTTCTTTTTTAGGAGCCTCATTTTGCACTTCCCCTTCAACGCTTTTGATTGGCGTTTTTTTAGATGCTTGTTTTTTCATATCAAAATATTATTTGTTGGCATATACCTTGATGTAATTTTCCTTTCTTCCTCCTATGGCCATGTCCCAGACAAGTTTGCTATCATATTTTTCTCGCAAATCCTTCCAGACTTCATGACTCAAGTTGTTGCCACGCCGGTCAGACACAAAATAGGCAAAATTTGGTGTGTCAGAATTTTTTTTCAGTATATTCTGCATGGTAAGCATATTGGCCGCACAATCACCTTCGTAAAAAAGACACACGCCGTTGTAGTCCGACCATATCCTGACATTTTTCGCATTTGGAAGACTGTTTAGATATTGCGCAGCTTCGAAACCGCCGTAACCCCAAGAATCAGTAATAACATATTTTTTCGGCAACATTGAATTGGCGTAATTGAAATAAAACGGCTTTATGCCATGCAGGCTGACGATGCTGAAAATCATGATCAGCAGAAAAAGCAGTTTGCTTTTGAATTTTCGCATGTTTTCTAGTCTGAATGACTCGGCCATACCTAACGCTGCCAGCAGCATGATACCTGGGTAAAGCATAATGCTGTAACGGATTGTCAGTGGCACTTTTTCCACAGTTACGCCAGCAACGAAAACGACAAGAAAAAGCGAAAAAACAAGAACCAGCCAATTGTTTTCTGTCTTTTTTTTAACATTAAGAATCCAGCCATAGATGGCAAACAAAAGAACCAATGGAGAAATGGAAAAAATAAATGGCGTCAATTGCCTAAAAATCAAGCGCCAAGTGATACCATTTGCGAAAAATTGCTTCGTAGATGCATCGAATGGTATCACGAATAACTTAAATGTATCCCCAAATAATGCAGTGTTAGCAAGAATGAGCCCTGTAATGACTGGCAAAATCACGAACAATGATTTACTGAGATATCCTTGCATTTTGGAAAACGAATTTATAGCAGATTTAGTCAAAGCGCTTTCAAAAAAATAAGCATCAAACAGCAAAAGGCCGTTCAAAAAAAAGACCGCAAAAAAAAGAGGTCCAGCTCCCTTGAAACCTACGCTGCCCTTTAGAAAATTATCAAATTCAATCAAGTTATCAGGCATAAGGATCGCATAAATGGCAAGGGCCTCAAAAACTATCAGGAAATAGCGCCAGGCGACATATTTAATTTTTGAATTAAGGTCAGTAAAAACCCCCTTATCTACAAAAAAAGCCAGTGCCACCAGCAACAAAAAAGGGATTAATATTACTGATGAATATTTGGTTAGCAATGAAAGTCCCAAGAAAATTCCACTCAGATGAACGAAAGGATTTTTCTGCTCCTTAAGGAAGATCAGGAACGATAGAATTGAAGCAAATGCAAAATTCCAAAGCAAACTGTCTGGATTAACAATCTGCGAAATCCCTATCAAAATCGGAGAAAGTAGCATTAGGGTTGAAGCCGCAAGAGACACGAATGAACTTCGAGTCAATTTTTTGATCAGCAAATAAAGCACAAAAACAAAAAATCCGTTGAAAGCCAGTAGGGGTATCCTGTAAAAAAGATTAATGAGTTCCGCTTTTTCTGTTTTAGAAAACGGCGCGATAACTCCGCTGTAAAGTTTTGCATCAAGCTTGTCCTGCAAATAAGATCCTATGCCTGAAACATATGCCAGTGTCACTCCGGGTTTGTCATTAATTCTGGTCAGCTTCAAATTACCAGTCATTATCCCCTGCCAATATTGAGCGATACGGCCGTTGTTATAGTTCCAATAGGAACTAACCGTGGAATTGCTATACATCCAGTAATGCTCATCGGCTGTTTCAAATTTAGCGATATGTTGCAGCCCGAAATAAAAATAGATAACTAATGGCAAAAGGAGCAAAATAATCGGCTTCTGAAAAAAAGAAGGTATTTTTGACATTGCTTTTTTAGCTCTAATTAAGGCATTTTATTCATCCACGCTGTCATAAGATGAATCAGTGCCACTGGCAGCATCATTTGATACTGAATTCAAGGGTTTAGCCTTCTGGATCTTAATAAAGCTTCTTGATCTTCCGTCAATGTCAATTCTCCAAACAGACCCACTCTCCATTGCATGAGGAAAGTCAAAAGGCACACTGGATTGCAAGGAGCGGAAGTAATAATTGATCTTTATCTTGTTGGTATCGAGTTTATGGCTATGAGTACATCTGCCTACGAAAAATTCACAAACTCCGTAAGCATCAGCCCAAACGGTCAGATTTTTGGCATCCGAAAGACCATTCAAATATTGAGCAGCTTCGTAACCGCCATATCCCCATGCACCAGAAATTATATATTGTTTTGGCAAGATATCATTAGTATAACTGAAATAAAACGGACTGATCAGCCAAATGCTTATAAGATTGGCCGCGATCAAGAAAATTGTTAGGGGAACTTTTTTAACAACAACCCTGATCTTCCATGGAAAATATTTGGGAACAATCCAAAGCAGCAACGCTCCCCCGACAAGCGCCGAAAAAAATGCCGTCATTTTGCTCTTAGCAATAGACCCGAGCCATATAGTCAAAACACTCGAAGGAAACGCTTGACTAAAATAAGAGATCATCCATAGAATTAAAATGGCCATAAAAACCACACTGAGCACCGCTAGACTTTTCTTGCTTTGCGATTTCTCTTTTCCATCAAAAAATTCACGAATAGCTATAGCTGCCAGAATTGCAGAAAATGGAAAAAGAATAATACTGTACCTGATTGTAACTAAAAGACCTTGAAAAAGAACGGCTGCATAGAAAACCAAGAAAAAAACCGAAAGAACAAAAACGAGCAGATCATGCTTGCTTTTGTGAAAAATATTTTTAATCCAAGCAAGGATAAGGCCAAAAAGAGCTACTGGAGTCAAGGCAAAAACCAAAGCCCTGAACTCCACTATATATTTCTTTAACAAAGGCAATTCTCTGAAAGAATCTTTTTGTTTCAGGTCAAAAGGTATTTTGTTGAGATCCAAGAAAGCATTGCGAGCAAGATAGTTCACAACTATGAACACTACTGAACCTACCAGAATAAAATAAACGAGTATGGGCAATTTATTCTTAAGAAACTGGAGCTTTTCCAGTACGATTAGGGAGTATCTGCTCTTGAAAACAAATGAATCCAAGAGCAAAACGGCATTAAGAAAGATGATGATCCAAAAAATTTTATTCATGCCAGGAAAACCGATCGTGCCCTCATACAGGACTTTGGGCTGAACAAAAGATGCTGGCATCAGAATGGCAAAAATAAGCATTCCCGCTCCCAAGATCGCCAAATATGCCAAAATATTCTTAACAAGACTTTTGCTGAGAAGTTCAGGATTGTCTTTGAATTTTTCTTCATAAACAAAGAGATAGTAGCTAAGCATCATCACAAAGAAAAACGGAAAGAAAATAACACTAACATACTTGCTAGCCAGCCCCAACCCCAGAAAAATTCCCGTCATAACGGCAAATTTCCTCCTACCCTTCTGCAAGAAAGCGAAATAAGACAAGAATGATGCTGTGCCAAAAATCCAAAACAAAGAATCAGGATTTACTATCTGGGAAATTCCTACCAGAATCGGAGAAAGAAAAATAAAAACTGAAGACCAAAGCGCTATCCATTCGTCATCGGTAATTTTCTTGATGATCCAAAAAAAGAAAAAAATGAACAAACCGCTCAGAATAAGAATGGGCAAACGATATTCAAAACTGATTTGCTGCGTACGAGCAGGATCGAATCGCTTCACGGTCCCATTATTGAGAATCTGTCCTTTGGCATCATCGAAAAACATCGCGATCCCGGAAGTGTAAGCCAAGGTAATTCCAGGCTTATCATTGATGCGAGTCTTGGCCCATTCCCCTTTTTTAACAGCTTTCCAGTAATTAGAGATGCGGTCAAATCCAGAATTAGGCAGCCAGAAGTGCTCGTCGGCCGTAATGAACTGCCCCAAATGATGAAGCCCAAACGCGAAAAAGATTGCAAGCACGATTCCCAAAAAACCATAGGTGATTTTGTGCTCACTTTCCTTGAGTTTCTTAAAAAATACAATGATATTTTGCATATGTAAAAGCTATTTTTCGTTTCCCTACTTACCTTCTAACTATAGCTTATTTTAGCCTTTTAAGCAAGGATCGGGGAAGCATTTCTTGTCTCAAAAAACAGGCTTCACTTAGCACTGAATTTGAAGATACTAAAGCGCCCACGGGTTGCGCTGCCAGTGATTCGATAGCCGGGAAGATTTGCTTTCTGAAGTTCCTCTTTTTCTGAAACACCTGCAAGATCCATCGAGAAATATGGCGTCCCCGGAGTCAGTTTAATGTCATGATTAACACCGACTTCTTTAATATCTAATTTTCCTTCAGTCAGAAATCTAAGCGCTTTTCTGAGTCCAAATAGATCGCCAATATTATCATTGATTACAATAATCAAAGATTCTTCCCTATTTGCTTCGATATATCTGGCAAAAAATTCCTGGTCTTCCAAATTGACGCTTTCTGGCTTGGAAACGTCCTGCATGTCAGCGCCCGCATATTGCGCAAATGTCATATTGATCGCAAAAAGATTATATACCGCAAGCGCAAGCACCAACACTGCAACAACAACTGTTCCCCTTTCGCCAAACTTCTCCCGCAAAAACTCAATCCACAGACCAAGCATAATGAACGGCACGATTTCCACAATCAGAAAATATCTGGATGTAAGTACGCTTTCCAATCCAGCCAGCACAAAAAATGACACGACGATATATAGGCTCGAAAGCATGAGAAAATTTTTCTTTTCCCGATCTGTTTCTTTTTTGATTGCGCGCCAAATGAGCCAATATCCTCCCAGTGAGAAAACAGCGCTTATCACAAACCCCAGTATTGCCGCAATGCTTCCCGTCATTCCAAACGCTTTCTGCTGCTCGGCTATATAATTCCTGAGCCCAATCGGATGACAATCAATGAAATTGTCAGTGACGTTGCCATAAGAGGCCAGCATCATGGCGTTTTCTCTGACATGGCAAATCCCATCTCCAACAAAAACAGAAACAATCCCATGATTTTTTCCCGATGTGTTGGACGCGCCCGAAAAAAAGGCCATGATATTAGCTCCGCCGCTCTGAACTTCATAAAAGAGCTGCGGGACATTAGGAATGATTGCAAACAAGAGGATAAACCAGACAGTTTTCCAATCAAACTTCCCTTTTTTAAGCACGTAGCCCAGAAAAACTAGCATCATTGCAGGCATAATCACCAGAAAAAGCGTGTGCAGTTGTGCCCCAATACCAGTGCACAAGCCAGCCACGATCGCCCAAGCGATTTTATTCTTTTGCTTCGGCTCAATGAGCTCAAGCAGAGCGTAGAAAAGCAACAAAATAAAAAATGTCATAGAATTAGGATTCCACGCAAAGCGCGAATATTCCACAACATAAGCAGAAATTGAAAAAAGTCCTGTGACGACAAGTGAGTCGCGATCATTGAAATATTTTTTCAAGAAAAGAAAGAGCATCGGGATCGCAAGGATGGAAAACAGCAGATCCGGATATGCCAATTTGTCCGGAGCGCCACCGAAAAAACGTCCGGAAACATATTGGAAATAATAATAAACAGGCCCTAATCTGAATTCAGTGCTGCCAGCCTTAGGGCCTAGCAGCGGCAAAGATCTTGTGCCGGAAAGAATCTCATTCGTCCAGATAGCATCCCTGGCTTGATCATCATTGAATCTGACCCAATTTCTGAAATTGTAAGTGCGCAAAAAAATTCCAATTACCATAATTACCGCAAGAGCAATGATAATTTTCTTGCTTTGTTTGATTTTTCTCATGTCTAATCAGATTTATTTTGAAAAAGTGGAAGTTAAACCAGTAGGACCCTGGGAAGCTTTAAATGAAGGATCCAAACGCCCTGAAAAAATCAAGAAGCTGAAGCAAACCGCATTGAAAGTCAGGAATATGGACAAGGCATGGACCAGTTTCGGATGCAGTTTCATCTTGCTAGGCCTTTTTTTCATAGTCCTTGAATAATAATCATAACCTATGAGCAGCAAAGCATGATAGAAGCCGTAGAGAATATAATACCAGGTGAAGCCATGCCAGAATCCCATCAGGCCCATAGTGATAAGGTAACCTATATTTGAAATAACAAATTTGTTTTGTAGCCATTTGTTTTTCATGGCATAAAAAACAAACCTGGAATACACGTGGTCACGGAACCAGAAAGAAAGAGACATGTGCCAACGATTCCAGAAATCTTTGATGTTGCGTGAAAAAAATGCCCAGTTGAAATTTTCAGGAACATGGATGCCGAACAGATAGCTTACCCCGATAGCAAAAGCGCTGTAGCCCGCAAAGTCGAAGAATAGATAGAAAGAATACGCATACATATAGGAAACCAGCCCTGACAAGCCACTCATGCTGGCGGACGGATCGAGCCAATATGTCTTTATCAATGAAGCCAATATGAATTCGTATAGGAATCCTATGAAAATCTTGTGGATCGCTCTATTCAAGTCGCCGACAAATTCCCCCCGCGTGCGTTCGCGACTGAAATCCTTGTGGAATCTCTGATAACGATCAATAGGACCAGAGGAAATAGTCGGAAAAAATAAAACGAAGGAAATGAAGCTTGCAAATGGCAGCTCCGTGATCAAGGAATCATGGATATTTATCACAACGTCAATTACCCTGAATGTAACATATGAGATTCCAACAAAAGCTATGGGGCTGCTCATATCGAAAACCGGCATGAGCTTCACGATGAAAAGAGGCGCAATAGCGCAAGCCAGTGCTAAATAGAACCCTTTTGACAAAAGCTTGTTGTCTTTTTTAGATGAATGCAGAAACAGCAGTGCTCTGGCAATTCCCCACTGAAAAATCCCATAAGCGACAACTACCCAAAAGATTTCGATAGTGTTTTTTCCGATAAATTTCTCCGGCACGTAATATTGGATGAGCAGCATTATTACCATGGCGGCAAAAAGCCAGGTCTGCGATAGCTTTTTTTTGGCAATCAAGCCTATGATAATAGTCGGCACCGCAATGTAAGCCAAGATACCGAAATATAGGAATGTAGTATAAGGAACCATCAGTTTATGCTAGCCATTAATATTTTACGATCGACTTTACCGTTTGCCGTCATCGGAAAAGATCCTGGAACAAACACGATCTTTTTCGGAATCATATAGGCCGGCAACTTTTTCGACAGTTCTTTCTTGAGCATTTTCGTCCTTTCAAATTCCGTCTGTTTTTCCGGATTTTCATCTCCCACGAATGCAACCAGAAAATCATTGGTTCCGTCGACATTTTTCAGCATAACTACCGCACGTTGGATTCCGGACAGCACCTCGAGATTGGCCGCGATATCGTCAAGCTCTATCCTGTAGCCGTGCAACTTGATCTGATTGTCCATTCTACCCTCGAAGAATAAGCAGCCATCCTTGAGATATCCCTGATCTCCTGTTCGATATGCCGGCATTTTTTCAACCATGAAAAACACTCGTTCCGTAAGATCCGGCCTGCCCAAATATCCCGGGCTGACATTGTCCCCCACTATTATGATTTCTCCGGATTCCCCAGCTGCAAGCATACGATCGTTTTCACCATAAATGCGCAATTCACAACCTGATTTCGGATAACCGACCGGGAGAGATGGAAATTTATCGATTATTTCACGCGTTATTCTGATCGAGCTTGTAGCAACAGTTGCTTCAGTGGGTCCATATGTATTCCAAATCTCGCATTGAGAAAACCTATCCAGCAGATCGCTCGCCGTCTTGGGTGACAAAGTTTCGCCGCAGAACAGGAATTTGCGCAAATTCGGCAGTACGGAATCACCAAAAGTCTTTTCCATAAGACAAAGCTGGGCGAATGAAGGTGTAGACACCCAGACAGTCGGATTCGCATTCTGTAAAGCCACATGCAATTTTGATGGATTGGCTATATCATCTTTGGTTACGCTAACCAAAGTTCCCCCGGTAACCAAACTCGGATAGACATCCATGACTGAAAGATCAAACGAGAACGGGGCTTGATTAAGAAACACTTCTTTTTGTTCGGAAAATTCCTGCTCTTCCAACATCCAAGAAACGAAGCTTTCCAAATTCCTTTTCGTTATGACAACGCCTTTCGGCTCTCCGGTACTTCCTGATGTGAATAATATATAAAACGGATCATCAGGCATCATCTCGATCGGTTCAGCCAAAGCCCTCCCTGCTCCGGCAGCAACTATATCCGCTATTTTTTCTTCATTCAGGACAAGACCGGCTTTTGAAGATTGGATGATTTTTTCCGCTCGCTCCTCAGGTATGGAAGAATCAATCGGAACATAGGGATGTCCGGCTTTCACAGCCCCCAAAAAACCGACAAGCATTTCGGATTTCTTATGACCTCGCACCGCAATTGGAGATTTTTTTTCTTCATCTTTCAATTGCTCACCAATAAAAGCTGCCAGTATATCCGATTGCTTCGACAATTCTCCATAAGTCAGTTTTTTTTCACCGCTTATATGGGCAATTTTGTTTGGAATCTCCATTCCCCATTTGTCGATTTTTTCGATGATCATATTTTTAAGATAAGATTAAAATTCTTGATATATGAATTTTGGCGTCTCGAAATTACCCTTGCCATACATGGCCGTCAGGGAGACCATTATCGCCAGATAAAACAGGGTCAGCACGATTATTTTCAAAACAGGTTTATTTGGTATTTCCATGATAGAAATCATTATATATCTTATCGACGTAAACCCACCCTTCCTGGCTGGTATGCGGAGCCGGATCCACTCCGAAGTAGCTGTCGCCTCTATAGTCCTTGAAATCAACAAGAGGGAAACCGAAGCGAGCCGCCTCTTTTTCAACGAAGCCAAAATACCTATCCATTGCTTCATTTGAAATTCCAACATAATTGAAATATTTATCATTCATCGGCCTACCCACCAACAAGGGCTTGGCACCGAGTTCTTTTAGAACCTGAAGCAACAGAACGAAATCCGAAGATTCTTTCGAATTTCTTATTTTCTCCAAAAATTTGGCATCCTCCGAACCTACTGATTCTTGTTGGTCAAGATGGCCTTTCCTCCTCCAATAATTTTCACTGAATCCGAATGGATTGCTGCTTCCTCTCTTGATCGCGATATCGCGCGCATTCGCCAACTCATTTTGCCAATCTATATTCCTGGCCTCACGTCTGATGTCAGTGTTTAGTGATTTTTGATTTTTGGATATATACAAGACGCTTTGATAATGATCCTGGAGTTCCATAATATCCGCTTGCAACCTTCCCAGGGGATACATTGTCCAATACATGATCTTGGAAGCCATTGAATCGCTTGTCAATTCATTTATGGCAAACGAGAGGAATTTGTCACCCTTCAAGGTTTTGGAATAATCCTGCATACGCTTGGCAACTGATTGTTTTGTGGAATAACTCAGAGTCGGATTGAAAATCAGCTCATAAGCATGCAGATTAGTGAAAAAACCGGCATAAGTCTTGTCATCCAGCGTTGGCCAATAGAATTGCTTGGGAGTGAACGATATTATGATTTTCTTTCCCTTAAGACTGTCACCAAGACTTGCTAAGGCCTGAATTTCAGTAAGAGATTGTGCCCCGCCTTTCGAATCATCAAAGGGGGCGAAACCTGTGGGATAATTTTGGAAAAATTGGTTAGCCTGGTATGGTCCGATTTCTTTGTGTTCTTCAGAAGCGCCATAAACCGGCAACAAATCCGGCGTATCAAGAGCGATCTTTTGGAACGCGGCAGCATTAATAACGATGTCCGGATATAAAGGAGCCATGGCGTGGATATGTTTCCTTTCAAGATCTTCAGCGTATTTTTGGCCATAAAAAATAAAAATGGCCATAAAAAAAACACTGCAGGAGACTGCAATCAAAAAAACAGGCATGGTTGTTTTTTGTTGTTTGTCCATCAAGACTGGAAATATCTATGCGTATCTAATTTTACGCATGAGCGGAAAATTTTTTTTCAACGTTTTGCACAATTTTTCTCGCGCTAGACCACTGATCACGTTCGACTTCTGCTGGCGCTATTTCAATCGAAAAAGCTTGGGAGAGTTCCACGACGAGCTGCACCAAACCGAGTGAGTCCAATATGAATTCATCAAAAAGATCCATGTCCAGATTTTTTCCAACCTCATCGGTTCCTGTTATTTTTTCCAGAATGTCCAAAACTTTTTCCTGAGTATTATCCATGGTTATTTTTGTTAAATTATTTTTATTCAATTATTGCCACAAAGGATGCCGCTGCCGTGCCGCCATCATGCGAGATACTGACATCACTACTCATAATTTTCACTTCCAATTCATCCCAATATAACACAATTTCGGGTTTCCCTGAAGGACGTTTTCGTATTTCAATCTTTTTCCAAACTTCACATTCAACAACATCAAAAGCCTTTTTCACAGCCTCTTTGGCAGCAAAAATACCGGCTAGATGGCCTGTTTTGGAGTTGGCATATTCCGTTTCAAAAAAAACTCTTTCCAAAAAAGGCTTTCCGCTGCTTTCCAAAACCTTTTCAAAACGCGCAACATCAACAATGTCGACTCCTGTCACAATACGCATTTTTTATTATGCAAACAAAAGACGCTTCCCGCAAGCAGAAACGTTCAATCATTTTTGGGTAATTATTTTTTACTCTTGAGATAACTAGGCAAGGCCGTGAAACTGACCAGCATTTGTAGTACGCGGCTCACGAGCGAAACTGTCACCACAGCCGCGCTACTGATGCCAAAAAAACCGAAGAATGTGACATAAGCCCATTCCTTGATGCCGATATTATTCACGCTGACAGGAATCGAGGACACGATGCTGATCATGAAAATGACAGTCAGATAATTGAGCACGCCCACATGGATGCCCAGTGCCCAAAAAAGGACGTAATTGACCAGCCCCAGACCAACCAAGCTGTAGATTATAGCCAGAACAAGAGACTTATTGAATGCGCTGCTGCCTTCATATTCAGCAAAATCCTTGATCACCTCAAGGATTTTTTTAGGCACAAAACGGGCCCGCCTCGACTCGCTGAGATGACCGCTCGTCGAAGCGAGGCGGGCCATTTTCTGCCATAAAGGCAATTTGACAATCAATCCCATGCAAGCTACTCCTATCAAGACAACAACTACGATTGCCATGATTAGCAGCAATACTTTGTGAGATGAAACGACTTTCCAATTGAGCAAAGCAAACACCACTGAAAGCACCATGGCTCCCAGAAGACCTGTCACGCGATCCATCACGACTGCCGCCGTCGAAGCAACATATCTTTTATCCTGCTTGCCTATTTGATAAGCCCTGTAAGCATCTCCGCCGATAAAGGATGGGAAAAAATTGTTGAGAAATGTTCCGGCCAGATAATATTGGAAATAATTCTTAAGCGGAAAACGGAAACCTTTGAACTCGGCCAACACTTGCCATTTGTAAGCTGAAATCGCCATGCCAATAAGCAGCACAGCGATATAGAGCACGATTTGAAAAATGGAAATGTTGCGCGTATAGAAAAGCACTTGCTGCCAATCAATTTTCCTTATGAGCCAAGCAACAAAAACAAGGCTGACAAGCAATTTCAACAGGAATTTTCCGATTTTCTTGTAATCCATATTTATCCTCTCTTCACTTTATGAACTTATTTTCCTTCCCTGATCTTCCTTAAATTGATCGTTTGTTGATAGAGATCCACATATTCCTTGGCCACGTTTTCCCAACTCATCTTTTCCGCACGCTTGCGACTTTCAGCGCCCATTTTGTTTCTCAAATCAGGATCCTGAATAAGCTTTTCTAGCTTCTCAGCAATATCATTATAATCCCCCATTTTCAATATGAATCCATTTTTTCCCTCTTCAACAAGCTCCCTTGTTCCACCCGTGTCAGTTGCCAGGATCGGAAGTCCGCTTGCAACAGCCTCAAGCATCGTATTGCTCATACCTTCATTAAAAGAAGGCAGGACGAATACATTTGCTTTTCGATAATATGCGGCAATTTCTTCATGAGGAACAACACCGCAAAATTGAACTTTTTTTTCAATTCCCATGGAGCGGACCAGATTTTCCAGCGATTCTTTTTCATCACCGCCGCCAACCAAAACCAATTTCAAATTATCATAACGTTTTGAAAGGATATCGAACGCCTGAACGAGAAGCCGGATGCCTTTTCTTGGTGTAATCCTAGAGGTACAAATAATTGCAATTTCTTTTTCATTTCTTGCAGATTCATCAGGATAGAATTCGTGCGTATCTATACCGTTGCAAATTACTCCGATTTCTTTCTTAGGCTTCGATTTCAAGGCTAATTCCTTGAAACCTTCGCTGTTTGCTATGACGAATTCAGCATTATTCCAGACTTTGAGGATGATAGGGGTCAGCAGACCGTATATGGCTTTAAATCTTTCACTGTAACCTGGCACATCAGAGCCTCGCAGCGAAACAATATACGGGATCTTGTATTTTTTCCAAAGTCTCAGGGACAAATATCCACAAGGCACGGAAAAAAACGAATGGGTCAGATCGTAGTTGTTTTTTTTAACAAGCTGCTTGGAAAATTTATACGCCACCCAGCTATATTTCAAAAGATCTTTTTGAGATTGGAAATGTATATTAGTATTGTTCTTTCCAATCGGCAGACGATGGATGGTAATATTTTCCCCCATTTTCAATTCTTGGTATTGCTCATCAATCGAAGAAGTCACGAAATCCACTTCAACGCCCGGCATTTTCGCATACTCACGCAACATATAAAAAGAAGCATTGCCTGCTCCCCCTCCCAAAGGCGGAAATTCGTAGTTGAAAAATAGGATTTTCATGGAAAAAATGTTTTTTGTTACAAGGAAATTCTAACATCTTTTTAGCTCTTTCTCAAGGGTTAAATCCACCCTCTCCCACTAGCTCCTGCCAAGCTATTGCCAAAAACATTAATTTATGCTATAATTATAGAAATACAAAAAAGACCCGGTCGGAAATCTCTCCGTCGGGTCTTTTTTCTTTGCCCAATCGAGGTCCGACCTCGATTATGTTTATAATTTATCTTCCGATAGATTTGTAATCAAATCCTATCTCAGCCATCTTCTTCGGCTCCCAAAGCAGACGTCCATCGAAAATTGTCGGGGTGCTTAAAAGTTTTTTAATTTCCTCAAAATCTGGTGTGCGGAATTCTTTCCACTCTGTGATGATCAAAAGCGCATCAGCACCTTTAAGTGCATCATATTTATTGTCGAAATATGAGATTGAAGGGTTGTTGCCGAAATATTCTTCCCTTTGCGCCATGTTCATCGCTTCAGGATCATGCGCTTGAATTTTTGCTCCGCGTTTCACAAGCTCACCGATGATTGTAATCGAGGATGATTCGCGCATGTCATCCGTTCCAGCTTTGAAAGCCAGCCCCCAAACAGCGAAAGTCTTGTCGCTCAAATCTTCACCCAAAGAATCAATTACCATTTGAGAGAGCACGAATTTCTGTTTTTCATTAGTATCCAGCGTCTGCAGAAGCATCTCAGCGTTATAGCCAAAATCTTTGGCTGTCTTCACTAAAGCTTTCACGTCCTTTGGAAAACAAGAACCACCAAATCCAGGCCCGGCATACATGAAAGGTTCGCCAATGCGAGGATCCGCGCCCATAGCTCTTCTGACATGATCAAAATCTGCTCCAGCCTTGGAGCAAATATTGGCCAGTTCGTTGTTGACTGAAATCTTGGCCGCCAAGAAACAATTTGAAGCATATTTGACAATCTCGGCAGTCTTAGGATCCATAGCATAGAACCTTCCTTCTCTTCTCATGAAAGGTTCATAGAGTTCCTGCATAGTTGCCATTGCCTTTGAATCATCAGCACCAACTACCACACGGGACGGCTCTAGAAAATCATGAACAGCAGTTCCTTGTGCCAAAAATTCAGGATTGCTCACAACGTGATATTCGATCTTTTCTCCGCGCTTTTCTAACTCTTCAGCAATTGCCGCTTTCACTTTATCAGCAGTTCCCACGGGCACAGTCGATTTGTCCACCACAATCACCGGATGATCCATATATTGCCCAATAGAATGAGCCACTGCTAACACATGCGAAAGATCAGCGCTACCATCTTCATTTGGAGGAGTTCCCACGGCAATAAAAATGATGTCGCTTTTTTTGACCGCATCTTCAAAGTTAGTTGAATAAACCAATGTTCCGCTCTTCAAATTCCTTTCAACCAATTCATCAAGTCCCTTTTCATGCAGCGGAACTTTGCCGCTTTTAAACTGTTCAATCTTTTTTTCATCCTTATCCACGTTAATGACGGTGTTGCCCATTTCAGCAAAACAAGCACCTGTAACTGATCCAACGTACCCCGTTCCAATGACTGCAATTTTCATATTTTTTAACGCTAGGACAGAAAAGACGGGTGCGACAGATGTCTTATACGCCCTAGGAAATTTATTTTTAGTTTTCAATGACTTCCTTGATTGAATAATTCATACTGTGCATGCCTTTGTAATAGGTCTTGAGCAGAATATCAGCCAAAAGTCCGAAAATGAAAAGCTGCACTCCAACCAGCACAAAGAAAACGCCCACCAATGGCCAGTTGCGTTCTGCGATTGCAATACCGAATACGATTTTTTCAAACGCCATCCAAAGAAGAATTCCAATTCCCAAAACTGACAGGATGATTCCGCTTGCCCCGAAAAGATGAAGTGGCCTGTTGGAATACTTTCTCCAGAACCAGATGGAAAGCATGTCCACAAATCCCTTGATTGCTCTTTTCCAGTTATATTTCGTCACCCCATGAACACGCGGATGATGCGACACCACAACCTCCCCTACGCTATAACCCTTGAGCTCCAAAAGAGCAGGCATGAAACGATGCATTTCACCGAAAAGATCCACGTCGGCAAAACATTCTTTTTTATATGCCTTGAGTGAGCAGCCGCTGTCGTGGATAGTGTCATCGATAAGGATCTTGCGAAGAAGATTGGCCGTACGTGAAAAGAAGCGCTTGCTGAAAGTGTCTTTTCTTTTGAGTCTCCAGCCGCTGACCACATCAAATCCTTCGTTCATTTTTTCCAGCAGCAGCGGGATGTCCTTAGGATCATTTTGCAAGTCACCATCCATGGTTATGATAATCTCTCCTTTGGCTTGTTTGATTCCAGCATCGAATGCAGCAGTCTGCCCGAAATTTTTGCGAAAATTCACCAAAATTAGCGGTGTCAGTCCTTCACAATCCTTGACTGTCCCATCTTTGGAACCGTCATTAACAAAAATGACCTCGTAGGGCTTATCCAATCCGCTGCATGCTTCGACAATCCTGCGGTGAAGCTCTTTCACATTACCCTCTTCGTTATAAAGCGGCACAACTACTGAGATAAACGGTTTCCGACTTTCCATAAACTTGTTGGATTTAGCGATAATTTACCCTTACAGGATAGCATAAGTGCGGATCAAGGACAATATGGGAACCTTGACATATGCATCAATTTTCAGTACTGTGCATAACTTCCTTGGCACAATAATTTGACAGTAATATACTAATATTGTCGGGATAATACCGAAACAGTCAATAATTAATAAAAAAACAAAAACATGAACAAAAAGACCGCTGTTTTCACTGCAGCACTCATGATTACTGTTCCATTGGCAAATGCCATGGCAGATGAAACATTGGCAATCAAGCCGACAACACTCCCCTCTCAGCAAACCACTGATAGTGCTAGAACAACAATGCACCAGCAAATTCAGCAAGACAGAGCTCAACTATCACAAGATCGCGGACAACTAAAGCAGGACATTCAAAATCAAAGACAGCAAGCAACCCAAAAACGTTGCCAGAATGTGCAGACACGTATCCAGAATCGCATACAGCGCTATGACAACATGAAACAGATGTTTCAAAACGTTTTCGGCAACATGATTGCTCGCCTGAATCGTCTTTCGACTCGCCTAGCCACGGTACAAGGAGTAGATCAAAGCAAAGTCAGCCAGCTCAACACTGACATCGCAACTTTGCAAACCAAAATAAACAAACTTTTGGCAGACCAAGACACTTTCATTTCAACTCTCTCAACTCTTCAATCAACCGCTTCAACAGAATGCGGAACAACCCAGGGACAATTTATGAACAGCTTGGGCGACGCTCGCAGCAAAATTCTAGGCATCGAACAAGATCGCTTGGACATCCGCAGCTTTTTCCTTGGCACCATCAAAGCTGATCTGATGGCCATCAGAAACTCGATTCCAGCAAATTCTACTTCCACCGACTCCACCGAACCAACCACGGAACAAGAACAGGGCACTAGAAAAACCGAAAAGACCAAAACAAAAACAACATCTCCTGCTACCTCCTCATTACCAACCACAACCACCACTGAGAACCAAGACTAAAAAAATAATTTTCTAACACAAAAAAATAAATGAGTCCCCTCAAACGTTTCGCTCTTCTCGCCATGTTCCCCGCTTTCGTGCTCGTGCTCAGTGGCTGCGGAGCCCAAACCCAATCCGTAAACCAAACTCCTACACCAGTGCCACCAGCACAAGCTCCGGCAGCTTCCAGTCAAACCCAGCAGCAAGCGCAAGCTCCGAGCAATGTCGCAGACATTGCCGCTCAGAAGCAATCTCAATTGCCAGCACTTCCTGCCAACAACAGGCAAGCAGTTGACACCGAGATCAACAACATAAACAAGGATCTTGGCACGACCAGCAATGCCGCTTCCTCCACCGACCTTTCCAATGCAAATCTTGGCTTGTAAATCTTGATTTACTGGCAAACACTACAAAAAACTGCTATCATATGGGTAGCAGTTTTTATTTATTTCAAAAAACTACATGCCAATTAAAGAAAAGAAGGTCTATATTCTCATACCAGCCTACAACGAGGCGAAAAAAATATCTTCTGTCATCACTGATCTAATGGAAGCGGGATATAAAAACATTCTCGTGGTTAATGATGGCAGCAAGGATGAAACTGCAACTATCGCCAAACAGGCAGGCGCAGAAGTTTTGAATCATGTTATAAACAGAGGTCAAGGAGCAGCATTGCAAACCGGAATGAAATACCTGCGAGAGACATACTCGCCAGATGCAGTGGTAACATTTGACGCTGATGGACAGCATCAGACACAAGACATTCAGGCCATGGTTGATCCCGTGCTAAACGGAGAATGCGACATAACACTGGGCTCCCGTTTTCTAGACAAAAAATCCAACGTCTCACCACTTCGCAAAATAATCCTCAAGGCTGGCATCCAATTCACCAATCACATCTCAAACATCAAACTGACCGACACCCATAACGGCTTTCGCGCTTTGAGCAAAAAAGCCCTTGAAGAAATAGAGATCTTCCATCGCGGCATGGAACATGCTTCAGACATAATAGATGAGATAACCAAGCACAGATTAAGATATAAAGAAGTGCCCGTACACATAGCCTATACGGATTATTCCAAACAGAAAGGCACGAACAGAAACATGGATTTTATAAAGATGGGAATAAAAATAATCCTTAACAAGATTTCAAACTGATGTTGCTGAAAATAATCATCTTATTGATCGTGCTGGTTGCCAGCCATAAAGTCTATCGCAAATTCAAAGATCGCACCCTTGGTCCCGTGGTCTCGATTTTTGCCGCAATCATACTCATATCCTTGCTAGTGGTGGTTTTTGAGCCGCATATTTCCGATATCATAGCTCACTCCCTAGGAATCCAGCGCGGAGCCGACATCGCATTCTTCACGTCAATTCTTGTTTTGATTTACCTATCATTCAGATTGTATTCAAAGATAGTTATTACAGATAGAAACCTTACCGCTTTAAATATGAACACTTCCATAGAGCTGCACCGGATCAAAAAAGAAGCCAGCAAAAAATATTAAATCACCTAAGAATAATCGTAAAAATATGGCCTATGTCATCCTGTACACCATACTGTTTTCACTGGCGACTGTAATATCCATACTTCTAACCGGATCGCGCTCTTTTATTTCTGGCAGCAATTTAACGCCCTCCAGCATCTTACAGATGATTTTCAGTTGGCATTTCATCTTGGGCGCAGGATTCGCTTTCTTTGCAAGACTTCTCTTTATCATGACTAATAATGCTTTACTGAAGATTCCATCGCTTGCAGGCAGCTCAACAACAATCACCATGTTCATCACTTCGGTTTCCATGATCTTCGTAGTAGCAGCCAATTACCTATTTTTAAATGAAAGAATGGGCATGTCGCAAGGCATCGGCGCTGGCATAATACTGGTCGGCATTTTCATTATCATGCGATAAAAATCAAAAAACTTCATTAGACAAAAAAATAACGGCTCAACCGTTATTTTTTTCGCTTGCCTTATATATCATGGATAATAATCTTGCCACAGGAAACGGCCAAAACCTCAAAAATATTTTTAAGTCCTCGCTCGTACGCCTGTCATTCATAATAAACTCGCTTGTTGTCGAATCAGAATGGATGCGATGAAGCATCAGAGGCATATTGCTATAGATGAATTTTCCTTCAATCTTTGATAATTTCTCCCAAGCCGCCCAATCCATATTGGAACCGAAACCATCCTCAAAAAGCGGCCTGGGTATTTTTTGCATGTTATAAGTAACAGCAGGACAGCAAATAGGGTTACCGAACGCAAGAGAAAGCCTTTTGAAAAATTTCTTGTCTTGAAAAAAATCAAACTTCAATGGAAAAAGTAAAATTCTTTTGATCAATAAATTGGCATTGTTTTTTTCTGCTTTGGCGCCTTTAAGTTCAGCGTAATCAGTGAAAACAATAAGAGATTCATCAGTCATTCTCTTTGCAACATTTTCCAAATAATCTCTTCCGTACACATCATCTTGGTGAGCAACCGTAACATATTGAGCATCTTCCGCGCAAGACAATGCGAATTCAAAATCATTAGCAATTCCCTTTGGTCCCAAATTCTCTTTTATTTCAAGATTGTATTTTTCGGCCAGCTTTTCAATGAAATCATTATTGGTTGATGTGGCTAAAATGACCGAATTCAAAACACTCTGACCCACAACAGACCTTATGCATTCTTCGAGATATTCAGATTCCTTGTAGGCAAGGATAACGAATCTGTGCTTACTATTCATGTCTTTAGTAATATTTGCTTATCATTAAAACCCAGGTGCCATTAAGTAGCACTAACGACATGGCAATAAACACGATTGAGTTAAAAATATTCTTATTGAAAGGATTTTTTATTGCTTTAATGCCTAAAACAAACAGAAGCGGAAACACCAAGGGAATGAGATAACGTGGTTGCACTCCAGCCATTGTCGTGCTTCTTACAGCAGTAAATGATACGTAGAGAGCAGTGCAGATCAAGACAACAGTAACGATGTACGCGCCAACAACAAGCAGGCGCATTTTGAGACTGTTCTTTTTGTCATAAGTATTCCTATCCCATAAAAATACTGCAGCCAGCGTCGCCATGACAATCCAAAAACCATCAATTCCTCCCAGATATGCCAAAAACACCGTAAAACCTCCTGCATTCAGCGGATTGACATAGCCACTTGCGAAATTAAAAAGGATTTTAGAATAAGCCGAGGGATCAGACAATATAAAAGCAACTTGTTTGGTAGCATCAACATCACTTCCTCCGCGCACATCCCCTTTTCCTGGACCATGAAAAACAAACGGTAGCAGAAAACTCCCCAAAACCAGCAGTACAGCCACGACTGTTAACCACATGAATATCTTGTATTGCCGTGGGGTTTCAAATTTTTCCTTCTTTATGAGAAACAATGGCAACATTAGCGGGAAATATAAAGCTTTGGGACCAAGACCCAAAACAAAAGACCCCACCATTACGACTGCCTCTTTTGTAGTTAGTTTTTTTTCTGGTTGCTGCAGCTCGCTAAATAAATACGCAAATCCAATCATACTGAAAGCCGTCAGCCACGAATCATAATTGTAACTGGCCGCCAAAAAAATAGCCGTTGGAAAAAGAGCGATAACCGACATCAGCATTTTCCCTGTTTTGAGTCTTCGAATCGCAAAAAAAACAACGGCCGAATAGAAGAGCAAGTTAATCCAACGAGCAAAAGCAAACATGATATGAAACGGCAGGTGCAGCAAATTACCCAAGGCTAGAGCGAAAGCTGATGGTAAATAAGCAGCATTCTGATATGTAAGATTGTCAGCTTTTGATCTGGATTTTGATCTCTTATATTGACTGTCCGTCAAGATATTTATTTTACCCTGTTCTTCGAGTGAATACGAGGAGTCCACAGTATTTGGACGAAAAAACATTCCTGGAACCACATTTGCAGCCAAAGCTTCCGCTCGTTTGTAATGTATTTGTTCGTCCCAATTAACATATTTTTTCGGTTCCGAAAAAGAAAGTAGGCTGCCACAAATCAAAGCCACAGCCAGGAAACCAAATTCCGGTTTCTCTCCGATTTTTTTTCTGAAAACAAAAAAGAAACTGGCCAGCAGCACGATTGCCAGAACAAAAAGAAAGCGATACTGATTGAAAGAGTTCCAAAAAACAAGATGTGCAAGCAAGAAACTTGCCAAAAAGAGTGCCGCAATGATACCGAAATTCTTGCTTATTTTGGCCCAATCAAGCCCTTTTAACCAATTTTTCATGCTGTTCTGTTATGCAATTACATGTTACAATTATACAGGAAAAACACAGCTAGTGCCACCGTTATAAATATTATGCTAATCCACTAATAAATGCGAATCTATCAAAAAATATGAAAATTTTAGTAACAGGCGGAGCAGGATATATCGGTTCCCACACTGTTCGCAAATTGAGAGATGCCGGACATGAAATTGTCATTTTTGACAATCTTTCAGCAGGACACAAGGACGCGATCAAAGGTTTTGATTTGGTTGTCGGTGACTTGGCCAGCAAAGAAGACCTCAAGAAAGTTTTTGACGAAAACAAATTCGAAGCAGTGGTGCATTTTGTCGGATCAATTGAAGCCGGAGAATCCATGACTGATCCCAAGAGATTTTTCAACAACAACCTAGTCAATGGACTCAACCTGCTGGAAGCCATGCTTGAGCACGATGTCAAAAAAATAGTTTTTTCTTCCACGGCGGCCGTCTATGGCGAGCCGGAAAAGATGCCTATCGAAGAATCCGATCCGAAGAATCCGACCAATGTCTACGGCGAAACCAAACTTATGTTCGAGCAAGTTCTGGAAGCTTATGACCACGCCTACGGGCTGAAATCAGTGTGTCTCAGATATTTCAATGCAGCCGGTGCGGATCCTTCTGGTGAAATCGGAGCTGACCACAAGCACAAGACGCATCTCATCACCCTTGCCCTGCTGACAGCGCTAGGTCAAAGAGATTCCATCAAAATATTCGGCACAGACTACCCCACAAAGGATGGCACTGGCGTGCGCGACTACGTTCATGTCAATGATTTGGCGGATGCTCATGTTTTGGCTTTGGATTTCTTGAACAAAAACAACAAATCGGACAAATTCAACTTGGGCAACGAAAAAGGCACGTCCGTGCGGGAAGTATTGGAAACTGCCAAAAAGATCACCGGCGTCAACTTCTCCGTCATTGAAGAGCCGCGACGTGCTGGCGATCCTGCCCAGCTTTTCGCCTCATCCAAAAAAGCTCAACAAATCCTGGGTTGGCAGCCGAAATTTGCTTCTATTGAGCAGATTTTGGAAACTGCTTGGAATTGGCACAAAAAGCATCCGGAGGGATTCTTGGAGTAGACTTTTTTTGCAATTTTTCACCTTTTGACTTGTATCAACCAATGCGCCACAAAAGCGCATTTTACCTTATTTGAAAGATCTTTGACAATTAAAACCAAGCAAAGAAAGGAGCAGGAGAAAAACCGAGCAACCACCCCACCAGCACACCAATGAAAGGAGAACAGCCATGAAAAAAATGTCTTGCATTTTCGGAGCGATCGGAATCATCATTGCGGCTTTTTTTGTTCCCAACATTAGCGAAGCCTACGACCCACA
The DNA here is from genome assembly GCA_036391995.1 of Patescibacteria group bacterium. GTDB lineage: Bacteria > Patescibacteriota > Minisyncoccia > Moranbacterales > GWC2-37-73 > DASVYU01. Next base: position 25,080 of record DASVYU010000040.1, read on the forward strand.
GCCCAGCCATGATGCCGCCGCAGTCCGAGCCAAGATCAATCAGAAACTGACAACCAACGAGCGACTCCTGGCAGCAGGCGTAAAGCCAGTCGTGATTCCCAAGCGCAAACCGCTGTTCCGCCCCATATCCTCAGTCAGATGAGAACAGAAAAGGAGAAATGCCATGAGAAATATAGTCCTAGCAGCATTATTCGTGTTGCTCATTGCTTCCAATACTGCCCTGGCATTAGTCGGGGTACCAGGCGGAACACCTGACTACTTCGGCAGCCCCAACTGGTCCAACTCACCGATCATCCACAAGTTCGTCGATTCCCTGCCGCCTCTCGGATGCACCACACCCAACAATCTCGGGCAATGCATTCCAGTAGCCAACCCGGACACGATCACGTATCCAGGCACCGACTACTATGAGATCCGGCTCGTAGAATATTCCGAAAAGATGCACACTGAGCTGCTCGCGACAAAACTGCGCGGCTACGTGCAGATCAACAACGGGACCGACGCCAATGGCGCCAACACCATCCTGCCAGCTCCCGTGCACTACATGGGACCATTCATCAAAGCCACTCGCGATCGTCCAGTCAGGATAAAGTTCATCAACGCGCTACCGACTGGAACAGGCGGTGACCTGTTCATTCCCGTAGACATGAGCGTCATGGGCGCAGGCATGGGTTCGGGCGGTATGGGTTCTGGCAACTACACCCAGAACCGCGCCACGATCCATCTACACGGCGGACACACTCCCTGGATAAGCGATGGCACACCTCACCAATGGACAACACCAGCCGGTGAAGGAACTGCCTACCCCAAAGGAGTCAGCGTCAGCGACGTGCCCGACATGCCAGCTTCAGGAGCAGGTGCTCTGACATTTTTCTACACCAACCAGCAAGGTGCGACGCTACTCTTCTATCACGATCACTCCTATGGCATTACCCGTCTCAATGTATATGGAGGCGAAGTTGCCGGCTATCTGATTTCAGACGTGACTGAACAGAATCTGATCGCCACCGGAAAGATTCCCAGCGAACAGATCCCGCTTGTCATCCAAGACAAGTCGTTTGTGAGCAGCACCACTGCCACGACCGATCCGACTTGGGACAGCGCCAAATGGGGCGGTTCAGGAAGCCTCTGGTTTCCCCATGTGTACATGACCAATCAGAATCCCAATCTGCTTTCAGGCATCAACCCATTCGGCAGATGGGACTATGGACCTTGGTTCTGGCCACCTGTCACAACTGCAGCCGGACTAGTCCATGGACCGGTTGCCTGCGCGAACAATCCAGCGCAGACATGCCCAGGCACACCGGACGTCTCTATGGTCATGGAAGCCTTCATGGACACACCAGTCGTGAACGGAACAGCCTATCCATATGTAGTCGTCCAGCCGAAAGCCTATCGCTTCCGGATCCTCAATGGCAGCAATGACCGCTTCTGGAATCTTTCGCTTTTCTACGCGGATCCACTGGCTCCGACGGAAGTGAAGATGGTTCCAGCAGTTGCCGGCACTTGGCCTGCAGGCTGGCCGACTCCCGATTCACGAGCCGGCGGATGGCCTGATCCGACCACAGTCGGACCAAGCATGATCCAAATCGGCAATGAAAGCGGCTTTTTGCCTGCCCCCGTTGTCTTGACCAACATCCCGATCGGCTATGACAGAGATGTCCGAAGCATCACAGTCGGCAACATCAAGGAACACAATTTGTTTCTGGGGCCAGCTGAAAGAGCAGACGTCATTATCGACTTCAGCGCAGTGCCGAACGGAAGCACCCTAATCCTCTACAACGACTCACCTGCCCCCGTACCAGCCGGAGATGCCAGAGTGGACTACTACACCGGCAACCCAAATCTGACGGCTGTGGGAGGCGCTCCGACGACCCTGGCAGGCTTCGGACCCAATATCCGCACTGTCATGCAATTCAGGGTTTCCGGAACCGTTCCCGCCCCTCCATTCAGTCTCACAGCACTGCAAGCAGCAATGCCCGCAGCCTACACAGCTTCGCAGCTGCAACCTGTAGTCAACCAGACAGCTTATGGCGGAACAACCGACGTATATGCTCGCATCCAGGACACTTCCCTCACCTTCACCCCGGCCGGCTCACTGACACCAACCACGATCAGCATGCAGCCCAAAGCCATCCAGGAACTGTTCGAACTGGACTATGGCCGCATGAATAGCGTTTTGGGAGTCGAACTGCCGCTGACCAACTTCGCCAAGCAGACGACAATTCCCTTGGGCTACATCGATCCGCCGACCGAGATATTCCAGGACGGACAGGCTCAGGTGTGGAAAGTCACCCACAACGGAGTCGACACCCACGCCATCCATTTCCATCTGTTCGATGTGCAGCTCATCAACCGAGTAGACTGGGCCGGAGTCATCAAGCCTCCTGATCCCAACGAGCTCGGCTGGAAAGAGACCATCAGGATGAATCCTCTTGAGGATGTGATCGTTGCCATCAGGCCGGCCACTCCCAAAGTTCCATTCCTGGTCCCGAACAACAGCAGATACCTCAATCCGACAATGCCTGCCAATGACACGATGGGATTCGCACAGATCGACCCGAACACAGGCAATCCAATGGCAGTGTCCAATCAGATCGTGAGTTTCTTCTGGGAATATATGTGGCATTGCCATCTCCTCGGACACGAAGAAATGGACATGATGCGTCCGATCGTCTTCCAGCCAGGAGCAGTCAGCACATATGTCATTCCCGGTCCTCCCGCTGCCCCATCAGCAGTGGCCGGCAACGCCAATGCGACGGTCAGCTTCACAGCTCCCGCTCCCAATGGAGGCAACCCCGTGACTTCCTATGTCGTCACTTCGACACCGGGAAACGTCACAGCTACAGGGGCAACCAGCCCAATCACCATCAGCGGCCTATTGAACGGCACTATCTATACGTTCAATGTCGCGGCGGTGAATTCGGCCGGCACAGGACTCTCCTCATTGCCTACCAACCAAGTGATGCCGGTCGGACCATCAACCTACACCATAACAATCACCGCAGGACTAAACGGCAGCATCACACCAGGCGGAATCGCGATGGTCACTCAAGGCACCAACCAGGCATTCGCCATCACACCCGCAACCGGATACCACGTGGCCAATGTGCTCGTTGATGGAGTTTCAGTCGGAGCAGTGACGACCTATACATTCACCAATGTCGTAGCCAACCACACCATCAGCGCGACGTTCGCCATCAACACCTACACCATCACGGCGACAAGCGGACTCAACGGCAGCATCACGCCGCCGGGAATTACGACGCTGAATTATGGAGCAAGCCAAATCTACAGTTTTGCTCCCAGCCTCGGCTACAGCATAGGCAGTCTCACTGTCGATGGCGTGGCACAACCGATTGCAGCTTCCTACACATTCACCAGCATAGCTGCCAACCACACGATAGACGTTACATTCACCATCAACACATTCACTATCACTTCTTCCGCAGGGCTCAATGGCAGCATCACGCCGCTCGGAGCAACAACAGTGAGCTACGGCGCCGCTCAAGCCTACATCATCACTCCTGCGATCGGCTATCATGTGCTGGATGTGCTTGTTGACGGGGTCAGTGTGGGAGCTGTGACAACTTACTCTTTCTTGAATGTCACAACAACCCACACCATCAGCGCAACATTCGCCATCAACACCTTTGCCATTACAGCAACGGCTGGAGTAGGCGGAACAGTAACCCCGGCGGGAACCACAAGTGTGAACTATGGCGCTGCACAAGCCTACACCATCACTCCTAACATAGGCTATGGCATCGCCAGCATCACTGTCGACGGAGTCGCAGTCACACCGATCTCTCCCTACACATTCACCAACGTGACTGCCAGCCACGCCATCAATGCCACGTTCTCCATCAACACATTCACTCTGACGGTTTCAGCGACAGCCGGCGGAACAATCACTCCGTCCGGCATATTGACTGCAAACTATGGAACTGGCCAGGCTTTCACGGTCACGCCGAGCATCGGATACCACATCACGAGTGTGACAGATAACGGAACACCAATGGCTGCTCCCTATGCTCTGAGCAACATCACATCCAGCCATATGGTCGTTGCAAACTTCGCGATTGACACATTCAGCCTTACCATTAACGCAGGTCCTGGCGGGACCATCCAGCCATTGGGAGTAACAATTCTGACCTATGGCGTGAATGCTACCTATACAGCCGTGCCTGATCCTGGTTTTCACATCGTGGATGTCACGGTTGATGGAATCTCGCAGGGACCCATCATGACCTACACCTTCATAAGCCCGACTGCCAGCCACACGATCGGAGCAACGTTTGCGATTAATGCATCCCCTGTTTATCGCTTTTGGTCAAACGTGAAGCAGCATCATTTCTTCACGATTTCAGAAACAGAGAAGAACTATGTCATCGCAAACGACCCCTCCTGGCAGTACCAAGGGATCGCATGGTATGCATACGTGTCGCAACAACCGAATTCTGCACCTGTGCATAGGTTCTGGAGTGCATCCAAACAAGGACATTTCTTCACGATTTCAGAAGCAGAGAAAAACTCCGTCATTGCAACCGATCCTTCCTGGCAGTACCAAGGGATCGCATGGTATGCATACGTGTCGCAACAACCGAATTCTGCACCTGTGCATAGGTTCTGGAGTGAAACTAAGCAAGGACATTTCTTCACGATTTCAGAAGCAGAGAAGAACTATGTCATTGCAAACGATCCTTCTTGGCAGTATCAAGGGATCGCATGGTACACCCCATTGAATTAGGCTTTTCATTTGACTTCAATGGCATCACATGGAGGCCTGGATTTATCAAAATCCGGGCCTTTTTTAATTTCTCATTATTTTCGTATAATATAAGAACATATTTGTATTTAATTATCGATTAACAAAATTTTCATGAAAAAAATACTAGCACTGCTTCTTTTGCTTATCGTTGCCTTTCCTGTTAAGGCGCAATCGACTGACAGTCCTGAAAAACATCTTCTTCCTCAGAATTCTTCTTTTGTTCAAGGACAAGTCATCGTCAAATACAAGAACAATCAAATAAATTTAAGCAAAAGCGCTGGCAAGAAGAATGCCGATGCCTTGGAATCCAAACTGGGACTAACCAAGTCGGATGAAGTCAGCAAATTCAACATCCGGCTTCTTAAATCCAATCAAAGCACCGAGGAAACCATCAAGCAGCTAGAGAGTGATCCCAATGTCGAATATGCCCAACCGAATTTTAAAAAGCAGATGTTTGCCACCCCAAACGATCCGCACTTTTCAGAACAATGGGCACTGCAAAACACGGGACAAACAGTAAACTCATCCAATGGAACTGCCCATGCAGACATCAACGCGACAACTGCTTGGGACAATGAGAGCCAAACGCAACCTGATGTGATTGTTGCAGACATAGACACGGGAGCTGATCTAACACATCAGGACCTTGCCGGCAATTTTTGGAACGGCAGCTCTTGCGTGGATGAAAACAACAACCCCATTTCCGGAGGCTGTCCGAATCATGGCTGGAATTTTGCTGACAACAACAGCAACACCCAGGATTTCAATGGTCACGGCACAGCAGTGGCTGGTATCATAGCAGCTGTCTCTGGAAATTCCAACGGCATCAGTGGTCTGAGCCACTATAACCACATCAAGGTCATGCCGATAAAATTCGGCTTCGACACAATTTCTGAATTGAAAGCGATCAGTTTCGCCAAAAATAATGGAGTTAAAATCATCAACGCCAGTTTCGGCGGATCATCTTTCGATCAAGCCGAGCATGATGCCATCGCCTCTTTTCCTGGTCTTTTTGTGGCAGCAGCCGGCAACGACAGCACCAACAATGATACGACACCGACCTATCCAGCAAGTTATGATGATTCAAACATCATCTCTGTGGCCGCCACAGACCAAAACGACAACCTGGCCTCTTTTTCTAACTATGGCACAAACTCAGTAGACATCGCTGCTCCCGGAAAAAACATCGTCAGCACTTCGCTTTCAAATGGATACGCCATCGGCGATGGCACGTCCTTTGCCGCCCCTTATGTTTCCGGCGCCGCAGCCATGGTGGAAAGCAAATTCCCAAGCCTTAGCGCTAGCGATGTCAAAAATCAGTTACTCAGCAATGGAGACGCGATCGTAGGCCTCAATGGAAAAACCGCAACTGGCAAAAGATTGGATCTAGCCCAGGCATTAGGTGGATCACTTCCGGTATACCGTTTTTGGAGCAACTCAAAGCAGCATCACTTCTACACCATAAGTAAAACAGAAAAAGACGGTGTCATTGCTAACGATCCCTCTTGGAGATATGAAGGTATTGGTTACCTAGCATATGCCTCACAACAACCAGGAACAATGCCAGTCTATCGCTTTTGGAGCCAGCAAAAACAAGGACATTTTTATACCATAAGCCAGAGCGAAAAGGATTCTGTCATAGCTAATGATCCTTCTTGGAAATATGAAAGCGTCGCCTTCTATGCCTACGAGACGCAGCAAGCCAACACTACTCCAGTGTACCGTTTTTGGAGCGACAGGAAGCAGGGACACTTCTTTACTATTAGTGTAGACGAAAAAAACTCTGTAATTGCCAATGATCCTTCTTGGAGATATGAAGGCATAGCTTACTACGTGCCGACAAATTAATCCACAAAAGCAGCATGGATTTAAAAAAAGATACCTAGGTATCTTTTTTGCTTGCACATTTATAACAATCCATCTGAAAACCTAAAGCTTTCTGCTTCCGGCAAAAACGCTTCTCAACCCATTTATCACAATTTCATTTCTTAATCCATTGTCGGCAATTAGTCTGCCTATTACATCTTTGGTCACGGAGAAATTACCAGGATCTGCAATTAGGCAGTTTTTGCCATTTTCAAACATAGAATCAGCAGTATTACAATTTGCAACAATAACAGCCACTCCTGAAGCCATCGCTTCCAAAGTTACAACATCATCATCTTTCGAATCAGAAAAGTTAATTAAAATGTCCGCCTCATTAAAAAGCCTTGCTCGTTGCACATCATCCAATACCCTGCCAAATGCAATCGCATCAGCACTGTATCTGAAATTTCTGCGCATTTCTTCAACAAGAGAAGATTTTCCGCCTATCGCACTTTCATTAGCCTTAAAAACCAACACCAAGGGAACTTTTTTTCTTCTATTAACCATGGCACGCCTTGGCATAAACAAATCCACGTCAAAAGCTGGCACCCCTGCATTACCAGTTGCATTTTTGTGCAAGAAATCAATTCTCAATCTAACACCTTCCATTAAAATGCTCTTTTGACATTCATCCACTCCTTGCATAATTAGATCCTTGCCATGTTTTTCTTCCAGTATTTTGCCAGCAATTTCACTAAGGGTTTTTCTCTTATCATTGGAATAACTCTTTGATTGCGCATGAAAAACATAAACATCGTCTGCCACAGCCAAGAGCCAGCCTCTTTTTCCAGCCCGCAAACAATAATCATTCTCTTCTCCATATCCCCTGCCAAAACTTTCTTCGTCAAAATATCCCAAATCCTCAATCAAAGATCGCTTAAGCATCAAGCAGAAGCCATTGAGAAAAGGAATTTTCGGATAAACGCGCCCCGAGTGTTGAGTGATAAGCGCTCCCCATTTTTCCAAAGCAACCCCCTGCGGGAACTTGTTTTCTGCCCAATCTCCGTTTTCTAGGATCTTGGGCACAGATTGCCAGGAAGCCGTGTTACTAAGTGGACCGACAATTCCTACCTTTTGATCAGATTCCCCGCATCGCATCATCCTTTGAAGCCAGTCCTCGGTTACGATGGTGTCACTGTTGAGCAGCACCACATAGTCAGCAGAGGAATTCTTAAGTCCTATGTTGGCGGCAAAAGTGTAACCCAAAGCCTGCTCATTGCGCAGCAGTTTGATTTTGTGACTCTTGGAGAATTCAAGCAAAAAATCCCTGGTGTCATCAGCGCTGCCATCATCCACCACGATCAATGAGAACTTGTTTCCGGAATATCGATAGACTGATTCCAGACATCTTTCAACATCCTCCAGGGCATTGTGCACACAAACAATGATATCTACCGTTTTTTTGATTTCTTTTTTCTTCTTGCGAACAGGACCAGAAAAGACTGCTCTTTTCAAATCACGCCTATCAAAATATTCTTCTACCGTTTCCCGGCATCGAACAATCCTGGAATATATTTTTTCAAAAACGCGCCTAAACAAAACAAGCAACCCATCCCTCCTCAAGACAAGCAAAAACAAACTGCCTTTAGCTCTTATTTTTTTGAGAATATTTCTCATATCTGAACTCAGTTACTGACTTTTAACACCTAGCTAACTTAACCTTGTCATTCCCGCGAAGGCGGGAATCCAGTCAGGGAAAGCGTAGATTCCTGCCTTCGCAGGAATGACACCTTATTAAGACAGGTGTTACAAGTCAGTAGATTACGGAGAAGTTTTTATCCATATATTTCTTCAAGAATATCAATGCTTTTCTCCCATGACCTGCCAGCAACAGTTTGTATTCCTCCTTCAATCAATTTCTTTTTCAATTCAGAGTCATCCGTCAATCTTTCGATCTGTTTTGCGGCAATTTCCACATCCCCCAAAGCATAGGCCAAGGCATTGACTCCGTTCTGGATATACTCGGCATTGCCTCCATTTTCAGCAACCACGCAGACTCCCCCGCAGGCCATCATTTCCAAAGGCGGATAACTAAAACTTTCCAATTTCGATGTTTTCAGGAGAATGTCGCAGCTTGAGTAGTATTTGTTCATGTCAGCAAAGGGAACTTTTTCAAAGAACCTGTCGCATCTGTACCAGTTCTTGGGTTTTCCCCCATAACTGATAAGCCATGTTTCAAATTTTTCACTGTCCAATTTTTCAATTATGCGAAAAGACTCGTCCACATTCTTGTAATCATTGTCCGGATTACCTTCGATCAAAATCCTGATCTTGCCGGCCTTTTTGGATTCCAGTGGTTCAACTTCATGAAATGTCTCTTTGTCTATACCATTAGGTATGTATTTGGAATCCTTTTTGAATTCATCTTTCAGCCATTGCTTGCACCATTGGGAAACCGTCAAATATTCAATGTCGGCATCGTAAGTCTTTTTGGCTTTTTCGAAATTAGGATCATCCTGGGCATAAAAAAGATGCTCCTTGTTTTGCACAAGATAGAATTTTCTTCTAGCAGAAGAAGATTGTACAACTTCAACTGTGGACCACATGGTCGCAACCGCCGCGTCAAGCATCCCGATCAGGCTTCCGGTGAACATACTGAAAGGAACGATCGGTACTTCGAAATCCTCCATCCATACAAGCTCCTCATCGCCGTTGTGCGTGACCATGGACGTGTTATAACCCCTTTCTTGCAACCTTTTTAGATGCTGAGCGATAACCATCACCCCTCCGCTGATCTGCGTACTAGGAGAGACATAGACGATTTTCCTTTTTCTATTTGTTTCAATGAAGTTCAGAAGATTTTTTCCAATGGTTTGCGTTCCATATCTTGCCAAAACATCTTGGCGAGCTTGTTTGCCAATCTTTTGCCTTAAACCCTTGTCAGCAATCAGTCTGTCAAGCTTTTCAAACCATTCTTCTTCATTGCCAGCAATAAAACCGGTCTCCCCTTCTTTGACTGCATACATGAAAGCTTCCGTGGCGCTGGCTATCGTCGGTTTTTTCAAAAGAGCAGCTTCTGTGAATTTGATCTCGCTCTTGCCATGATTGAATTCGCTCACAACCAGTGGAGCGAGATTGATGTCCACCATGCTTATCAGCTTCGGCAGATCATCATATTTCACAAAACCATGTCTACGGATGCGGTTTTCATATTTTTTAAACCTTTCACTCAATTGCAAATGACCTACGATGAACAGGCTGGCATTCGCATGTTTATCTAAAATCTTTTCCAGGGCTTCTTCAATGAGCATGAAATCATCATCGTGTGTCTTGGAGCCGCTGAAATAACCAATCACAATTTCATCAGACCGAGAAGTTCTATCATCAACCAATGCCTGCGCAGATCTTTTAGCCAAATCGTCCGGAACTGAATTCCTGTTAACCAGAACTGTGGGAATATATTTTTCCATGTGACGCGCAATTCCCTCCGTGGAAGCAATGCCGAAATTGCAAAGCTGCATAGTCTCCCTATGCCTTCTGATGCCATCGAAATAAAGCTTTTTTCCAGCTTCATCCATCTCAGCAACTTCGCTTTTATCCTTGACCAGATCCTCCTCAAATACCAGATCATCGATGTCATAAATTACCATTTTATTGAGTTTTTTGGCCTTTTCAATAAAAACTTTGATTTTGTCTTCAATAGGCACACGATAGAAGATAAAGACATCGTAATATTTGAGCCACTCTTCCTGAAGATCGGTAAAGAATCTGATATCACCGCTCAGGCCATTTTTTTTCAATTGTTCTGCCTGAAAAACGCAGCGATATTTGTGCGGCATGTCCAAATGGCATGATATGAAAAGAAAATCCTTTATCTTGGTGGTTTTTGCGGTAACCAAACCGCTTTTTCTTATCTTTGCCACAAAATAATCTTTGGTTTCCCTAATCAATGATTTTGCGCCTCTGTTTTTCAAAACAAAAAAAGTCTTTTTTGTAACTCTTTTCCCTTCTTTAGCTATCTTAACCAATTTTTTCGCTGCTTTTTCCATATAACTTTATTTTTAACAAATTTAGATCAAAATTTAAGCGAAGTTATATTTGACATAAGTTAACTTTTGTTGCAAAAGAATAATATTGATCGCCATATCGTGACCTATTGAATTATATCCGCAACACGATCTTTTATCAAATTCAAACACCTTTAATTGATTATTCGCCTTGTTTTGCTATAATTCAAAGAGTCATATTTTTAAACCAACGAAAAACGAAATGAAAAAAGCTCTCATTACCGGAATAACCGGACAGGACGGATCCTATTTGGCTGAATTGCTTTTGGAAAAAGGCTACGAAGTCCATGGTATCATCAGAAGATCCAGCTCATTCAACACTGATCGCATCGATCATCTCTACAAGGACCAACATGTAAACGGTGTAAAACTTTTTTTGCATTACGGAGACTTGTCCGACAGCAGCAGCATCGCACGCCTTTTGGAAAAAATCAGACCGGATGAAATATACAACCTTGGAGCGCAAAGCCACGTGCGTGTCAGTTTCGATGTCCCTGAATATACCGGCGATGTCGTGGGTCTAGGAGCAGTCAGAATCCTGGATGCCATCAAAGAAGCTGGGATCAAGACAAAATTCTACCAAGCTTCCAGCAGCGAACTATACGGCAAAGTGCAGGAAGTTCCACAGAAAGAAACAACGCCTTTCTATACTCGTTCTCCTTACGCTGTGGCCAAACTGTACGCCTATTGGATAACCATAAACTACCGCGAAAGCTACAACATCTTCGCTTGCAATGGCATCCTTTTTAACCATGAATCGCCACGTCGCGGCGAAACATTCGTTACTCGAAAAATCACTCGCGGACTAGCTCGTATTCTTGCCGGCAAGGATGAATGTCTCTACATGGGCAATTTGGACGCTAAGCGCGATTGGGGCTATGCAAAAGACTACGTCGAAGGCATGTGGCGTATGCTGCAACAGAAAAAACCCGATGATTACGTGCTAGCTACCGGTGAAATGCACAGCGTGCGTGAATTCATCGAGGAATGCGCCAAACTTCTCAACATTGACTTGCGCTGGAAAGGCAAAGGCGTCAAAGAAGTCGGCTATGACTTCAAAACCAAAAAAGAACTGATCAAAATCGATCCGAAATATTTCCGTCCTGCCGAAGTTGAGCAACTTCTTGGTGATCCAACCAAAGCCAAAAAGCTTTTGAAATGGAAGCCTCAAACCACTTTCAAACAATTGGTGAAACTGATGTTGGAAGCCGATCTGAAAAATGAAGGTCTGTCTTTGAAAAAATAACCCAGTAGTGAAATTTTGAAATGGTTATGTTCTACACTTACATACTCAAAAGTAAAGGACGTACTGAATTATATGTAGGATATACAAGTAATCTCAATAGACGCTTTGAAGAACATAACCAAGGATTAAACAAGTCCACTAAAGCATTTCTACCATGGGAGTTAATATACTACGAAGCCTGTTTGGATATTAAGGATGCTAAGCGAAGAGAAAAATATTTAAAAACTACTCAAGGAAGGAGAATGCTAAAACTAAGATTGAAGGAATATTTTTATAAAAATTAATTCAAAATTCTACTACTGGGATGGAAAAGAACGCCAAAATATTCATCGCTGGACACAATGGCTTGGTAGGCAGCGCGATTGTCAGAAATCTTGAAGCCAAAGGATTCGCAAATCTAATCCTAAAGACACGTCAGGAACTTGATCTCTTGGATGAGAAAGCTGTGGCTGATTTTTTCCAAACTGAAAAGCCGGACTATGTGTTCTTAGCTGCAGCCAAAGTCGGAGGCATCCATGCCAATAACACCTTCCCTGCGGATTTCATTTTCGACAATCTGCAGATCCAAAACAACATCATACATAGCGCCTATGCAAACGGCGTGAAGAAGCTTTTGTTTCTGGGGAGCTCTTGTATATACCCTCGCGAATGTCCCCAGCCGATCAAGGAAGAATATCTTTTGACCGGACCATTGGAAAAAACCAATGAAGCCTATGCGATCGCCAAGATTGCCGGCATCAAGATGTGCCAAAGCTACAACAAGCAATATGGCACGAAATTCATTTCCGTCATGCCGACAAACCTCTATGGACCCAATGACAATTTCGATCTAGAAACATCCCATGTTCTCCCTGCCCTGCTGCGCAAATTCCATGATGCCAAAATAAGCAGAGCGAAAGAGGTTGTCATGTGGGGTACTGGATCACCCAAGCGCGAATTTTTGCACGTTGATGACTTGGCTGACGCCTGCGTCTTTTTGATGGAAAACTATACAGGTAATGAAATCGTAAACATAGGCACAGGCGAAGACGTGACCATCAAGGAGTTGGCCGAAATGATCAAGGCTGTCGTCGGTTTTGAGGGTGAAATTATCAATGACACAACCAAACCGGACGGCACACCAAGAAAACTTCTAGATGTTTCCAAATTACATAATCTTGGTTGGAAGCACAAAACAACCTTAGAGGAAGGTTTGAAAACAACCTATGATTGGTTTTTGAAAAACGGATCTATCTAAGAAAATATTTCTTTAGAAATTTCTTAGGGCTAAACAAAGCGAAAGATATTTTTTGCCAATATACTCCAGACATTTCGATCGATCTCAAAACAAAACCAGAAAAACCTTTTTTTAATTTCAGCAATTCGATCTCAAGCTCGCTATTTCTTTTTTTAAGCACATCTATTTCACTTTCCTTTTCGGAAATATTCTTATTCAAATATTCTATGTTATGCTCGGTTTGAATTGGATTTATGATATCCATGTATTTTTCCAAATGATTCAAGAAAATCTGCCTATGCATCTGTTTTACAATTTCCATATCGCTATGCGAATTATGATTTCTTGATCCTTTCTTTATGCGATAAAAGAAATGCGTGATCGGAAGCCTGTGGACAATATCTTTTTCTTGCAAAAAAGTCAACCAAAAATCCCAATCCTCAAGACCATTCTTCATATTCCCATTATATCCCTTCGTCTTGTCATAATCGACGCGCCTATAAATGGCTGAACAGAATATCATATTGAAAAATAATATTTTTTCATATGAATAATCCAAAAGCTCGACTTCTCCGGATTTTTCTCCGAAATACTCCGATTTGCAATAGACCAGCTTGGTTTCAGGATTCTTAATGAAGAAGTCGACAGCATCACGTATGTAACGCGGAGAAATCAGGTCGTCAGAATCCAGAGGTAAGATATATTCCCCATGGCTATGCAGAATACCATTATTGCGAGCCTCAGAAGGACCTGAGTTTTCCTGCCTGATATATTTGAAACGTTTGTCTCTTTCTACATATTTTCCAACCACTTCAGCTGTTCCATCAGTCGACCCATCATCCACAATAACGCATTCCCAATCGGGATATATTTGCGCCAAAACAGAATCGAGCGTTTCCTTAATGTAATCTTTTTGATTATATGTCGGCATAATTATGGACACCAAGGGGTTCAAACCAAGTTCACTTCTGGCCCTTTCGTTTTCCATTTCACATTGCAATGTCTCAGTCGAACTGATCCCGTCAGTAACATAATTGTCAACCACATCGTCAAATGCAACCACCTCAGCTTTTCCAATTCCAAAAGCCTTCATACAAAAAAGATAGTCTGAAACGATCTTGTAAGTTTCGTCATACAATCCGTATTTATCATGCAATGTTTTTTTATAATACAATGCCGGATGTTGCATAGGACTCCTTGTTAAATCTTTTGGAAAACTTTGGAGCAGATAGCTTTTTTTCAAATCTTTATCCCAGATTCTTAATTTTCCGTGAACTGCATCAATTTTGGGATTTTGAGCTATACACTCCGATGCTTTTCCCAAAGCACCTTTCTCTAGCCAATCACCCGCTCCCACGACATTCAAATATTCGCCTTGAGCCATTCTGACACCTTTGTTCATGGCTTCGTATATCCCAGCATCCTTTTCACTCAGCCAGCGCAATTTTCCGGCAAACTTTTCTTCATATTCCTTAATAACACCAACAGTACCATCAGTCGAAGCACCATCAACAATAACAACCTCAAAATCTCCAAAAGTCTGGGTTAAAATGGAGTCCAGTGTTTTTGGCAACTTTTTTGCCGCATTATATGTGCAGATGATAATGGAGAATCTCATAAATTATATTGATAAATTTAATATGCTACTATTTTATTCTGGTTTTTTTTGTATACTACTAACAATACATCATTCATATCGATTATTTTTTCTATATTATTTTTTTCACCTATAAACTTATTTATACGTATATAATTTTCTGAATCATTTCGCAATGTCTTATCAATTATAACTGCTTTGTATTTAAAATTTGAATTGAAATTTGTAGTTTTCATTAACTCCTCGGGAAAATAAATATTCTGGAATATTTTGTTTTTCGAAATAAGCCAATATTGCCAGACAAGAGAATCACTCCCCATAAATAGGCCTACTTTTATTATACCGTCCTTACTTAATTCAGCCTCAACTTTATTTGCAGTGTCACTCATTAGAATATATGACTTTGTGCTATTTTTAAATATAGAATTGTCTCCAAAAACAGGTTTGATTGGATCAAAAACAAAAACAATTCCAAAAGCAACTAACAATAATAACATACAAGCAGTGACATTATAGAATTTATTTTTTGCCAATAATAACACATAGGCCAAGAATGGCGAAATTAAAATAAATACGGGCAAGTCAAGTCTAGTTTGCCATGGCTGCCATTTCAATAAAAATGCAAAAAGCATGTAAGCAGATATTAAAAGATATATATATATACGGACAATTCCTGATACCCTTTTAAATTTCATAACAAAAATAATAAGGCTCACAATAATCAAAATTCCATGCGCAAAATTGCCCACACTATCTTGAGATAATAAAAATTTATTGTCATATTTTATGCCAAAAAAATTCGTTTTTTGTGTGTCAAGAGGGTACCCTATAGCTGCATGAAATCTATCAACCAGGCCATAAATAATATTGTCCTCATATTTATTTGGCAGAGAAATGTGCATACTCACATTCTTTGCTAGATTGGAAAACATAATTTTTACACCAAACTCCTCATTAAGACTTGCCAAATACAGAGATGAGGTTTTTTGAGGTCCTAAAACTGAGCCAAATTGTCTATAGTTTCTTAAGAGAAAAGGAGTATTGAGTAATACAAAGAATACCACTACAATAAACAGCACTTGTAGAGATTTTCCCTTAAATAATTTAACAAAATAAATGCCAAAAGCTAGACAAAATGGAAACAAGAAGATATACGCAGTAGATTTTGTCAAAATAGCTAACGAAAAACTAAGGGATAAAAACAAAACTCCCTCCATATTTATTTTTTTTTCTTTAACAAGCATCAACCCAAACAATACAAACGAAGAGATAAAAAATGATACCACATAATCAGTCTGGGTTGTTGTTGCTTGCAATAACCCCATGGGGATGGTCAAGACGAGAATTCCGGCCGTTATTTGCCCTTCCTTATTAAGGCCAAAAATCCTTGCTATCAAAGACGCAATCAACAAACAATTTATCATCGAAAAGAACTGCACAAAATTAACAAACGAAGCATCTCCGCTGAGTAATCTTATATTTAAAATTAAATATTCCGCAAAAGGCGCTAGATACAACTGCCTAACATTGTTGGTAGGATAAAAATCAACGTTTCCATTCTGGATCCAATGCTCAACTCTTGGCAAGTGATAGGTATAGGAGTCCCAATTGTTATTTATTGTAAAAGCTACAAAAAATAAGGCCGCTATTATAATAAACGCTAACAATATAACAACCTTAAATCCAGGGCTAACTTTTCTTGTGTTTCCCAACTTATGTAAATTTAATTGCTTTAGCGTCCATTTATTTTTTTTAAACAACCAGAAAAATACAAGGGCACTCAGTAGCAAAACCATCCCCCAAAAAGCAAGTATGCTTGCGCTGTTAATCATTTTCAGAAATGAAAATCCTTCTGTTGACACCACAGCAAGCAAGGACATAATAAGGCTGGATTTTATAAATGCCAGCCTTATATTGCTAAAAACAGTTTCCCTTTCCTTACTGGAAAACAGGAGTGCGAAATAAATAAAAACGAAACTAAAAATAAGTGAGAAAACACCCATAAAATTATGTATGGAACCAAATTTACTTCATTGCTTTTACGGAATTATTCATAAAAAACTGGAAGTATTCGTGCTTTATTTTACTAAAACCAACCTCTTTTCCTAATTTTACAAGTGAAGTTTTGCAAAAATAGTTTTTGTGATCCCTTATTTCATTTTCACTAATAAGTCTCATCTTGTAGGAAAGAAATTCCAAAACTGGTTTGGCATACACACTAGGTGTCGTTAGAAGCAGTATTCCTCCAGGCTTCAAAACCCTAAAAATCTCACTCAATGCAAAGTTAGGATTTTCTAAGTGTTCTAAATTTGCCAGGGATGTAACAATATCAAATGATTCACTCTCAAGTGGAAATTTCTTATTTAAGTCATGCTCTATAAGGGTTACGTTTTCTAAAACCAACTCTTTATTCACAGAAATATCCATGCCAAAACATTCTCGATTTCTTCCTGCTATTTTACTTAAAAATCCCGCGTTATAACCACATCCCAAATCCAAAACCTTGGCCTTGTCGGGTATGTGCCGGACGATTTTTGCATATCTAAGATTGCTCAGGACATTTTCCAGGATCGGTTCTTTTCCTTCGCAATGTGCTTTATTTCTGGACATGTTCTTTTGCCATTAAATTCATATTTTTGAAAACCAACCTGTCATAACCGAAGAAATTTATCACGATTATGATTATTATTCCTATGATAACATTAAGCTTATAGTCCATTCCGGCCCTATCAAAAACATAGAATGCAAACATGCGCAGAAAAATAGAAAATACCGATACTAAATAAAACATAAGGAGCTTATATGCCATTTCTTGATGGGAAGAAAATCTATATCTCCATGTTATTTTAGAATGCAGCATGAACGCAACTAAAAGTCCGACTATAACACTTATGAAATTAGCCACATTCCTAAGGTATCCGCTATTGAAAGCCATAAGCTCCACCAGCAGGATAATCACGACAAACTGGGATAATGCAATGAGGACGCCATTGAGAGCATATTTCACAAAATGAGCAAAGCCGGAAGTATTGTATTTAAAGATGCACCACAAGGCTCTAACGCCGTCTTTCCAACTAATCTTCTTCCCTTCCTCATAGGTCCTTCCATAATACGAAATACCCACCTCATAAACTCGTACTCCATTTTTTCGAGACATCTCCCCTATCTTGGCAGTTATTTCAGGCTCGAATCCGAAACGGTTTTCTTCTATTTCTATTCCCTCAAGGATGTTTCTACGGAATACCTTATAACAGGTTTCCATATCAGTAAGATTAAGATCGGAGAAAAAATTCGACATCAGGGTCAGGAATTTATTCATCATGGTGTGCCAGAAATACAGAATGCGATGAGATTCTCCGCCAATAAAACGAGAACCATAGACGACATCCGCTTTATTATCCAAGATTGGCTTCAAAAGTTTCGGGTATTCATGCGGATCATATTCCAGGTCTGCATCTTGGATAATAACAACATCCCCTGTCGCCTTTTTGAAGCCGGTATTTAAAGCACCGCCTTTGCCCATATTTTTTTCGTGATAGAAAATACTGATTTCAGGATCATTGATTCCCTTGAGTATATCTCTGGTACCATCTTTGGAACAATCATCAACCAAAACAATTTCTCGACTTGTGATTTCCTTGGGTAAAGCTACTGACTTTACTATCTTAATGATTTCAAGAATAGTATTTTTTTCATTGTATACAGGGATAACAACGGATAATTTCATAGCTGTTTGTACTTAATGTTTTTTTAAGATAAAATCAATGATTTTATGTTTCTCATTTTCCCATTTTTTAAAACCATTCCACATGAATTCGTGGGTATTTTTCTGAATATTCTCAATATCAGACAAATCAATCTCTTGTGGATTTGACAAGTCATACAAAAAACCCGTTTTACCATGGACAATATATTCATTCATTGTCGGATTATTGACTGCGATAACAGCCTTACCCATTGCCATTGCCTCCAAAAATGACATGCCAATGCCCTCGAATTCCCTGGGAGCAATATATATGCCTTTTTGTTTGATGACATCCCACATCTCTTCCCTTGTTTCAAACCAATCTGAATAGGTTATTTGGAATTTTTTCTCATCTTTTTCACTTGGCTGGACAAATTCCTGATATGGATCAATAGCCCTATGGATGTGAATCTTAACTTCCTTATTATTAAATATTTTAGAAACAGTATTTATATTTATTTCCGTAAGCCTTTGCCAAAAAAATGCTTCTTTCTTTTTTCCCGGGATGAACTCCTGCGGTTTTGGAAAATATTTAACGTGCAAAGAATCAAATCCCCATTTTGAAAGTTTTCGATGCAATGCGTTTGAAAAATTAACGAACTTCAGTCGCCTATACCCCTCCCAATAATCTAAATCCAGTCTTCCAGACTGGTCATACATTGGGAAAAAAAGAATATTTTCATTTTTTATGCTTTTCAGCATTTCCGGGGACGGAATCGACTGCCAAAATATCACAGCCAAGTAACTGTCATCAACGAAAGATAGGTCAACAAAGGGTTTTTCTTGCCAGCTATCGTCAAAAATAACTTCGATATTAAAAAATTCTTTTAGATATTCCATTAGAAATTCGGAAGACTTTGTCTTCTTGTGATACGAATGCCCAATGAGCGCGATTTTTTTTGATTTAAAATTTATCCTTCTTCGTTTTTTGGGTTTGATTTTTTTTGCCAATTTAAAAACAAGTCTTATTGCCTTCCAACAACCGACCAGCATTTTTCTTCTGAAGCTCCCCTTAGGAATAGTCATTTTTACCATTTTACGCAAAATGAGAACCGCTTTCCACTCACGCGAAGAGTAAACGCCCAGCAATTCATTTTTTAAGGCATTAAACTCCTGTAATTTTAAAGTGAGCTCCGCGTTTGAAGCGCTGAGACTATTTTTTACATTTTCTAATTCGAACTCGGAAAGACCCCTTTCAATAGAGCCATACAACTCATACAAAGGAACATTTAAATGGAACTTGCGATCCAGAAATTCTCTTTCCCACTTCAAATAAAATTTTGACTTGTATTCATTCATCTCCCTGCTATCATTATCGGAAATATTCAGCGAACTGCTTCTCCAATATCCTGAAGCATTATTGGTTGACATTATCCCATTTTCCTCAGCCATTAGAAGATATGTAGCATCATCACTACCACATGCCCTGGGAAAATTAACATATCCACCTATTTTTAAAAGCTTTTCTCTTTTTAAGACAAACTCACATGTAGACTGGGCCCGCTTTTTGACCATTCTTTGAAACATAGTCTGATCCCATGTCTCGAATTCAGGCAATGTATCCCCATTGAATATCTCCTTTCCGCTTTCGTTAATCCTTTTCAGTTTAGCTCTGAACAAATCAACATGAGGATATTTGATTATCAATTTATTCATCTCTGACAGATAATTATCTGAAACACAATCATCGTCACCCAGAAGACAAATATACTCACCATTGGCAAATTCAAGCATCCTATTCCATGTTATAGAGGGGTCTTCGGCTCCTAAATTTTTTTCACCCTTATAGTATCTGATTCTTTCATCACCGTACTTGCCGACGATACCATCTATATCATCCCTGGAGCAATCGTTATATAAAATAAGCTCCCAATCCTCGAAAGACTGCTTCAAAACAGACCCCACTGCATCGGTCAAAAATTTTTCTTTTATTACTGGAATCAAAACAGAAAACCTAGGCATCTTGATTTTTTAGTTTGTCTTTAAAGTAAGCCATGGGATGAAAAAAAATAAACTTCAGCTTGCTGTACAGTGTTCTCATTTTCCAAAACTTAGATGACTCCATAAATTCAATTTCCTGCTCTTTTTGTTGAATGATTTGCTGTTGGTGCTGATTTTCCTGCTCTTTTTGTTGAATGATTTGCTGTTGGTGCTGATTTTCTTGATTCTTCTTACTCAAATCTTCAACCATTGCTCCGATTTTTCCATTTTCAATATCCTCCAGCAAATAAGAATAATGCAAATCCAAGTCTTTTGCGATTTCAAAAATTTCGCTGTTTTTTTTCAAAAACAAAACACCCAGACCATAGGAATGATGGAATTCCATGGTTTGATATTTTTCCTTCAATTCCTGCCAAAATTCATATACGCCAAAATCATCCCTTGTCACAACAACATCATGAAACAAAACGACGCCATTCTTTTTGACTTTTGGAAGCCATGTTTCAAAGTCATGTTTCACCGCCTCATACGTATGCAAACCGTCAATATGCAAAACATCAATTGAATTTTCTTCAAAATCTGAAAGCGCATCGTCAAAAGTTTTTCTCAGGAAATTTATCTTCAATTCAGAATAATATTTGTTTTTGATTTCATTGACCGTGTCAAAAACTTCTTCGCCATAAAATCCAGCATGCTTTTCGCCTTTCCAAGTATCAACAGCAAACAGCTCGACATCCAAAGAAAGATCCTTGACTGCCTGTGAAAATGACCATAAGGATGTTCCGTAATGCGTTCCAAGTTCGACTATGTTTTTTGGTTTCAAGTTGGCAATCAAATCGTAGGCAAAATACTTATGCCCAGCCCATGCCCATGCTATATCCTGAAATTTTTCTTCGTATTCAAATTTCGGATCAAAATATTTCCAATTCATAGTTTTAATTCCATTTATAGTTAAGTTCAAATAGTCCTTGATTTTTATTTATAGAAAAAACTTCAAATGTTTCCGATTTATTCATAAAATCATGAATTTGAGAATCTGATTCCCCGAAAATTCCCGCTTTAATGAAATAGGAATTTCTTTTAAGTGGAATGTTCTTATAATCAACTTGGAAATATTCTTTATTGATATATTTTTTGGTATCAATTTTGTCTAAAACAGTGTTGATCCCGAAAATATAATTATTCTCCTGATCAAACAAAGCCACTCCAAAATTCAATTTTTCAATCGGCTTATTGAGCTTAAAATAAACCCTAACAGACATATCATCTCCTGTTTCAAACACATTCTTCTCCTTGCCATCTTTATCCAAAAATTCGACCTCGGTTATTTTTGCCACTTTGTTCTTTTCTTCTTCCTTTAACTTCCTTTTTTCTTCTTCGATCCTTTTTTTCTCCTCTTTTATTCTTTTCATTTCTTCTTCTCGCTCCTGTTTTTTAATTTTTTCAAGTGCTTTTTCTTCAGTTTTAATTCTTTCCTGTTCTTCTGCAAGTCTTCTTTTCTCTTCTTCTCTGATTCTTTTTTCTTCATCCGACATATTCTGTTCCATGTATTCATTTCCCACTTCTTCGGCGCTTCCGATTTTCACGATTTTTCCGTTGCGAAGAAGCAAAGCGCGGTCGCAATAGCGCTGCACAGTTGCAATGTCATGCGTCACTAGAATGACAGTCTTGCCCATTTCCTTGTAGCGG
>DASVYU010000041.1:0-4714 GCA_036391995.1 Patescibacteria group bacterium
GTTTTGGGAAAATTGACCGATCAGATTTTGAATAATAAAGGGTTGGTGCTGGGCGTTAGCACTGAAAAAAATGAACAGCCAGACAGATCGAAAACCAAGCCGCTGCAAGAATCAAGCTTGAACTATCCTTTGCTTGGATCATTAGCAGCTCTGACTATGATCGCTGTCAGGCGCAGACGCAGAAAAATCAAGAAAAATCGATAAAATAGGCACTTTACAAGAAAAAGCTGCTAGGCTAAAATGCTAGCAGTTTTTTCAACCTGCGGCATTGCCGCACCATTTTCAAGGAGGGCAGCATGGAAACTGCACTGTTGGTTGAGGCCAAGGAGTTCCTTGAGTGTCTGCGCGGGACACTCAGGGAGCATGAAGACTTGCTTCGCAAGAGCGGCGAAGCATACACGCGGGCCAAGGGCAAAGGGGAGGATCCGGTTTTTCGCATCGGAGAAAGAAAGATTTCTTCCGACGATGTTATTGACCACTTCTTCTGCCTTCATTACCATCATCCTGAGCTGCATGCCGTTTCCGGAAAGCCGAAATATGAGAATCTCGATGACACTGATTGCCTCAGGGTCGTCATAAGGGATTATCTCTGGCTTTTCAGGCAACTCGGTGTTGCTCATGACAAGCTGACGCCGGAAATCACAGAGTGGCTCGGAATGACAAAAGACAAGTTTTGCCGCTGAAACTCGGCGGCAAAACAGAAAAGCGGGAAGGAGAAATCCAACCCGCTTTTTTCTTTAAAAAATCCCAGAACGAAATTTATTTACTAGTTATGGTTATTCAGCTGATTCTCAATAGCGTCTTGAGCGATGCGATTCTTGCAAGCTTGTTTGATGTTTGCGTCGCTTATTTTGTCACAAATGGAAGCATCTTCTTTGGTTATTGCGAGGTCTTTTGTGCAATAATCTTTCTGGATGCCGCTTTTGTCATTGCAAGAAGAAACATTTTTAATTGGAGAGATGCCGCAAGACTGCTGGCAGTATTCCAAAAGTTTCAAATCATTGGCGAAAGCCTGGCAATTCGAGCTGCAGTGTTCAGGCGTGATGTTTGCCAATACTTTGCCTGAAACATTTTGCACGGGACTAACAGTTGAAGCTGAAGAATTAGCAGTGTTTGAGGCGTTTTGGTTTGCATCCGTTGATTGATTGTTGGCTTGCTGCTGCGTATTGTCTGCGTCACTGTCATTTCTTAGGTCATCAGTGGCCGATGAGGAAGAAATGGTGTCGTTTTTTTGCACTGAACTGCTTTGCTCTGCCTTTGGTGTCGGCACTTTGCCATCGCGATTCTTGAAAACCGTGTAACCCCAGAAAGCAATCACAATCGCCGCAAGCACATAAATAGTCAGAGCTATTTTTGAATAAAGATGTTTCGTCATAAGAAAATCTCAAATCCTTTTAGATTTTAAATTAATAGTTTACAGGGAAGCTAAGGCCCTTGTAATAATAATTGAGTATGTCCTGCCAACTCGAGCCGTTGTTTGCCATATGCAAAGATCCGTGAGCAATGAGTCCGACCATGTGGTTTCCTGCTGAGATCAGATCTGATTGCGATTTTGTCGAGGAATTGCCGAAGTATGAATCATTATAGTTACCATAGTCGTCCTTGCGAGATTGGCACCATGGGTAGGCACTGGAGCCCCAGGCATCTTGGGCGCTGCGGGTCTGGCCGGCTGACCAAGAGCTGAACGGAGTCAGGGCAACATCTCCTCCATATGAGGCGATGATGCCTCTTGTCGCTTGGGCTGCGGTCTTGATGTTTGAATATTTGGTTTCCCAGTCATACCCCCAATAAATTTGTGAACCGCTGTCGGAGCGAATTTTGAAGCCATAGGCTGCATATTTGTTGGCATATTTGATGTACCAGAAGCCATAGGTGCGGAAAACATTTGTCATGACCTTGGTGTGCTCCATTGGGCCTGTGCCGGTTGTTTCTCCCATGCCCCAGACATATTGTTCAAGCGGCAGAATGTTGTTGACCCAAACTTGTGTGGTTGTGCTGCCAGGATTTCCTCCAACAACGTCCGGGCCATGGTAGTATTGCATTTTGATTTTGCCGCGGTAATGGTCAAAAGAAGAGCCAGGGCGACTGGTGTTGAAAATTATGGAAGTATTGTCACCATCGGCCGCATCGAAAGTGACGGATGAGCCGATTTTTCTGGTCGAAACAGAGTTGTATATTTTGAGAGTGTTGCCGCCATTGTATTTGACCTTGGTGGTTGATCCGCCGCTGACTTGGGCGATTATATTTCCGCCGTCATCGCGTATGTTGTAGTCTTTGTTAGCGTTGATTTGAAAAGCGGATTTCTTTATGTCCTTGGAGGAATATCCCCACAGGCCGACAGAAATGTCAGGACCTAGAGTCGGAATAAGAATGCCGCTTTTTTCACTGGCAGAAATCGTGTAGAAATGGTCATAGTTATTTTGGTTAAAAAGGCGATAGACAGGAGAAGAACCATTTGTTTGAGTGGTAAAAGCGTAAAACGCAACCCCTTCAAATGAATAACCGCTCTGAGAGTTTATTAATGAATTTTTCTCATCTTCAGAAATCGTATAGAAATGATCGGAAGACGATGAATTGTAGAAACGGTAAACCGGGGAGGTCCCGCTTATTTGGCTGTTGTAGGCGTAAAAAGCGATTCCTTCAGGGACATATCCGCTTTGCGCAGTGTTGGAAATGATGTTCTTCTCGCTTTCCAATGCCGTATAGAAGTGATGTCCATTTGTCGGGCTGTAAAAACGGTATACCGGAATCTGTGCAATACTGTTTTTCTCGCTTTCTGATGCCGTATAAAAATGGTCGTTGGTGGTTGGATTATTGAAGCGATAAACCGGAACCTCGCTGCCTGTTTTGGATGCGTTCGCATAAAAGGCGATTCCTTCCGGAGCGAAACCCCATTGCGGATTGTTGAGCAATGAATTTTTCTCATCCTCAAGGGCCGTGTAGAAATGCTTGCTTGTTCCGGAATTGAAGAAACGATAAACCGGAACAGTTCCTGCCGGCTGGGTTGCGTTCGGGTCATAAGCGTAGAAAGCATTGCTTTCCTTGACGTATCCGTAAGATGAATAATCGAAAGTCGTATTTGTCGTGTAAAAATGGTCGCCGCTGGTCGAATTGAAATATCTGAAGACTGGCACTGTTCCTGCGGGCTGGGCCGCATTCGGATCGAAAGCATAGAAAGCGATTCCTTCGGCTGTGTATCCTGAAGAGAGCGTTTGGGCATAAAAAGCCGTTCCTTCATCTGAATACGACCCTGCCGCCAAAGATTGTTTCCCATAAAAAAGAGAAATTGCCAGAGTTAGAGTTAACAGCAAGAATGCGTATCGTTTTTTCATATCTTTTGGTGGTTTGTTTTTGGATTAATAAGCACACATATTGTAGCACTTTTGCCAGCAGGGGACAAACAAATGAAGGCTTGATGAGTGGGTTGAAAAAAAGCGCCGCATGGTATACAATATAGTGGAGGTGAAATATGTCACTTTTTTGTTTTAAATGGGAGAAAAAAGAACAAGGGGCACTTAATTTGAAATTTTAAATTTGAAATTTAAAATCAATATCAAATTTTAAATGACTAAAACCCAAGAAAAATACAATTTAGAAGATAGGACGGCGAAATTTAGTGAAGGTATTATAGATTTAGTTAGAAAAACACAAAAAGACATTGCAACTTCTCCAATATTGAGCCAATTGGTAAGATCCGGTACCAGTATCGGGGCTAATTATTGTGAAGCAAATGGCGCAAGTTCCAAGAAAGATTTTAAGAATAAGATTTATATATGCAAAAAGGAATGTAAAGAAACAAAATACTGGTTGCAATTATTGGAAAAAGCTAGCCCGGAGAATATCGAAATTTGCAGAAAGCATTGGCAAGAAGCACATGAACTGACCATGATTTTTTCCAAAATTATCATGACCCTAGAGGGCAGAGCCCAACAAAATTAAAATTTAGACATTTAAAATTCATTTCAAATTTTAAATTTAGCCTTTTAAATTAAGCCATGGATTCAAATATTGCTATACAAATCAATAACGTCAGTAAGACTTTCAAAATTCCTCATGAAAAAATCACTTCTCTTCGCGGAGCGGCAGTCTCTGTCTTTAAGAAGAAGAGCTATGAAGAATTCAAGGCCTTGGATGATGTTTCCTTTGAAATCAAAAAAGGGGAATTTTTTGGCGTTATTGGGCGCAATGGTAGTGGGAAATCCACGCTCTTGAAAATTCTGGCAGGCATATATAAACCTACAAAGGGCAAAGTTAAGGTCAGTGGCTTAATCTCCCCATTTTTGGAATTAGGAATCGGATTTAATCCAGAGCTTTCAGGCCGCGACAACATATACCTCAATGCCACAGTCTTAGGTCTTTCCAAAAAAGAAATCGATGAAAAATTCGATTCCATTGTCGCTTTTTCAGAGCTCAAGCGTTTCATCGACCAAAAACTCAAGAACTATTCCAGTGGGATGCAGGTTCGCTTGGCTTTTTCCGTTTCCATCCATGCCAACCGCGAAATTCTTTTGATGGACGAAGTCTTGGCGGTTGGTGACACGAATTTCCAGTCAAAGTGTCTCACGGAATTCAACCGCTACAAGGAAATGGGCAAGACTGTCATTCTAGTGACGCATGACATTGCAACTGTGCAGCGCTATTGCGACCGCGCTTTGCTTCTTCGCAACGGAAAAATCGTGAAAATCGGAAGCGCCGAAGAAGTGGGAAATGAATA
>DASVYU010000042.1:0-6048 GCA_036391995.1 Patescibacteria group bacterium
GAAATTCGCGCGAAATCATCTATGCATCGGCCAAAGCCATATATAAATCGACGGATGGGGGAAGCACTTGGTCGACGATTCAATTGGACACCAGTAAAGACATAAGCGTTTTGAAATATGACAGCGTCAACGTGTCTAATATATATGCTGGCCTTAGGAATTTCTAAAGAATTTTAAATTATAAATTTCAAATTTTAAATTACGGAATATGTACAACGAAATCATCAGCGGGCATCACGAAGATCTGGAAAAAGCAATCGAGCATTTCAAAAGCGAGGCAGGCAAAGTAAGGACAGGACGTGCGAATCCATCCATGGTAGAGGATATTTTGGTAGATTATTACGGCGCAAAAACGCCTCTCAAGCAAATGGCAGCGGTCAATACTCCTGAGCCGCGCCAAATCACGATCCAACCATGGGACCGCAGCGCACTGGCTGCAATCGAAGGAGCGATCCGCGAATCGGATCTCGGATTCAATCCTGTCAATGACGGAATTCTTGTTCGCATCACCATTCCAACAATGACAGAAGAGCGTCGCAAGGAAATGGTGAAGCTTCTCAATCAGAAAGCTGAAGAGGGCCGCATTGCTGTTCGTTCGATTCGTGAAGAAATCATGAAAGAAATCCAAGAAGCTGAAAAAGAAGGACTCATGAGCGAGGACGACAAATTCAAGGGCAAAGATAAATTGCAGGAAATCGTGGATGAATATAATAAGAAAATCGAAGAAAATCGCAGCAAGAAAGAAACAGAAATAATGACGGTCTAAAAAATATGCTTACTTTCATCATTTTCATAATAATCTTAGGGATTCTTATTTTTGTCCATGAATTCGGGCATTTTATTGTTGCGCGAAGAAATGGCGTCAAGGCTGAAGAGTTCGGTTTCGGTTTTCCGCCCAGAGCCATTGGAATGGTGTATGTGGACAAGACCAAAAAATGGAAAATCATCAAAGGCAATAAGGAAGTGGAATCCAACAACACCATCTATTCCTTGAATTGGGTACCTTTCGGCGGCTTCGTGCGCATCAAAGGCGAAGGCGGCGACCATTCCAAAGATGCTGACAGCTTGGCGAGCAAATCTGCCTGGATAAGATTCAAGGTTTTTGTTGCGGGGGTCACGATGAATTTCATTTTGGCTTGGCTTCTTTTGATCGTTTTGCTAATCATGGGCGTAAATCAGGAAATAGGACAGGAAGATGCTTCGGTCACTGGAGCAAAGATCCAAGTAGCTGCTGTGGTGCCCAAGAGTCCGGCTTATGAAATGGATCTTCGAGAGGGTGACACTTTGCTCAAGTGTGTTGGAAGTGATGCAAGATGCGAGCAGAATTTTTCAAATATATCCGAGCTGCAATCTTTCATAGCTGATCACAAAGGTCAACAAATAACGCTTGAGATTTCCAGAGGGGACAAGGTTTTGGATCTTATTGGCACTCCGCGTACTGTTGCGCCGCAAGGAGAAGGTCTTTTGGGAATCGAGATGGCTCAGACGAAATTTGTCAGATATTCGCTTTGGGCAGCCATCAAACAGAGTCCTATTTATATGTGGAATATCCTGGTGATGATGGGCATGGTGCTTAGGGATCTTTTCACTGGCAATGCCAAAGATATCGGTGGTCCGGTGGCGGTCATTCACTTCACGAAACAAGCAGCAGCACTGGGACTTTCTTCATTGATCCAATTGACGGCTTTGCTCAGTTTGAATCTGGCGATTGTCAATTTTTTGCCAATTCCTGCTTTGGATGGGGGGCATATTCTTTTCGTGATCATTGAAAAAATAAAAGGTTCTCCAGTGAACCGCAATGTGGAAAACTGGATTCATACAGCTGGATTTTTCTTGCTCATGGCTTTGATGGTATATATGATCATACATGACATTTCCAGATATGGATTGGGCGGAATATTCTGAATAAATACGTGAAAATATTGTAGTAATATGCGACCTTGACACTCGAGTTTTATTGATGTATTATAGTCTTGGTTTTAAGAATTGAATATTTAAATCCCGCTGTTTTTGAGCGGTATTTTTTATCTGCTAGAGCATAACAAATTATTTTAAAAGGTATGACAAGATTGATCACCAAAGAAGGATTGAAAAAACTTCACGAAGAACTTGAGGACAGAAAGACACGCCTCCGACAAGAAATCGCTCAAGCCATAAAGGAAGCCAAGGAACAAGGAGATCTCAGCGAGAATGCTGAATATGCTGAAGCAAAATCGCAGCAAAATGAAAATGAGACTCGTATTGGAGAATTGGAAATGATCATCAAGAATTCCCAAGTGGTTGAGAAGGATAATTCACTCAAGGGAGCACAGATGGGATCCAAGGTTAAGGTGAAATTCAATGGCAGCGAGATGGAGTTCACGATCGTGGGATCCAATGAAGCTGATCCTGCCAACTTCAAGATTTCCAATGAATCTCCACTGGGCAAAGCTTTCATGGGACATAACCCAGGAGACACGGTGGATGTTTCTACTCCGAAAGGTGTTATTTCCTACAAGATTGTGGACGTGAAATAAAACCGATCCGAAACTACGAATATAATTCGAATCTACGAAAGGCAGGGCGACCTGCTTTTTTGTTTGCCAAAAGCCTTAAAATAAGCTATTATTCATGCATAAAAATTAGTTTAGAAAAAGATGATAAGGGAAGATATTCTGCAAACAAAATTGGAAAAACTTGAACATGTTCGTGAGTTCGGCATGGATCCATATCCGGAAAAGAATGAGCGCACCAACACCAATGCTGAGGCGCTGGAAAAATTCGATGAGCTTTTCGGAAAAACGATCACATTGACGGGAAGAGTGAGATCTTTGCGCCCCATGGGGGGCTCTGCTTTTGCGCACATTGAAGACGAAAGCGGCAAGATGCAGCTTTTTTTCAACAAGGGCAATATGGATGAGAATTTTTTCAAGTTATTCGTGAAGAATGTGGAGATGGGAGATTTTGTCCAAGTTTCAGGCGAGCTTTTCAGAACCAAGACGGAAGAAAAATCACTCAAAGTGACTGACTGGAAAATGCTTTCCAAGAACATACGTCCGATCCCGACAGAGCACTTCGGCATCAAAGATGAAGAAGAGCTTTTGAGAAAGCGTTATCTTGATCTCATGACTAATGCTGAGACAAGGGAGCTTTTCATGAAAAAGAATATTTTCTGGCAGGCGACGCGCAGCTTTTTGACAGAGCAAGGATTTTTGGAAGTGCAAACGCCAGTTTTGGAGCACACTCCTGGCGGAGCTGACGCTGAGCCTTTTGTGACGCATCACAACGCGCTGGATCAAGATTTTTATATGCGCATCTCGCTGGAACTTCCACTCAAGCGTCTTTTGGTGGGAGGTTATGAGAAAGTTTTTGAAATCGGCAGAGTTTTCAGGAATGAAGGCATTGATCGCCAGCACTTGCAGGAATTCGATCACATGGAATTCTACTGGGCTTATGGTGATCTGCAAAAAGGCATGGAAATGACGGAGAAGATGTACAAGGAAATCGCTTTCAAGGTTTTGGGAAAATATGAGCATGAATACGACGGCAATGTGATCAATTGGAATATCGATTTTCCAAAAGTGGATTATTTCACCGAGTTTCAAAAAGAAACAGGCATCAATCTTTCGGAAGATGTGACTGTTGAGCAATTACGTGCCAAGGCCCAGGAGTTGGGAATCAAATACGACACGGCAGCAGGAAAAGGAAAGATGATCGACACGATATACAAAAAAACTGTCAGGCAGAAACTAATTCAACCTTGCTTTTTAGTGGGTCATCCGATCGAAGTCTCACCCTTGGCCAAGAAAGACCCGGAGAATCCTAATAAAGTTCTACGCTTCCAGGTCGTAGCTGGCACGGCTGAGCTTTGCAATGCTTTTGCGGAGCTTAATGATCCGATCGACCAAAGACAACGTTTTGAAGAGCAGATGAAGCTGCGTGAGGCAGGTGACGCCGAAGCACAGATGATCGACGAAGATTTCGTGGAAGCTTTGGAATATGGCATGCCGCCAGCATTCGGACTTGGTTTTTCTGAAAGGCTTTTCTCCTTCTTCATGAACAAATCAGTACGTGAATGTGTCATCTTCCCGCCGATGAAAGACAAAGAATAGAAAAGTTCATCAAGTCCATAAAGTTCATAAAGCAAACAATGAAGAATCTTCTAATAAAAGTAGTGCTGTGGCTGGTGATTGTGAACTTGTTCGCTTTTGTGGCGCTCAATCGTTTCAATCTCAGTCCTGACACGGCTTACAAGTGGATCACGCCGGAAAGTTTTCCGACTGCGCAAAGCTGGGATCTGGTGGGCATACACGGGCGCTGGGATACTTATTGGTATTTGGATATCATAAAAAACGGCTATTATCTCAAAACTGACAACACGCTTTCAAATGTTGTTTTCTTTCCACTCTATCCGTTTCTCATGAAAATGGTGGGCACCGTTCTGTTTGCAAATTATATCTTGGCTGGATGGATAGTCAGCATGGCTGCCCTTGTTGCGGGCTGCGCGTATTTCTATAAGCTAGTCAAGGAATTCCATCCCGACGTCGATCCGGAGCTGCCGGTGCTGCTGATGCTTATTTTTCCTACAGCCTTTTTTCTCAACGTCGTCTATACTGAAGGGCTGTTCTTTTTCATCACTGTAGCTTGCTTCTATTATGTTTTCAAAAAGCAATTCTGGATGGCGGGAATCTTCGCGCTGCTGGGATCGCTCACGCATAGCAATGGTGTGTTCCTGGGGCTGCCGATCCTTTGGGAAACAGTGAGGCTGCTGGGCTGGAAAAAAGGACTGCTCTCCAAAAACATTATCCCCATGGCCATGCCGGCATTTGGCATGTTCTCATTCCTGCTTTATGATTATCTGCGCTTCAAGGATTTCATGCTGTTTTTCAAGATAGAAAGCGCATGGGGAAGATCGTTTTCCATCAACTGGGATCACTTTTCTTTCTTTTCGCATCCGTCGATCATGAACATGTCCATTGATATCGCTTTCACGATTCTGATCATTTCCGCCGTGGTGCTTGTTTGGAAAAAACTTTCTCCCCTTTACAGTGTCTTCATGTCGCTGACAGTTTTGGCAGCACTCACTTCAGGGACGCTGATGAGTATCGGAAGATACAGTTTGGTTCTCTTTCCGCTTTTTATTCTGCTGGCCAAAATCAAAAACAAGAATGCTTTTTTTGCTTGGGCAGTGATCTCCGTGCTCTTCTTGGCTATGGATATTACGCTTTGGGTGAATAATTATTGGGCTGGATAGTATAAGATTGTGCGGTTTTAAAGTTTAAGGTTCATAAAGTGCGAATGCGAATCTCGTCATTAATTTATGGCTAAATATATGAATAGAAAAGAAATTCAAAAAATAGAGGACGAGCTCAAGGCTTTGTATTATGCAGCCGAAGGCACGCATGAGCACCAGGATCTCATCAGAAGCTTCTGGGATCATCACGTGGTTCCGGTTAAGGATCTGAGTATTGAAATGGCTGAAAAATATGGCGCTGACAGTGATATTTGCTGGCTAGGCGCCCTTTTTCATGATTTCGCCCTTCTGAGCGGCCAGGAGCCGCATGACGAGCTAGGAGCGATTCAAACCAAAGATTTCCTGTTGGAACGAGGTTTTGACGAGAAATTCGCTGAAACGGTTTCAGAAACAGTCCTGAGGCATCGCTGCAAGAAATTCATACCTGAAACTGAAGAGGACAAAGTTGTAGCCACGGCCGATGCGATGGCGCACTTTCTGCCAGCTTTCTATCTGGGAATCGCTGTCATTGCAAAGAATGATTACGAAGAAATGAAAAACTCGAGTTTTGAAAAGCTCGAGCAGGATTTTCAGAACAAGATATTTTTCGAAGAAGAAAAAAAGCTTTTGCATGACAGAATGCAGGAATTTAGGAAAACAGTACTCTACAAATAAACTCAATAACAAAAGATCCTAGTCACTTCCATACTTTAATATATGGAAGTGTGGGTCAGCAAAATAATTATGGGAATTGCAGTAGAATTCAATCCGGATCTCGCGCTGCGCGACATTGCGGAGTTCAAGGAGGGAAGAAGGAAATTGGAAGAATGCATTCC
>DASVYU010000043.1:0-20513 GCA_036391995.1 Patescibacteria group bacterium
TCAGGATAGTGAGCGTGACAATAAGTCCGAAAATACCATATTGAGCGGGTCCTAAAATGTGACCAGCAGCTGCCTGCACAATAAAGCCGGAAATGTAAAAAAGCATTTCAGCAAAAGCGAGCCAGAAAATATATGCGGTTACAGCCATAAGATTTGTTTCGTTAAGTGTTTTACAGGTTTGAAAAAATGAAACGTTGCAAAAGGTCCGACCTTTGGCTTAGCTAAAACAATGACCAAGGTCGGACCTTGGACCAAGCAATTTATAAATTCTTATATATTTCTTTGCTGCTGTTTTCTGCGGTGATCTTGATGAGAATTTTCTTGCCAGCCGTGTCGTTGATGGATAGGGAAATGCTCTTCTTCTCATCCAGTTTCACATTTGCGTCTCCTTTGGCGACAGAAACCTTGTCTGCGAATACTTCCCAACGGAAAGAGCTGCTGGCGCTGTGGTTTTCGATCGTGAAAGAAAGATCTTGAGACTTGGGATCGTTGAAATATGTCATCCACAAGTTGCGGCTATAATCCGGGTTGCTTTGCTTTGTTTCAGTGTAAGCCAAAAAGGCAGCGCTTAGAACAAAAAGCGCAACCAAGGAGGCAATGATGATATTGGAACTGTTTTTCATTTTAATTTGAGTTAGGCCTATAATATGCTTCTATGTCATCGCTGGAATAAACTTGCCAAAAAGAAAAATTCTTTTGGAATTGGGCTGAATCTGTTTTTTTGTTGACCATTACGAAGTTCACTCCCAGATCAATGAAGCATTTGGCACCTTCAGCAGTCGAGGGGGTAGAGATCATGTTCAAGGTGCATTTTTCCTGGCGATCTATGCCGTTGTCATAGCGGTCAAGATTTGCACGATAAAAAGGGAAATTGTAACCGCGCATGAAAAATATCTTGACCCAGGTGTCAGCTGTCATGTTGATGTGATCGCTCATCAAGATGTCCGAAGTGGAAAGTTTTCCTGAAAGCCAGTCAGCAGCGCGGAATGTCTCAACTGTCTTTTGAGGAGTGGCTGCGACGTACATATTCTGCCCATTGTCATAAAAGCCAGAAGCAACGAAATATGCGAAAAGCAAGGCGAAAACAGAAAAGAAAAACCTATATTTTATGGGCGACGCATCATCATCAGCTCTTTTGATGGCAAGGACTTTGATCAAAGCGTAAGCGGCCAAGATTGCTACAGGATAAGTCGCATAATTGCCGACGCGTCCGGAGGGGATGTCTATTCTGATAATGGATGGATAGACTGAAATGATGAAAAGCACAGCCAACCAACTCAAGGGAAAAATGAGATGATAAGCGGGTTGGGAGAGACCCTGAATGTTTGCAGAAGAAAAATATTTCCTGAAACCTTGTTTGACACTGCTTAAAATAACAAGACCTTTTTTGCTAAAAAATATGGCCAGCATTATGAGAATGGCAACGATGGCCAGCATCATGCGCGGCTCACCGACTGTGAATTTGAAATCGGTCAAAGAGAGTCCGCCATGGCCGGATTTGCTGGCGCTGCCGACAACAGTGGAAACAGCTTTGTTAGTGATGTAGGTCGGAGTGTAAACAGTCAAAGCGAAAATTGCAGCGAAGGCCGAAAATGTTACCACAGGCAGTGAAAAAAACATGCGCATCCATTCGCCAAGGAGGAGTCTAGCACTACGAAGATTGGAAATGAGTGTGGAAAAAATAATCAGGATTATCGTAAACAAAAACAAGAAGCCCGTGAGATGATGCGTGTAGAAAAGCGACATGGAAAAAATAATGGCCGTCATGAGCAATACCTTGTCTTTTTCTCGCATGGCTCTCAAGAAGAAATACAATGTCAGAGGAAGCAGAAGATTGCCAATGATGTTACCAATGACTCCGCCTCCGATGAATTTGGCTTGCGGAGGAGCGATGGCGAAAATAGGTCCCAAAATGAACAAGGAAGCGGCGGCAATATTCTTGGCCTGACCATCGTTTTCAAAAAGCCTCAAAACAAAAATGAAAATCGCCAGCAGTGTCATGAGGTTGATGAGAAGCAGTGTGACGATAGGGAAATAGGAAATAACGCTGATCCCTGAAATCAAGGAAATGGCGGCAAAAACAAGATGCTCACCTATGATGAAATCGCTGATGTTGATCGGAGCACTGATGGAATATGGATTGGTTGTAGTTATTACGTTCTGTTGCTGGTAGTTCGGTATGATGCCATTTTGCACGATCATGTTGGACCAGAACATGTGATGGCCAAGATCAGTGGCTGATGGCACTATGGTGCTCTGCAAATAAGCCGTTCTGATAAAAACGGAAAGTAGCAGCAGAAGCAGAATTAATGTAGTCTGGTT
Organism: Patescibacteria group bacterium; assembly: GCA_036391995.1. Lineage (GTDB taxonomy): Bacteria > Patescibacteriota > Minisyncoccia > Moranbacterales > GWC2-37-73 > DASVYU01. The sequence goes on from DASVYU010000043.1 coordinate 2,323, forward strand.
TTTACCGAAAGAAAACAACTGTTTGTCAGCATCGCTTTCTTTCTTGTTTTTCGTACTCTTGAATTTATGGCTTATGCCAAAGCATGCGACGCTGAAGATTGCAATTGCCAAAACAAGGCTCCAACGCGTGATGGGAATCTTAAGGGCCCCAAGCAGGAGCATCAGTATGTCCACAGAAAAAATACTGAGTCCGAATGAAACGACAAAAAACTCCAGTTTTGAAAAATAAGTTTTCTTCAACTCGATTGCCTTGAGTAGGAAGTACCCCGGAACAAGCAGAACCAGTGCTAGAGCGACATAAAAGGCGATCAATTGCGTGATGAATGGGAACATGGGATTAATTTTTGTTTAGGGTGTTTTGAATGACTTGTATGTAATCCTGGGAAATTTTTTTCCACTGGTAGTTTTCAATGACGAACTGGCGAGCCTTTTCTCCGAAAGCTTTGCGCATCGCGTCATCAGCAAGCAGCTCGTTTATTTTGGCCACATAAGCATCCGCATTTTCAGATTCCACCAAGAAACCGTTCTGGCCGTCTTTGATGGCGTCTTGAAGTCCTTCAAGTCTGGCTGCAATCACTGGCAGTTTGCAGGAAGCTGCTTCGATCACGGAGATACCAAAACCTTCCATGTCGCCAGGCACTTTGATGTTTGGCTGCACGAAAACATCGCATGTATTCCAGAGGGCATTGCGCACTTCGTCTGTTACGTAGCCAAGCATTATTACGCGCTCCGATAGATTATTTTCTTTGATGGCATCTTGAATGTTTTGCTTGTCTTTGCCGTCTCCGGCCACGACATAAATGATGTTTTCTGAAAGCCGGGGCATGACATTTCTCACAAACCACGCCACTCCTTTTCTTTTGGCCAAGCGCCCGGAAGTTATGATTATTTTTTTGTTCTCGACTGATTGTCCTAGAATTTTTTCCAATTCTCCTCTGGAACTCTCGACCAGGTTCTTATCTGTGTCGACTCCATTTGGAATGAATATGAATTTTTCTCGCGCTATGCCGTGTTCAACCCCGATCCGAATGGTTTCATTTCCCACGGCAATGAGTTTGTCTAGTTTGGGAATGAAAACTTTTGTCCAAAGATTTTGATAAATCGAGATAAGGAATTTCTCATACCAGACATTAAGGGAAGCGGAGTTGTAGTTTATGTCCAGTCCATGGACAATGCAGAGCACTGGTTTTTTGGAAAACAATTTTATGGTCCAACCCACTGCGGAAATCACTCCGCTGCCAAGCAGCACAGTGTCATATTGAGGCAGCAAAACAAGCGCCTTGATGGTTGCGTAGATGGCAAAAAAGGGCAAAAATGCTCTTCCTTGCTTGTTAGCTATTATTTTGACAGGCGTGATTTTCGAAAGCCAAAAAGAGACCTCGAAATTCTGCGTTTCCACCCCTCCGACTGTAGGGGGAAATGTATGCGAAATGAATAAAATCCTTGGTTTTTCCATAAGCATATTCTAACCTAAAAAGGCTTTTTATTCAAGTAAAAACCCCGCCAGAGCGGGGTTTGAAAAAGGCTTATTCGGGCTATTTTTTAAGGCGCTGTTTTTTGATGGCATAGAGCAATTCCTCGTTGAGTTGGCGATTGGTCTTGATCATGTCAGCAATGAAGGCGAAAACAAGAAACTGGATACCGATCACCAAGATTGTAAAACCGGCAAAAAGTATATTCCTGAATGGCGTAATCTTGAATTCCTGGAAATAGAAATATAAGAAATAGCCGAAGAAACCGAAGGAAATGAAAATGAGCACTAAAGCTGGAATCCCGAAAAATTTCATTGGGCGCACATCGCGCACAGCCCTTAAGATGATCTTGAATCCGTTGTTGACGAATTTCCAGATGGACTTGGTGATCTTGGGGTCGCGATCAGCAAAGTACGTTACCTTGACTGGCACCCATGCGAGCTTGAGATTTTTGCCAATCGCATCAATAATCGTTTCTTGAGTGTAGGTGAAGTTCACATTAGTAAGATTCAGGCGCATCAGTGTTTCGCGGTTGTGTGCGCGGAAGCCGCATGTCAGATCGTCGGTCTTGTAATTGAGGAAAAAGCCAACCATTTTGGCTGCAAATCTGTTTAGAAAGTTTCTTACCCAAGGAATATCTTTGGCTTCTACTCCTCCGAATCTGTTGGCTATGACCATGTCGCTCTTGCCCTCTAGAATAGGCGCAAGAAGCTTGGGAATATCATTGGGATCAAACTGACCATCGGCATCGATGTTGACCATGAGATCAGCCTCATTTTCCAATGCGCTTTCCACGGCTCTTTTGAAAGAGTAGGCCAAGCGCCTGTTGGGCTTGTAGGAGACAACAATATCAGCCCCTGCTTCTTTGGCAACCCTTGCTGTATTGTCTGTGGAGCCATCATCTACGACCTGGATCAATTTTTCATTGATAATATTGCCAAGTTTGGAATAAAAATCCAAGCTAAAGCTTTCCTTGATGCGAGCAATTGTTTTTGGCAAGTCCTTTTCTTCATTGTAAGCAGGAATATTGACGATCAGCTTCATGCTATTGCTTTTTAATGATTAACGTGGGATCGACACAATTGAAATCACATTTGGCATTTTTAGTGCCTTGCTCAATGAGGTTTCTGGAGCACTGTTCAAACCTTTTCTGGCAGGCAGCCTTGCTTTCGTTAAAATAATTCAAATTCACCTCATATCCGAGGAATTGAAGCACGAAATAGGCAATTATGGCAAGACCCAAGAGCCAGATGAGAAACTTAATGAGATGGAACATGGGAAAGTGAAAAGCTTATAGTGTCGTAACATTGGAATGTTAAGAATGCCGCAGCTTTTTTATTTTTTTATCTTCCGATTCCTTTGTAAATTATACCACGATTTTCTATTTCTGCCTTATTTAGGCAGTTTTTGCCATCAATTATGATCTTGATGCTATGCTTTTGGAACATCTCAGAGTTAATTTCAATGAATTCAGCATGATTGGTGGCCAGCACGATAACCTCGGATTTTTCCAATAGCTGCTTGATGCTTTCCACGGTAGACATCTTTTTGACGAAAGGGTCGAAGATTTCAAGGGCCGCGCCTTTTTCCTTAAGAATTTCAATCAGTTTGAGCGAAGGGCTTTCGCGCAAATCGCCCACATTAGCTTTATAGGAAAGTCCCAGGAGACCGACTCGCGTTCCTCTGATTGACTTTTCTATGTCGTTAAGTTTTTCCTGTAGGACTTCAACTGTAAAAGCTGGCATGCTGTTGTTGATGGAGCGAGCTGCGCGCAGGAATACATGATCGAAATCATGTTCCTTGGCTTTTTCGATAAGATAATATGGATCGACAGGAATACAATGTCCACCAACTCCACAACTAGGCCAATGCGCCATGAAGGCATAGGGTTTAGTGGAAGCGCCTCTGATGACATTTGTTATGTCGATATTCATGCGATCGAATGATTTGGCTAGCTCATTTACGAACGCAATATTGATGTCACGGAAAGAATTTTCCATAATCTTGACAGCCTCCGCTTCGCGGATAGTGGACATGGGCATAATGGGAGCATCTACGACTGCTTCATAGAATTTCTGGGCGCGTTCAAGGCCTATCTTGTCGAATGATCCAACTACGCGAGGAATATTTCCGACGTTCCATTTGGGATCACCAGGATTGACGCGCTCAGGACAGTGAGCAATGAAAACATCTTTTCCTATTTCAAAACCTGCTTTTTCAAAAATAGGCTTCACAACTTCTTCACTCACACCGGGATTGACTGTTGATTCCAAAACGACCAACGCGCCTTTCTTCATGTTTTCAGCTACAAGCTTCGAGGCGGAGATTACGGGCGTAAGATCCGGAAAATATTTCTCGTCTACTGGGGTAGGGACGCAGATGAGATGGATGTCGCATTGGTTGAGGATTTGAGGGTCTGAGGAAACGTTCAGTGTCACCTTCGGCAGAAGTTCTTCGAGAAATTCTTCTTTGAATGGACTGATGCCTTGCTGGATGAGATTTATTTTCTCTGCATCATTGTCAAAACCGAAAACCCGGAAGCCTTTTTTTGCTGCTACTGCTGCCAAGGGAAGTCCGACATATCCGAGTCCGATCACGCCCACCAATTGATCTTTATTTTCCATGAAAATTATCTTATTGCTTACTTTTAATATGATAAAACATAGCAACGAAATATACAAGATTCCTTGATTATTAAAGCTTCCAAAAATACCATTAATGAGCTACAATAGGAACATATGAAAATAGGCATAAACGCGTCATTTTTGCGCAAACAAGGAACTGGCATAGGGCAGGTGACTGCTAATTTTATTAAGAAATTAGCAGAAATCCAAAATCCTAAATCCAAAATCTTAAATGAAGACATGGAATTCTTTTTGTATCTGGAAGAGGATGCTGATTTGGAATTGCCGGAAAATACTGCCTCTTCGGCAGTTAAATTCCACAAGGTCGTATTTTTGCCAAAATACAAAAGGGATGATTTGATTCGCAAGATATGGTGGGAGAAATTCTTGCTGCCAACAAAAGCCAAAAAGGATGAATGCGATGTAATGTTGAGTCTCTATCAAAATCCAACCATAGTTTCCAATGCAAAGCATATCATGGTAGTCCATGACATCATCCCGGAACTTTTTCCTGAATATTTGAACAATTCCCGCAAGAAACTATATTGGAAGCTCACAAAAAAGGCCATCCGCAAAGCGGACAAGATCATCGCTATTTCGCATCGCACGGAAAAGGATCTGGTGCAACATTTGGTAATCGATCCAAAAAAGATCACAGTCGTCTATGAAGACGTGGACGCAATATACAAAAAGGAGATTTCCCAGCAAGCAGAAGATGATGTTTTGAAAAAATATGGCCTGGAAAAAGGTTACATCTATCATGGCGGGGGATTGGAGAAGCGCAAGAATACAGAAAATCTTTTGAGGGCTTACAAGATGCTTTTGGAAAATAATGCAAAAACGCACGCTTTGGAAAAGATTCCGAAGCTGGTTATTTCAGGCAAATTGATGCCAGAGCTGTCTCCACTGGTCACTGATGCTGAGGCGCTCGTGAAAGAATTGGATCTGGAGGAAAAAGTTGTGCTTTTGGATTATGTCCCGCAAGAAGATCTGCCGGGACTGTATGCCAATGCTGCAACGTTTGTTTATCCGTCCCGCTATGAAGGCTTTGGGCTGCCTGTTTTGGAAGCTATGAATGTGGGAGTTCCTGTGATTACGGCAAAAACGTCATCACTGCCAGAGGTTGGCGGTGACGCGGCGCTGTATTGCGATCCGAACGATCCGCATGACATGATGCTGGTACTGCGCAACGCGCTTAGCAACGAGAGACTTAGAAAAACCATGGTGGAACGCGGCAAACTAAGGGCAGAAAAATTTTCTTGGGATCGCTTTGTGGAAAAAATATTGCATATCATTGAAACCAGATAACTATGGAAAAATATTTGGAGAAAACGTTGGAGAAGCTGACTACCACGAAATCGTATCTGCTGCTGGCAAATTCCGTGCTGGTTGTTTTTGGGATCTGGTTTGCCAATGTGGGAATCCTGCCATTCAAATCTGTGAGTGATTTTTTGGCGCTGGTTGTTTTGGTAGGCGTTTTTGCCATATATCGGCCGGGATGGGCCTTTTTGTTTTTTACCGGCTCGCTTGTTTTGGAGAGCGTCAATTTGGCTCCACAGAATTTGGGAATCGCGATGAGACCTTACCAACTACTAGCTATTTTAGTGGTCGTTTCTTTTTTGGTGCAATATTTTTCCAGCAGAAAGCGCTTTGCTTTTCCTAAGTGGCATTGGGCTGATGCGCTGGTGGTGCTTTTTGCGCTGAGCGGATTTATCAGTGCTGCAGCTTCGGCTTACAAGGGTATGAGTTTCAAGCAAGCTTTGGTGGCAGCTTCATTTGTACTCATTTATTTTCTGGCGAGGATTTTTGTGCAGACATTTGATGATCTTAAGCGGGTCGCGCCTTTTTTCTTGAGCTCAGCATTAGTTGTCGGCATTTATGCCGTAATTCAAAACGTTCTTTTTCTACACGGAGTAAATTCATTTGAGGTGATGCCTGGAAGACCCAATGGCACGTTTCCGGAAGCAGATTGGCTAGGAATATGGCTCGTTTTTTCCTTAGCTGCAGTGCTTTCTGTAATTTATTTCTTAAATGAAAAAACGATAATTTCCAAAGAATTTCTTAAGGTTAAATTTCTAAATTACTCGCTGCTGTCTCTTATTTTGGTGTCGTTGATTTTGACAGTTTCTCGCAGTGCATGGCTTGGAGCGGTGATTGTCATTCTGGGATTTTTGAAATTGACTTTCATAAATGGCTCTTGGAAAATGTCTCAATGGCATGGAAAAAAAATGCTCAAGGAATTAGGCAATGCCTTGCTGGCTTTTGTGATCAGCTTGGCCATAGTGTATGTGTTCGGTTTGACACGTTTCCAGCTGGGTGGCCGTGCCGCTAGTACGGGCGGTTTGCAGCAGGTCACGATCGCTTGCGCTGCTGATCACAAGGCAGTACCTCAGCAAATAGGCAGTCTTGATGAGCTTGCTCTATACGGCTGCAGGCACATAAATCTGGAAGATATCGAAAAGGAAAAAAATGTCGGCAATGAAATCTTAACAACATACAGGCCGGATCCGAATGTCGGAATCCGTGCAAGGATTTATAAAACAGCCTTGGCGCAAATCCAGCAGCATCCGATTTTTGGAATAGGGTGGGGCAGCATTTCCAAGATATTGGGCGCTGATGAGCGCGGAGCAGGACTTAATGCCTCGAACATATTTTTGGAAGTCTGGTTAGGCGCTGGCGCGCTAGGATTAGTCGCATTCGTTGTTCTGCTTTTATTTGTGCTGATAGCTGCTAGCATCAGATATATGAAAGCCGTTGGGGAAAAAAGAAGCTATGCAGTCTTCATTTTGCTTGGTTGGGTTGCCGTGATTGTCCCCAATCTTTTCAATTCCGGAATTTTTCTTGGATTTGTTTGGGCCTATTTGGCCGTTGCCATCTCGGTGCTGAATATAAAAAACTCAGGAAAATAGCTTGAAAAATATCGAAAAATACGGTTTATATATCTTTCTTTTCTTGTTGCCGTGGCAGACGCGGTGGATTTTTCATTTAGGCTGGATAAATGGCAACACAAATGAATATCTGACAAAAAGCCTATATTTATCGGACGTGGTCTTGGTTGGATTGCTAATTTTGGTTTTCTTAAATGAAAAGAAATTTTTTAGTGGGGCCAAAAAAATATTTGTCAGCATCAGGGGCAAAATATTTTCACTGTTCTTGCTTTGGTGTCTGGTCTCTTTGTTTTGGGCAGAAAACATGTCTTTGGCATTACAACGCGTTTTTTGGATTGCTTTGGCAACTCTGTTGGCAATGTTAATCATCAGAATAAAAAACAACTACGAATTTTTTTACGCTTTAATTTTGAGTTTAATGCTTAGTGCTTGGCTTGGCGTGTGGCAATTTCTTTTCCGCCAGGCCTTTGCCAACAAATGGCTCGGGCTGGCAGCTCATGATGTGAGCAGTGGAGGAACGTCTTATTTGGAAATATCAGGCGATGGCAATCAGGCGGTGCGCTGGCTCAGGGCCTATGGAAGTTTCGATCATCCCAACATCTTTGGCGTGGCCACGGCCGTAGGCTTGCTGCTTTCCTTTTGGATCTATGCTTGTAAAAAAAACAAGCAAAAAAGGGAAGAAATTTTTCTGCTTTTTGCAACAGCGAGTTTTGCATTGGGAATTTTCAGCAGCTTGAGTCGCAGCGCATTACTGGGATTGCTTTTAGGTTTGCTGGTTATTTTCTTCAAGGAAGGTTTTGTCAAAATCCGCAAACCCTTGAGAATTTCTGCGGCAATGTTTGCCATCATGCTTGTTTTATATCCAGCTCCTTATGTGGCTCGTAGTAATGTGGATTCGCGCTTAGAGCGTAAATCATTGGATGAGCGCAAGGTGTATTTTGAACAAGGAAAAAACATGATTGAAAAGAATATGATGTTAGGGGTGGGTATGGGCAATTATGTGCAAGAGCTTACCAGAGAAGATCCAACAAAAGAAGCTTGGTCTTACCAGCCGATACATAATTTCTTCCTGCTTGTGTGGGCAGAATTGGGAATATTTGGTATGCTTGCTTTAGCAGCGCTTTTGTTATTTATTTGTCTGAAAGCCTGGAAGGGGAATGGTTTTGGAGCTGCGATGCTTGCTGTTTTGCTGCCAGCTGCTTTTTTTGATCATTGGCTGTGGGACTTGCATTTTGGGGTTTTATTGCTAGGATTGATCGTTGGCATAATATTAACAAACCGAGGAGAACAATCTTTATGCGCATAGGCATAGACATAAGGCTTATAGGCAAGAAAAGGACTGGTGATGAAGCGGTCTTTTTTAACTTGGTTAAGAATTTGGCCAAACTGGACAGCGAGAATGAATACTTGCTTTTTACTGATACAACTGACAGGGAAACACTTAAAGAAATCGGAAATAGCCTGGGCATAAGTCAGAAAACTAATTTCAAAATCATGGCTCTCGATAGTCCTAATCGTTTTGCTTGGAATTTTTGGACGCTGCCGCACTATCTGCGAGCCAATCCGGTAGACATATATCACACGCAGTATATAACTCCTTGGTTTGTGTCGAAAAAAATCAAGATCGTGACCATTATTCACGACATTTCTTTTAATTTCTTCCCGCAATTCATCAAAAAGAAAGATCTTTTTTTCTTGAAGACGCTCATTCCGCTCAGTCTTGCGCGTGCGGATGCGATTATAGCGGTCTCTCAGTTTACCAAAGACGAAATAGTCCGTTACTACAGGATAGATCCAGAAAAGGTTACTGTCGTACATAATGCTGTGGAAAGCAATCTGATGGACGGCGCTACTCCTGGCCAAAATGAAAGGGATAGGATTCGGGATAAATATGCTTTGCCGGAAAAATTCATTCTGTACATTGGGACTTTGCAACCCAGAAAGAATATTCCGCACCTGATTGAAGCTTTCGCTCGTATTAGTGAAAAGATTGATGATCTGAAATTGGTCATATGCGGAAATCCCAAGGCTCACAATTTTGACAAGCGCATTGATGCAGCTTTGGAAAAGCATCCATTGGCTGGAAAGGTCCAATTTCCCGGTTTTGTGGCAGAAGAGGACAAGGCGGTGATTTTTTCCTTGGCTCACGTTTTCGCTTTCCCGACGCTATACGAAGGTTTCGGTATTCCTGTTTTAGAAGCCATGGCTCAGGGTTTGCCTGTGACCTGCTCTGACATCCCCAGTTTGAAAGAAGTTGCCGCGGACAGCGTCCTATACTTTGACAGCTCTTCTCTTGAAGATTTTTCCGAAAAGCTGTATAGTATTTCTATGGACAATGACCTTAGAAGTAGGCTAATTCTCAAGGGTAAGGAAAGAGTTAGCTTTTTTTCTTGGGAAAAGTCGGCGCAAAAATACCTTGCGCTTTACTCAAAATTGTTTCATAATTAAAAAGCGTTAATTTTGTAAAATTTTAAAAAAATCATATTGCTATGATGGATTATAAAAAGAGCTTTCAGCGTGGTTTGAAAGATCCAGAACAGGCAGACAAGAGAAAAAAAATCAAAAAAATCGCCATCATCGGCGGAGCCGTAGTTGCAGTTATTGCAGTTGTGGTTTTTTGGCGCGCAGGCAGTCTTCTTAGTAAAATCTCAACCAATGCTAACTTGTTCGGCAGTTTGAGTCACATGATTCCCGGAGTTAACAACAAGCTTCAGGGAGAAGATCAGAACAGGGTTAATGTCATGCTTTTGGGTATGCGTGGGGCAGATGACCCGGCAGGTGGAAATTTGGCTGACAGCATTATGGTTGTAAGTCTTGATACTAAAGACAAAGACAATAAGATTTCCATGGTTTCCATACCTCGCGATCTTTGGGTTAAAGACATCCAAAATGATGGTTCAAGCAAATTGAATGCCATCTATGCGCAAGGATATTCCAAGGGTGGACAACAGCAGGCCTTGAAAGACATGGAGCAGAAATTGAGTGAAATTTCCGGCTTGCAGATCAATTATGGAATCATGATCAATCATCAAGGGTTCAAGGATCTGGTGAATTCCTTGGGTGGAGTTGAAATAACACTAGATAAGCCTTTTGAAGAAAATGCTCAGTTTAATCAGCTGGGAGTATGTGATGGCACAACATTTACCAAACCTTCTGGTCAATACCAAAATAAAGTTGTTAAATCGCATCATATAAAGAGACCGAATGGAACATCTTATGAGGTTAAAGTGAAAGCGCCTACCTATCCTCTGTGTTACAATACCAATCCTGAGTGTGGTGGCACATTCCAGTTGCCAGCAGGTAAGCAAACCCTTAATGGTGACCAGGCGCTGTGTTTTTCTAGATCTCGTGACAATTCCAGCGATTTCGATCGTGCCAAGCGCCAACAGATGATCATACAGCAGCTCAAAGCTAAAGCTTTGTCCATCGGTACACTGACTGATTTCAACAAGATCAACGGCATGATTAATGCTTTAGGTAACAATGTGGCGACTGATCTTCAAGGTTGGGAGATAAAGAGACTTTATGATTTGGAGCAGAGCATGAAAACTCCACAGATCATCCAGCGCGTTTTGGAAAATTCAGAAGAAGGCTTGCTTTACAATCCGCCACAGACTCCCGAAACCGGATACATCCTTTCTCCTATTGGTGACAACTATGACAAGATCCATGACTTGTTCCAAAATGTCTTCACTATGCAGTCACAATCAGACATAAATGTGATCCAATAAGCTGTTCGGCAGATGGAGCTATCAATCATAGTCACAAGCTACAAGAATCCAGCGCTGCTCAAAGTTTGTCTGAATTCCATTAAGGAAAACATCGGCGATATATCCCATGAGATTATTGTCGCCGATAGTCAGACACAAGAGGACACTGAAATGATGATGCGCGAAGAATACCACGATGTGGTATTCTTTCCGTTTCAAGAAAACGTGGGCTTCCAGGCTCTGCTTAAAAAGGGAATCGAGCAAAGCAGCGGAGGATACTTGCTGCTTCTGAATGGAGACATCATCATAAAAAACGGATCCATTGAACAGCTTCTAGCATTCATCAAATCCAATCCGGATGTCGGGATGGTCGGGCCTAAATTATTGAATTTCAACGGTACGATGCAGGATTCCTGTTTTCGTTTCTATGAACCAAAGACCATTGTGTTCAGGCGTACTTTTTTGGGCAAGATGCCTTTTGCAAAAAGGCATCTGGATTGGTTTCTGATGAAGGATTATGACCACGAGCAACCTAGGGAGGTGGATTGGATCATGGGCAGTGCCATGCTGGTTTCCAGAAAGGCCTTGCAAAAAGTTGGCCTCATGGATCCCCGGTTCTTCATGTATATGGAAGATGTCGATTGGTGCCGAAGATTTTGGGAAAATGGCTTTAAAGTCATTTATTATCCTCTGGCGAGCGCGCATCACTATCACGGCAAAGGGAGCAAAAAAGGCAGTGCGCTGAGATCTTTGCTTTTTAGTCGTTTGACATGGATACATATTTTTTCAGCCTTGAAATATTTCAAAAAATATTGGGGCAAGTCGGTGCCGGAACATAATTAAACAGAGAAAAATGCATGAATGAAACAGAAATGAAACAGGAAGTGAAAACAGAACAGAATGGAAACGGATTGGCAATTCGCCGCTTCTTCCAAATTTCAGGTTTGGTCTTGATTTTAATCGTAGTTTATTGGTCTGGATTCCAACGTGGAATTCAACGAGGTCAAGCTGAGGCATTGCCAGTCAAAATAGATAGCGCAGTTTTCAAAAACACCTCTCAGGGTGCCGACAATTCTTTGGATTTCTCGCTTTTTTGGAATGTTTGGAATTTGTTGAAAAGCAAATATGTAGATACAGCCAATCTTGATGCGCATAAGCTTTTTTATGGAGCTATTAAGGGCATGTTGGCTGCCACTGGTGATCCGTATACGACCTTTTTTGATCCGCAAGAAAACAAGCAGTTCAACGAGGACATAACCGGCAATTTCGAAGGCATCGGCGCAGAACTTGGAATTAAAAGCGGCGTATTGACGATCATTGCGCCTTTGGATGGTACACCTGCGCAAAAGGCAGGCCTCAGAGCTGGTGACAAGATCATAAAGATAGACGGCAAGAATGCAGGTGAAATGACCATTGAGGAAGCTGTCGACAAGATTCGTGGCACTAAGGGTACGAGCGTAGTATTGACGATTTTCCGCGATGGCAGTCAGGATACGCAAGATATCACAGTTAAAAGAGATGTCATTACAGTTAAGAGCGTGACTTTGCAATGGAAGGAAAATAATATAGCTGACATTAAGATTTCTCGCTTTGGAGATGACACGACAAAAGGATTCTCTGATGCGATTGCAAAAGTGCAGTCTCAAAAAGCCAAAGGTCTTGTGATTGACCTGAGAAATGATCCAGGAGGCTATCTGCAAACCGCTGTGGACGTTGCAAGCAAGCTCTTGCCTGACAACAAGGTTGTGGTTATTGAAGAAGACAGCAACAAGAGCCAAAAGAAAATGTATACAGAAGGAGGAGATGTGGCTAGCAGCATACCGACGGTAGTGCTGATCAATGAAGGCAGTGCTAGCGCTTCGGAAATTCTGGCAGGCGCCCTCAAGGACAATCGCTCCAATGTAACGTTGATAGGTAAGAAATCATTCGGCAAGGGAAGTGTGCAAGAATTCATTAATTTGCCTCAAGGAACAGCCGCTAAAATTACGGTAGCGCATTGGCTCACGCCAAATGGCGATCAGATTAATGAAAAAGGCATACAGCCTGACCAAGAAGTGGATCTGACGCTGGACGATTTCAATAATAATCGCGATCCGCAATTGGATACAGCCCTGAAATCATTAGAAGGCCAACCACAAAAGAAATAATTGATTGGCTGGATTTGGAAATTATATAAACTAAAAACCATCCTTCAAGATGGTTTTTAGTTTATATAAAATAGCGATTGAGAGTTATTTATCCAGAGGATAGTTCTTTTGTTGCCACTGCGAGATTGCACCTTTGAGCACGAAAGGGGACACGGCATTCATGTCATACAGCTGCACTGCTGCCTGGAATTCTTGCAGCTCATTCACTCCGCTAACGACAATTCTTTCAAAAGCAGGAACTTCGCTGTGTCTTTTTTCCAGATCTTCAAAGGGAATGTTTATTGCTCCGGGGATATGGCCTTGCGAGAATTCATCGGTTGTGCGCACATCCAAAATGAACATGGGAGCCTTGGCATCAAGCGCTGCTTTCAGAGAGTCTGCTTCTACGTAGGAAACCTTGGATTGGTCCACAAAAGATGTCGGATCCCCATAGGTGACGGTAAGGCCCACAAGTCTGTCCCAAGCATCCATGCCTCCTGAAAGGACTGAGAAATTATTTAGATTTTCTTTTTTTAGTTCCTGTGCAATGGTATCTATGCTGCCGTCTGTGCCGCTTGCGCCTATGATAACAATCGGCTTGGAAGCGTCTATTTTGTCGGCTATCGGAAAATCATCGGAAGTCATGTTGATGGAACCCATGATGTGTTCCTTTGCGTAATCCTCAAAAGAACGGGCGTCCAACAGGACAATGCTTGATTGCGAACCTATTTTTTTCTGCAAATCGCTAGTTGATACGGAAGAATAGTTTTTGGAAAGATCGCGAGAATCTTTCGCTGAGGAAGCGCCGCTGTCAGAATTTTTTTTGTCGAAAGATAACGAGCCGCTGCGAAATACGGTGATTACGGCTACCAAAAGGATCAAGGCGAAGCCGGTTGCTAGCGCCATCTGTTCATTTTTTTTATTTTGCATATTTTATTAAAAAAGAATACTTCCGATAAACTCAGGGGTGCCATTGGCAAATGATTTCGGATCTGTCGGTTTCTTGCCTTCGCGATGGATCTTTTTCAGGATAATGACTCCTTCTGCTGTCTGTACGCCTATGTCCGAACCTATTTCGAAAACTTCACCGGATTGGCGGCTTTGTTCGGGGTTGATTTTCTGCAATTCTATTTCCAAGAGCTTGATGCGCACCGTTTCATTTCCTGATTTCCAAAAGGAAAATATGCCAGGCCAAGGAGTCAAAGCTCGATAGCGGTTGTAAATAGACTCTGCGCTTTCTTCCCAAAAAATATGGCCATCCTCTCGCTCTATGAGTTGGCAAAGCGTCGCTTTAGAATTATCTTGAGGAGTTGCTTCTATTTTTCGTTGGATCCAAAGAGGCAGCGCTTCAAGCAAAGCTTTCGACCCTAGAAAGGAAAGCTTTTGCATGAGTGAAGCAGCGTTTTCTTTTGGATCAACTCCTATTTTTTCTTGCAGCAGAATGTCCCCAGTATCCACGCCTTGATCCATAAGCATGATGGTTACGCCGGATTCTTTTTCACCATTCAGTAAGGCGTTCTGGACAGGTGAGGGCCCGCGATATTTCGGAAGCAGGGAAACGTGGACATTGATGCAGCCAAACCCCGGTATTTCCAAAGCAGCTTTGGGCAAAATCTTGCCATAGGCTGCCACAATCACAATGTCAGGCTTGAGTTCCTTCAGTTGTTCAATGGCTTCAGCTTTGAACTTTTCGGGCTGGAATACGGGAATGGAATTTTTTTCAGCCAAGACTTTTACTGGTGGGGCAACGATTTCCTGTTTGCGTCCCACTTTCATGTCGGGCTTGGTGAATACTCCGACAAGATTATATTTGTTTTCAATGAGTGAATCCAGGATCTGCTCTGAAAGGTCGGACGTTCCCATGAACACGACTCGCAGTTTGATATCATTGGCTGTTTGTTGCATATTCTCTCAAAAGTTAGTTTTTTTGTTTTTTGGGCGCTTGAGGATTTGAGGCTTTACGTTTTTTCTTCATGCGATCGATGATAAGTATGCCATCAAGATGATCTATCTCATGTTGCAGGGCGCGAGCCAAAAGTCCGCGGCCTTTGACTTTTGTTTCTTTGCCTGTTTGATCAGTGTAGCGCACTTGGACTTCCGCGCAGCGGGAAATAGGGAAGAATTGTCCAGGAAAACTCAAACAGCCCTCTTCTGAAACGATCTTGTTTTTTGATCTTGAAGTAATCTTCGGGTTGATAAGCACATATGTCTCACCATCTGCTTCAATCACGCATAGGCGCAGATTGGAGCCGACTTGAGGCGCAGCAAGACCCACGCCATTATTGGCGCGCATCGTTTCCAGCATACAGGAAATGAGTTCCTGCACCTGCTTGTCTGAAGAATCCTTTATTTTAGCGGTTTTTCCACGTAAAATAGGATCACCATTTTTACGAATTTCCAATTTCATAGTAAATTTGCTTCATTTAAGGCAATTTTGGCACATTCAAAAGCAGTCCATATGCTATATTATTACATATATACGTTTAAAAATCAAACTTGATTCCCTGATAACAGAACTAGAAAGGCAGATCTCCTGAAGAAAGCTTTGTGGAAGCTTGAGGCGTGTCCGGTTTTTTGCCTACGATTTTGAAGAAATAACGCCATTGCTCGCCGGTTTTGCAGAGCTCTTTAGTGTCATTTAAAGCTTTTTCCACAATAGGCTTAGAAAACTTCTTGCATATCTGAAAAACGGAGCCACGCTTATTGCCGGGTATATTAAGCTCCTTGATGATCCTAAGGGCCAGATCTTGCCATTCATAAGCAGGAGCCTTCTTTGCGGGCGCGCGTTTGCTTAATAGATCCCCGAATGATTTGAAATTGTCTTTTGGCATAGGGATATTGTAGCAGATATCTTGATTTAAGCGCAATTTGTGCTAAAATAACCCATATGCAAAAGAAGAAAATATTCATCGAAATAGCCATTCCTAGTCAAATTGGACGCCGTTTGAGCCAAAAAGTAGCCAAATGGCAGGATTTGCCAGTCAAATGGATCAAGGAAAACAATCTTCATCTTACGGTGGCTTTTATCGGTTATGTCGACGAAAGTGTCTTGCCTGACATATGCGCCAGAGTATCCCAAGCCGTGCAGGACATGGAATCTTTCGATATCGTCTTGGAAAAAATAGAGCTGGGTCCGGATCCTGAAAATCCCCGCATGGTTTGGGCCACCGGCAGGGCGAGTGAACAGCTCAAGCAATTACATGAAAGAGTCGAAGAAGCTCTCAATATGCGCCCCGAACATCACAAGGAATTCCGACCGCATCTCACTCTGGGCAGAATCAGAAAACTGAAGTGGGAAAAACTTGCTGCAAAGCCCGTGATTGAAGAGAAAATCAATCTTGTCGTACCCATTGATACTGTGTCGGTTATGGAAAGCAGGGGAGGGGGAGCGGAATACGTGCCTTTAGAAGAATGTCCTTTGGCATAAAAATCCTAAATCCAAAAGTCTAATGTCCAATCTTGTGAAAATATTAGGCGTACGTATAGATAATCTTTCCAAAAAAGAAATCCTTGAAAAAATAGAAAATTTTTTAGGTGAAGAAAAGTTTCATCAGATCGCAACGGTTAATCCGGAGTTTATTTTGAAAGCTCAAGAAAATCAGGAATTCAAAAGCATACTAAAGCAGTGCGATTTGAACATTGCTGATGGAATCGGATTAAAGTATGCATTCCTGAGATATGGCCAATGGCTGAAAGTCAGGATTGCAGGGGTTGACCTCATGCATGAGATCCTCCGACTCGCCAACAAAAAACGCCAGCGTGTTTTTCTGGCGACAGATAAAAGATGCTTGAGTTCTTTTGACGAAATTGCCGGCGTGCTGCAGAAAGAATATTCACAGATCGCATTCCAGAATTCTCCTACAGATGCAGACATAGCTTTTTGCAGTTACGGAGCACCGGAGCAAGAACTCTTTCTTAAAAGCCTGAAAAATGATAAACTGAGGCTAGCCATGGGAATTGGTGGCAGTTTTGATTATATTACAGGCAAAAAAACACGAGCGCCTAAATTTTTCAGAATGCTCGGCTTAGAATGGCTTTGGCGTCTTGGTGCTGAGCCAAAGTATAGAAGCAAAAGAATTTTCCAGGCTGTAGTAGTTTTTCCATTCAGGATTCTAATCAATAGATGAAATCAAGATGTCAGAAAATATGAAAAAAAATGTTCGCGTGCGCTTTGCGCCATCACCGACAGGTTATATGCATGTTGGTAATTTTCGTACCGCTCTCTATGCGTATCTTTTTGCCAAGAAAAACAGCGGTGATTTTTTACTTAGGATAGAAGACACTGATCAAAAAAGGTTTATTCAAGATGCCCTGGAAAAACTCATAGATATCTTGAAATGGGCTGGATTTGAATATTCCGAAGGAGTTTTCATTGAAGATGGAAAAGTCGTACAAAAGGGAAATTTTGGACCCTATATTCAATCTGAACGCCTGGAGATATACAAGAAATATACTGATCAATTAATGGAGCAGGGTCACGCATACCGTTGCTTCTGTACCAGCGAACGATTGGAAGAAATGAGAAAGCAACAGCAAGCTGAAAAGAAGCCGCCTATGTATGACAGGCATTGTTTGAATCTTAGCAAAGAAGAGGTGGCTGAAAAAATCAAGCAAGGAGAAAAGTTTGTTATCAGACAAAAAATAGATACTGAGGGTTTTACTGAGTATGATGATCTTGTCCGTGGAAAAGTTAAAATAAAAAACGAGCTTTTAGATGATCAGGTGTTACTTAAATCAGATGGCTATCCAACTTATAATCTTGCCAATGTTATCGATGATCACCTGATGGAAATCTCGCACGTTATTCGCGGGGAAGAATATGTTTCAAGTAACCCTAAATATGTGCAACTCTATAAGAATCTTGGGTGGGATGTTCCTCAATTTGCACATCTTCCACTACTGTTAAATTCCGATAAATCCAAATTGTCTAAGAGACAAGGAGATGTGGCTGTGGAAGATTATATTAAAAAGGGCTATTTAAAAGATGCGATTATAAATTTCGTAGCTTTACTTGGTTGGAATCCTGGGGAAGGGAGTACGCAGGAAATATTCTCCATGCAAGAACTTATTGAAACATTCGATCTTTCTCATGTACACAAGGCTGGTGCCATTTTTGACCTGAAAAAACTGGATTGGATCAATGGACAATACATCAAGAAACTTAGTCTTGAGGAATTATACGCTGCCGCTTTGCCATTTCTCAAAGAAAAGGAATTTTTTCAAAAAGCTGCTGCCAGTAGGCAGACTGAAGAATTTGCGAAGAAAGTTTTGAAAATTGAACAAGAAAGGCTGGTGAAGCTTACCGATGTTGGAGAAGAAAACAGATTCTTCTTTGAAGATATCAAAGCTGAGAAAGACATGCTCAGGTGGA
>DASVYU010000044.1:0-59131 GCA_036391995.1 Patescibacteria group bacterium
GTAGGTACAATGCTCCAGTTTGTAGAGTTTGGTCATCATAAAATCACCTCCTTTCTTCGGGGTGATTTTATTGTAACCCAAGAGCTACGCTCTAAACGCACACACCAGCTAACGCTGGTGGTTTACCGGGTTAACAAAAAACCGCCGGTTATTGGCGGTTTTTATATGCACTAAAAATATTTCTATTCTTTACCAATCTTCCAAAGATTGTTGAAAAAATTCAGATATCCTTCCGCCAATTGCTTGTTTTTGATTCTGATTGTCGTGACAGGCTTGTGTTTATCGGAATAAATAATGTTCAGAATCGTTCCGATTTCAGGATAAACATGCACGCCCGCAGGGTTTTCAATTTCATCAGGCAGATATCTCATTTCATATATTCCCTCTCTCCTTATGTCATTTTCAAGAGTGCTGCGCTGATTTTCATAACCGATCATTTTGATCTTGATTTTCTGTGCCTTGGCTGTTTGGTGATATTTCTTCCATATAGGCCGCATGGTTGCTGCCATGAATTCTTCTCCACCAGTACCAATCACATATTTAGTACTGCCTTTGGGCATGGCTTTCAAAATGCCAGTAAGCAGCTGCAAATATTCTTCATTGCCTTGGTGGATAGTGATCTCCTCCGCAGCAGGCTTTAGGTTCTGCAAAATATTCTGGGTCAACTTTTTCGCACTGCGAGCCTTTTGTTCAAATTCTTCTTCCAATATAACCGGTGAAACGGCAGTGAAATTCTTTTTACCCCGTTTGGAGGCTTCCGTGACCAGCCTTCTTTCCTTAAGGTGCTGCAAAGATGTATAAACCACGTTCCTATGCAGGCCCGTTTTAGCAATAAGGGGTCCTGCTGTACTGCTGCCCAGTTCCAAAAGCGCCAAATAAACCTGCGCTTCATTGGCTGTAAACCCGAATTCCAACAGACTATTTTTGAGGTTGTTTCTTGTGCTCATATAATAATTATAGCAGGTTTTTGGCATAAATACAATAGCAACTTATGGCTTATTTTAGCTATTTTTTGTTATTATTAAAATATTGTCACCCTAAAGGGTTGACAATATTTAAATCATATGCTATACTACCCTGTTACGATGAGAAACCAAACAAAAAACATCGCAACGCAGTTCATTCAAAAATCAACCAGAAAAGGAGATGGCCATGTTTAAATTCGAAATGGCACAACACCCATTAGAAGCAATGGGGGGCACAAGAGAACTTATTGCTAATGGGACAGCAAAAGAAGCAAAAAAACTAAAGCAAGTTATAAAGGGCTTAGATTCATGTGTATTTATTTCTTATATTGGAAAATTTGGTGGTCACGAGATAAATCTTACTGCATTGATTTTTGGAAAGGAAATACACAGCTGTAAACTTATCTACCAAATAAAGGGTATAGAAAAGAGCATCGTAAGATATGGGAGCGGAAGCTGGACTGCAGTATTTGAAAGAATCACTTCCTTACGTGGTTGATGAGCGAACAACATTCGCATTAGGGAATTGAGCAATCAATTCCCTCCCTTTCTGAAATCTTTATCAATAAAGGTTTCAGAAGAGGAAAAGTTACTTCAAAATTACATACGAAAGGAGCAGAAAATGAGAGTTCTCATCATCGAAAGTATTGAGTAAGAAAGAGCTGCAGCTAGAAAGCAAATCAGGGAAGACATCGAAATCACTTTCATGAAAAACCCGGAAGAATATCTAGCCTACAGAAAAAGTTCAGAATGTAAAATGAGATGCCTGTATGACGACTTTGATGCTATTTTAGTGGCAGCAAATATCTCAGAGAAAAATAGTAGTGATATCATTTCTGGCTTGGGCTTTACTATTGCTATGAATGCAACAGAATCTTTTGTTCCGGCAGCAATCGTAATAAACATCTGCGACAAAGATCCGATATCCCAAGCAATGATGAGAGGCCTGACCTCCGGTGGACTAGGCAACAAGAAAAGGTTTCTCCGGGTGGAATATGGCAGCATAGGAATGGGGGGATATGCCGCTAAGTGTTGGGGCAGAGCTCTTGAAGACTTGATTTTTCTTGCCAAAAAATGACATCCTAGGTGGAATCAATTTCGATTCCACCTCTTTTTTATTTCACACAAAAACCGCCTTGCGCAAACGCGTGGGCGGTTTTCTTTTTTAAAGTTTTAAACTGGTCACAATTTGTGACTAGCTTATTTTTCTCCCATTTTTCCTGGCTTCCCGACACGTCCAATCATGAATTTCACCGCATCATTCATATTAATCGACACAATTTCAATGTCAGGATGCTTTATTTTGTATACTCTGAAAATCTCATCAGCAAATGCCTGTCCTAGCATTGGAATTTTGTCAAAATCCAAAATAATCTTTTTGTCGCCAATGTCAGCAAGAATTTTTCTTGCCTCAGAGCGAGCATAGCCACTAATATTTAGCTTTGCAAGTTTTATAATCATATTATTTTAGAAACTTTTATTTCTTGTCCTCAAATCCAATTTTTCTTTTGTTTTCCTTTTCTGTATTAGTTGCCATAAGTTTGGAAATGACTTTGAAAATTATTTTAAAATTCTCTTTGTTTTCTTTTTCCATTTTCTCAATCTTTTCGCGCAACTCCTTGTGAGAAGAAAGCATTTCGCGCATCTTAACAAAGACACGTGCTACATGAATGCTAACTTCAACTGCTCTTTTGCTCCTTAAAACTGCTGAGAGCATGACAATTCCTTGTTCTGTGAATGCCAGTGGCAAATAGCGACGTCCACCGTAACTTGAGGTACCAAAATGGAACCTCAAGATTTCAAATTCTTCTTTGCTTAACTGAAACATAAAATCCTCAGGAAAACGATCGATGTTTCTCCTGACTGCTTTGTTTAATTCCTTGGTTTCAACCATATAAAGTTCAGCTAAATCCTTATCAAACATGACTTTTTTGCCTCTAAGATAATAAATTTGCCCAATTATTTTTTCATCAGGAATGAGCGCTGTTAGTTTTTGCTTAGACATATTTATAAAATATTAATCAATATATCTTATTATACCATTAAATTTACACACCAAAAAACCGACAATTCATTCTGTCGGTTTTCTTTATGCGAAGTTTTGAGAAGCTATTTCTTGAGGGCGATTTTCTTCACAGCGGCGTTCAGGCGGCTCTTCTTGCGAGCAGCAGTGTTCTTCTTGATAACTTTCTTCTGAGCGGCCTTGTCGAGAGCCTTGATAGCAGCTTTGAGAAGTTCCTGAGCTTCAGCGACCTTTCCGGCAGCTACAGCTTCCTTGGTTCCCTTCACAGCGTTTTTGAAAACACCTTTGACTTTCTTGTTGCGGATGGTCTTGCGATCAGTCACGCGCATGTATTTTTTGGCAGATTTCTTGATTGGCACGTCTTTGATGGATGAATTCTCACTTTGAGAGCATTAAAGCGAAAACCCATTCGTTAATTTAATACATCTATTTTTATCACACATATATGATTCTGGCAATAGTCATCAATTAGAAATGACCAGATCCCTTATGCTGTCTGCGCCCAACTGTTCATTGAGTTTGGCCAAAATATAGCTTTTGTTAAGAGAAATTTCACCTGTCCAAGTGGATCCGACAACTTCCAGAAAAATAATGTTTTTATTCAAATAAACAGGTTTTATGTGCTGAGCGCCTTGTTTTCCGTATTCATCTTTGATCAAAAGCTGGAAAACATAAAACACACTCTTTTCATCAAGTGTTTTTCTTGTTATCATTTTTTTCTTGCCGAGAAGCTGTCCTATATTTTTCATAAGTCTGACTCAAAATACTGTTTTTATATAAAGAGCGAAGAATTGTGTTTGGAGGTGACTATCGAGCGCGACTGGCGCTCGATTGGAGAATTTTTTCAGCAGAAAAAATTAGTACACCTACAAATATAATTCTTCGCTCTAAACAAACTCCGTAAAAGCTTTAGTTCTTGATTGGCATGATGATATATGTGAAACTCAGAAGCTCTTCTTTTTTGTTTCCTTTAACCATGCGCAGAACAGCAGCAGATGCTCCGCTATTCATAAGCAGCGCCAGCTGCGGAGTGGAAATAGAACTCAAGGCATCGCTCATGTAACGCGGATTGAAGATAGCTTCCACTTCACTGCCTGTCACTTCGGCATTGATCATGGTTTGATTCTCTCCGACTTCTTCGGCTCGGGACTGCACACGAACCTGCGAGACGGAAGGATCTATGCTCACACGAACTTCTCCCGCCTTGCTGCTCGTAAATATTCCAGACAATTTGACTGCGCGCAGCATATCATCTTTACCTACGACAACTTTGGTGGAAAACTGCTGAGGAATAATCTGCTGGTATGGAGGGTATTTGCCATTGATAAGACGTGAAACGATGCGCACATTGTCTACTTGGAAAAATATCTGGCTTTCTTCGATGCCAACTTTTATTTCCTGCGTGTCATTGCCGATCACACGGAATACTTCAGAAAAAGTATGCATTGGGACGATGACCGATTGCGTCTTCTCAGTGAACAGCTCATAAGCTTGAGGATTGTCTTTGATCAAGGTGATCACGCTTTCCGCCAAGCGAAAACTGTCGGTTGCTGCAAGATGGACTTCCAGTTTATCCAGAATCATATTGATGCCCGTAAGCTCCGGCCTTGTGGAATCAATCGACACGCAGGTAAGAAGGCGCGGGATAGCTTCTCTTATTTCCTGAGCCGGAAGCGAAAAAAGAAATTCTCCTTCCATTTCTGGAATGATCGGAAAATCCTGCGCTTGCAAGCCTTTGATTTGAGCCTTGGAAGAACCGCTTTCGATGTGCAGAGTCTGATCAACCACTTCCAGCGTCACAGTGCTTTCAGATGGCAAATTATTGACGAAATTGCTCAAGAGCTTTGCCGGCACGGTTATTGTACCCTCCTGTTCTATTTTGGCTCCGATTTTCAAAAAGACCCCGATCTCGAGATTGGTGGCTGCGATTTTCAGCATGCCGTGATCGGTTTCCAAAAGTATGTTTTCCAAAATAGGCAGCGTAATCTGCTTGCCAACAACCCTTTCGGTGCTATAGATGGCTTTTTTAAAATTCTCCTGAGTGCATGTCAATTTCATATGTCTTTCTCTCTTATAATGCGGTTATTTAGGCGGCAATAAGCCGTTTTCAGCAAATGCTATTCTCTTTTATCCCCAACTTATCCACAAAGCAACTTATTGTACGGCGTATATTTTTTCCTTAAGCACAGCCACATCTTCACGAACTTTCTCATCCGATTCCATGTCCTTGCTGATTTTCTCAAAAGCATGCAAGGCCGTGGTATGATCCCTGCCGCCGAACTGGCTGCCGATGCTTGGATAAGAAATGTTCAGCTCTGTGCGCATAAGATACATGGCGACTTGGCGCGCAAAAGCGATTTCTTTTTTGCGTCCCTTTTCGATCAATTCTTTGGTTGAGATGTTGTAGAATTGCGAAATTGCTTCAATCACGTGTTGCGCCTGCACGCCTTTTTTCTTGCCAGAAGAAATTATTTCCGACAAAGCCTGCTGCACGAATTTCAATGTCGGCAGCTTTTTGTTGAATTCGCATGCTGCAATGATCCTGTTGAGCGCCCCTTCCAATTCTCGAATGTTGTTCTTGATGTTTTCTGCAATATATTTGGTCGTCTCTTCGTCCAGATAGAAATTCTTCTCAGCCAACTTGGTCTTAAGAATCGCCATGCGCGTCTCAAGATCAGGTTTGCTCACATCCGCAATCATTCCTCCTTCAAAACGTGAACGCAAACGCTCTTCAAGTGTCGCAATCGCCTTAGGAGGACGATCAGAGCTTATTACGATCTGCTTATTGATCTGATAGAGCGCATTGAAAATATGGAAGAATTCATTTTGTGTCTTCTCTTTGCCGGCCAAGAATTGCACATCGTCTATGATCAGCAGATCGATTGACTGATAGGCTGCTTTGAATTCATTGACAGTCTGGTTGCGAATGGAATCAATGAGTTCATTGGCAAATCTTTCTGAAGTTATGTATTTGATTTTTTTGCTGGCATCCTTGGCCAAAACCTCATTGCCGATCGATTGCAAAAGATGGGTTTTACCCAGTCCAACTCCTCCGTAAATAAAAAGCGGGTTGTATATTCTGCCCAAGTTCTGAGAAACGGCATAGCAGGCGGCACGCGCCAACTCATTATTCTCCCCAATGATGAAGTTTTCAAAAGTATAGCGAGGATTTATATTGTTTTCCTGCGTAAGCGCAGACAGTTGCTGCGGCTGAAATTGTTGCTGAGACAAATGCTGCGGAACAGCTTGGGCATATACCGGTTCATGATGTGTATGCTGTTGGATTGGAGAAGATTGCTCTGGCGCCGCGGAATCAAATTTCTTGTTCTCTCCGCCAGCTTGCTGCTCAGGGCTATATATAATGCAGCTGATCTCTTTTATATCATCCTGAAAATTGCGCAAAGCCCTGAAAATATATGTATTGTACTTGTTTTCTAACCATTCTTTAGCGAATCCATTCGGTACGCCTATCACTACTTTTCCACTCTCATTGGAAAGAATGGTCGTGTTTTTAAACCACGTACTAAAATTGGCCTTTGAAATCGAAAGCTCTATTTCCCCCAATGCTGCTTGCCAAAGTTCCGCGTTGTTCATATGCCCAATTATTATTTGTGCACAAAGGATTATACCATGCTCGCGATGTCACCACCAGAAAACAGAGAAAGTAAAAGTTGATAACTTGTGGATAAGTGGATAAGTGTGTTTTTTCCCTTTCCTAAGCTGTATTTTCCCACCTTTTTCCCAAAAAATCAAGTCTTTTTTGTTCTGTTTTTGTAGCATATCCCCGCAAAACTCTTTTTGTCAAATAAGCCAAAAGCCTTCAAGGGCTTCTTGGGGCTTTCCGAGATGTACTTTTGGCAAAATAAGACCTTTGTTGAGCTATTTTTTCCCCTTAATACCGGTTGACTTTTTCTTATGCTCTGATAAACTTGGGTAGAGCTTCATATATCATTAATCAAATAAGTATAGAAACATTATGAAACGCACATACCAACCTAAAAAAGGACGCCGCAAGCAAAGACACGGATTCTTGGAAAGAATGAGCACCAAAAATGGCGCGAAAGTCGTCAAAAGACGCCGCCAAGCAGGACGCAAGAAGCTGACAGCCTAAATTCAAACCAAGATGCTTCCGCTTGCAAACAGACTGAAAAATCGCAGCGATTTCGCGGCTGTATATGCGCAAGGGTCTTATTGTTCCAAGGGCGCGATTTCCATAAAATTCCTGAAAACCGATCTGGACATAACCCGCATAGGTTTTCCTGTGGGAAAAGGCTTTTCCAAAAAAGCTGTGCAGCGCAATCGCATTCGCAGAATACTCAGAGAAGTTGCCAGGCAGCAATTGCCAACACTGAAACCCGGCTTTGACATAGTTGTAATGCCCAGACCTGAGACTCGCGACATGGAATTTACCCAGGTAGCTGAAATCCTTGGACAGCTTCTACGTAAGGCTAATTTATTCTCGTAACATACCCCCTTTTAGGGAATTGAAAACAAAATGGCCGCTATCTTTCACGCACTCATATACCAACCGCTCTATAACATCCTTATTTTCCTGTATAACATCGTCCCAGGAAAGGATTTTGGTATTTCCATTATCCTGATAACTATCCTCCTGCGCACCATCCTTATTCCTCTTTACCGCAAACAGATCGAATCACAAACCAAACTGCAAGCCCTGCAGCCGAAAATAAAGGAGGTGCAGCAAAAAACCAAACACAGCAAAGAAGAGCAGACCAAGCAGCTTATGGAGCTCTATAAAGAGCACAAGACCAACCCATTTTCCGGATGCCTCCCTCTCATCATTCAGTTGATATTCTTGATCGCGATCTATCGCATCCTGCTTTCCATTTCCAGCAACGGTCTGACTGTTGATGCTTCGCAGCTTTATGCTTTTGTGGTCAATCCGGGAAAAATAAACCAGTTTTTCATTTTCCTGGTTGATTTAACCAAGCCCAGCATCGTTATTGCAGCAATGGCAGCCATTGCCCAATATTTCCAAACAAAGATGCTGATGGCCCAGCAGACAGTCAAAAAGGAAACCAGCAGTTCAAGTGACGAGCCGGATATGGCTCAAATCATGAGCAAGCAGATGCTTTACCTCGGACCGCTGCTTACGCTTTTCATTGGAGTACGCTTCCCTGCAGGCTTGGCACTATATTGGCTAGCATCAACCCTGTTTATGCTAGTGCAGCAGATATTCATCCAAAAGAAATCCGCAAACTAACCATTTAGATAAAAATTCCTATGCAGCAACAAACCAAGGAAATCATCAAAAAAACAGTTGAGGAAATCATTGAGAAAATGGGTTTTACCGCTACTGTAGAAATCAGCGAAACCACAGAGGAAGATAGCATAGTTTGCAACATAGCCACTGGTAGCGATTCGCATTTCTTGATCGGACAACATGGCATAAATCTGCAAGCCTTGCAGCACATTGCCAGACTCATTGTCCGCAAAAGAAGCGATGACAAGGTGCGTTTCATTTTGGACATCAACGACTACAGGCAGCAAAAGAACCAAACAGTGATCGAACAAGCCGAGGCCGCTGCAAAACAAGCCATAGATGAGCATCGCAGCGTTGTTATGAAACCGATGTCTACTTATGAAAGACGTATCGTACACATGGAGCTCTCCAAAAACTCAAATGTTATAACAGAAAGCATTGGTGAAGGCGAAGGACGCAAGATAGTCGTCAAGCCAACTGACACACTCTAAAAAATACGGTATTATATATTCAGGAAAGCGCAGCGCTTTCCTGAAATTTTTAACGGAAGCTTCGCATGGCAATCGCACGAAAAATTGCGTACAATGTGGTTTTCAATGTAATCACGAAAATAATCTCCAATATCCTTGCGCTTGTAAGCATTGGTCTTATTACCCGATATCTCGGAACTTCAGGCTTTGGGGATTATTCCACGGTGCTGGCTTATTTTTCATTTTTCGGATCAGTGGCCGATTTGGGGCTTTATGCCATCACGGCGCGAGAGATTTCCCGCCCCGATGCTGATGAAGAAAAGATTCTGGGCAATGCATTCTCCTTGCGCTTGCTTTCTTCGGCAGCGGTTTTTGTCTTAACTCCCATTTTCATCTTCTTTTTGCCCTACTCTTCAGAAGTAAAGATGGGTATTTTCATTGCTGCGGCTTCTTTTGTTTTTTCTTCCGGCTACATGGTCCTGAATGGGGTATTCCAGAAGAATCTTGCCATGGACAAGGTGGCTTTGGTCGAAGTGCTTGGTAAAGTCATCCAAGTAGGAATCGTTGTCTTTGCTGTTCAGGCGCATCTGGGCTTCACAACTATTATACTTTCCATGCTGATCTCTCTGATCGTAAATTTCCTCCTCGTTGTGTCCTTGGTAAACAGATATGTAAAACTGAGACCTCAGTTTGACTTCTCCTATTGGAAGCAATTTTTGCGCGAATCGATGCCGTTGGGGATTTCTGCTATTGTAATTTTCGTATATTTCAATATTGACACCATATTGCTCTCTGTCCTCAAGACAAGTTCCGAGGTCGGTATTTATAACGCTGCCTATAAGGTCATTTCTAATGTTACTTTTTTTCCAAGCATGATCATAGGACTGATTTTTCCTTTGATGTCACGCTATATATTCACTGACAAAAAACAATTCTCCCGCATCGTGAATGAAACATTCAAGGTTTTTGTGGTCCTGATCGTACCGATAGTCATAGGCACGCTTTTCTTGGCCGGCGGTATCATTCATCTCATCGGAGGCAATGCTTTTTCCCAAGCAGCCAATACTTTGAGAATTCTTATTTTTGCTTTAGCATTCATTTTTTTTGGAGGGCTGTTTAATAACATCCTGATAGCTGCCAATCACCAAAAGAAAATGCTTGGGGCTCTGGCTTCCTGCGCCATTTTCAATGTCACTGCCAATATCATATTCATTCCTATTTATTCTTACGACGCAGCTGCTGTTATTTCAGTCTTGACCGAGTTTTTTGTAGCTTTGGCAGGATTGCTGCTGACCTGGAAATATGTGCGCTATTTTCCTACGGTCCAACATTTCAGCAAAATCCTCTTGTCAGGTGCAGCCATGGCAATTTTTCTTTATGTTTTCAAAGTCCATGGTTTTTTCGCCCTTGCCATGGGAAGCTCACTTGTCTACCTGTTGTCCCTTTGGCTCACAAGGACAATAACCCTAAAAGAAATATTGGCTCTGGTTAGCGCTAAATAGTTTCCGCAAAAAATAAATATGCAAGAATCCACTTTTCCCTCTGTTTTTGTCATAGTGCTCAATTATGAAGGCAAAGACACTCTGATCGCATGCCTAAAGTCCGTTTTAGGATCCGATTATCCAAATTTTTCAGTCGTAGTTGTGGATAATGCTTCCACAGATGGCTCATTTGAGCAGGCTCGCGATCTTTTTCCCAAAGCGCATTTCATTAGAAACTCAGCAAACATAGGCTTTGCCAAAGGAAACAATGTCGGCATTCGTTTTGCCTTGGAAAAATTCGCTGATTTCGTATTTTTGTTGAATAATGACGCCATTATTGAAAAAAATACTCTTTCCAAACTGGTCAAAGCAGCTGATTCCAGCAAAAAGATAGGCATCGTAAGTCCTTTAATATTGGGACCCGGTAAGAAAACCGTTTGGTTTGCAGGCGGAATAATCCATTGGAGCAAAATGAAAGCAACTCACATCAACAAGATTGTTGCCAAAAAGCTCTACGAATCGCAATATTTGACCGGTTGCGCTATGCTCATTAAGAAGAAAGTATTCAAGGACATCGGACTCTTTGATGAGCGTTTTTTTCTTTACTATGAGGATACTGACTTTTCTTATCGAGCGACCAAAGCTGGATTTTCTCTTGCCATAGAGCCAAACACTACGATTGAACACAAGGAAAGGAGTTCTTCCCATAGCCGTTCCAAGACATATTGGCTCGTGCTTTCAGGACTTATCTTTTTTTATACTCACTCGAACTTGTTCAGAAAAGCTTGGATTATTTTCTATGTCAGTTTGCGCAAATTCAAAAACCGGCTTGATCTGCTTTTTTCTCGCAATACATTGGCAAAAGAAGTCCAAAGAGCTTATCAGGATTTCAAGGATGCTTCTCTGCGTTAAGATCATTTTTCATTTTTGCCGCTTATGGACGCTTCTTTCATTATCGTTAACTACAAAAGCACAGATTTGCTCAAAAAATGCCTTTTTTCCTTGCATGAAAAAGCTGGCTCTCTTGAATACGAAACAATCATTGCCAACAATGATAAAGATCCCTTGAATGAAATAGTTGGTGAAAATATCCTGGTCATAGAAAGAGGCACTAATGACGGATTTGGCAGGGCCTGCAACGATGCCGCGGCGCATGCCAAAAGTGAAATATTGTTTTTTTTGAATCCAGATACTGAATTTTTGTCCGGCAACATTGCTGAATTTTTAAATGTTTTACAGGAGCCAAAAATAGGTATTGCCTCTCCGTTCCTAGTAAACCCGGATGGCTCTATGCAAGCTTGGAGTTATGGATCAAAGATAAACTTGTGGCAAATAATTAAAAACAATCTTTGGACTTCAAAAGTATCCCCAGAAAAGCCGCCAAAAGACCTTTGTCCGACCAGCTGGGTAAGCGGCGCCGCTTTGGCTATCAAAAGCTCTCTTTTCAAGAAAATCGGGGGGTTTGATGACAATTTTTTCATGTATTTTGAAGATGTGGATTTGTGTCATCAGGCTGAAAAGCTAGGTTTTCAAACCGTCGTTTCGCCAAAAATGTGCCTTCTTCATCATGGAGGAGCCAGCAAAACAACCACGCAAGAACAAAAGAAGCAATATTACGCCTCTCAGGACCATTATTTCCGCAAAAATCTCCCTTTTTGGCAATCAATTGCCCTTAGGATATTAAGGACTATAGCGCTTGCTGCAGAAAGCATCCTGCGATAAGCTTGATGTAGATTAAAAACACACTCAAAGACATGTTTGATTATGCATTTTTGGCTTTCTGCGCACTTTTGCCTTTCCAATTTGCCTTAAATCCGACTGTTGGCATCGATTTGCCGATCATGCGCATTTTGGCGCCTGTGTTGTTTTTAATATGGGCATTTTTTGTTTATAAAAAAAGACTTCCCCTACCAAAAATAAACCGCATCTGGCCATTGCTGGGTTTGTTTATTTTTTTGGCTATTTTCTCCCTTATTTTTTCACATAATCTATTCTGGTCTTTGCGCAAGCTTTCTTTTTTGATCTCATTGTTTCTTCTTTATTTTCCAGCATTTTCTTTTTTCAATGCTCCCAAAAACCAAACCAAGGCTCTCAGGATTTTAACTTACGGAGCAGCGGCATTATCCCTAATGGGAATCATTCAATTTTCACTGCAGTTTTTCGTAGGCATTGATGCTTTGCAGCTGTTTATAGCCAGACATGTTGCACCTTTTTTTCTAGGCAATTCATTTTCGCAGGCAGTAATTTCTTATCCCAGCTGGCTAGTCAACATAAATGGTGTTACTTATATGAGGGCTTTTGCAGTTTTTCCCGATCCTCATATGTTCGCTTATTATTTGGAGCTTCTATTGCCTTTTGTACTCGTGCTCTGGGCAAATTCCAAAGGAACAGAAAAAAAATTGCTTCTTGTGTGCGCAATTCTGATTGCAGTCGCAGATATTCTTTCGTTTACCAGAGGTAGTTATCTGGCCTTATTATTTGGATCATTGGCATCTTTGCCTTTAGTGTCAAAGCAAACAGCCAAAAAAATCCTTTGGGGATCCGCCGCGCTGCTGTTTCTCTTCATATCAATACATGACAATCCTGTTGCCAGCCGCTTGACTTCTTCTTTCGACATTCACGAAGGATCAAACCAGGGGAGACTAAGCAACTGGCAACAAGCCCTTGAAATAATCTCCAAACACCCACTCGGAGTAGGTATCGCTATGTATCCGTTAGCTGTTGACCCTGGAGCTGACTACAGAGAGCCTATCTATGCCCACGATCTGTATTTTGATATAGCTGCAGAACTAGGCGTGGAAACATTGGCTGTTTTTCTTGCCTTGGTGACATTTGCCATTTACAGTTTCTGGAAGAATTCCAGCCTCAATTCCATTTTCACTGCTGGATTTGCAAGTCTCATTATTTTTTCCATTCATTCTTTAGTGGAAACTCCTTTGTATTCAGTGCATGTTTTGTCCCTGTTTGTAATTATTTTGGCCTTAGTTCCGGCTTTTAATACCACCCTCAATGAAAAACCTACTGACGCTTAAGAATTATTTCTTACTTTGTGTTGCAGCGATGCCGCTTTATTTATTGCGCATCAATTTTTTTGGCCTGCCTACCAATTTATTCGAACTTGGAGCTTTGCTGGCGCTTGTTATTTGGTTTGTAACAGGATTTGGTAACCACAAAGCTAAATTAAGATCCATACCGCCATTCATTTTTGGAGGCGTTTTTTTGTTGCTGACGGGCATTTTGTTATCAGCCATCGCAAATCCGATCAGCATGTCAGGTTTGGGAATCATAAAGAGTTGGTTTTTGTTGCCAATCTTCTTTTCTTACGCGCTTTTTTCGCTTATTGAAAATGAACTGGACATAAAAAGAGTTTTGCAGGCCATTTTTGTTTCCGCTTCTGCAGTGTCGCTAGTTGCAATTGCCTATAAGGCTTTAGGCCTTGTGACATATGATGCTCGTCTGAGCGCTTTTTATGGCTCACCCAACTACTTGGCCATGTATCTGGCACCAGCAGTCATATTCGGCTTTTTTTTGGCCTTAGCGGCCAACACTGGAAGCAAAGAGCGGCCTTTTTATGTGACAGCATCGATTCCCATACTATTAGCCTTTTTTTGGACATATTCTTATGCCGCATGGGCCGCCACATTGATGGCGATCTTTTTGGCCCTATATCTAACAAAACCTAAAAGACGTATGGCTGTTGCGCTATGCGCCGCGATTGTTGCTTTTTTGATTATTTTTTCCCAGCTGCAAAGCAATAAGTTTTCAACTCTGCTTCAGGCTGATTCCAGATCCTCGCTTGCGTCACGCATAATGATTTGGAAATCCTCTTTTTTAATGATAAAAAATCATCCCATCACTGGAATCGGTCCAGGCAACTTCCAGCAAACTTACTTGGCTTATCAAAAATATTTCCCTCCTTACTTGGAATGGGCTGTACCGGAGCCGCACAATCTCTTGCTAGCATTTTGGCTTCAGACCGGCCTTGCTGGACTTTTGGGATTTTTATTTGTCATATTTTATGCTATTTTTTTGCTCCTACAAATAATAAAAGCAAAAGAAAACACCGCTTTGGCAGCGGCGCTATTGGCATTTTTTCTGTACACTTTTCTTCACGGACTCTTTGATACGCCTTTTTGGAAAAATGATCTCTCTATGCTTTTCTGGCTTTGTATTTTCATTTCCATTTCACTCTACAGAGCTCGTTCTTCAAAAAAACTTTAGAGTTCCAGCCTATACAATCTGCCATCAATTCTGTTTAGGAACATAAGAGCATCCTCAGTGGGAGACAAAAACACGTTAGTGGCATCATAAGATGCGCCATTTAATGTGTTGCTTGAAACGAGTTGCTGCTTCTGCCCTGTTACTGTATCTATCTTCCAAAAAACATCTTTGGTTGTGATTTTTTTGGATTCATAGTCGTCAGGCATATTGCTGTTGTCTGAAATCGCCTGCGGAACAGCACAGTAAACATCCTTGCCATCAAAAGACCAAGTGCATTTGGAAGCCAATGTGGCAACTCCAAAGTCTTGATATTTTCCGCTCATATCAACAGTTCCTAGAGACAATGTGCGGCTTCCTGGAGAATCCAATGAGCTCACCAATACTTGATCTCCCTGAGGACTCCAGAGATAATCCGCACCATATCTGCCCCTGAACAATGTTTTCACTTCGCCTCCAGTGAGACCCACTGTCTGCAGTTGCGTCTCTTCCTGCGAAGCGGGCGCATTCCAAAATGAAACAAGCGATGTCGTCGGTATTTGAGCCACATCGACATTCCTAAAGGGAATTTCAGCCAAAACCTGCCAATTGCTACCATCTGGATTTGCCACATTCAAGGTCCTCTTTTTTGTTTTGGCATCGAAATATTTATATATTATGCGCGCCCCTATATTGTCCCAAACAGCCGTATCCAGGCCATCTTTCAATTGAGTGGCAGCCTTTTTGTCGTAATCATACTCAAAAAAAACGCTTTTTCCGTCTTTGTTGAAATTGGTGATTACCTTGGTTTCATTTGGTGACCAAGCGACGTTTTGCAATCCTTGGAGCACGGTGCTTGAAATCTGACTGCGATTGCCACCATCTGGATCCATTTTCCAAGCTGTTCCATCAGAAGCTGCGTAGAAATATATTTTTTCTGTTTTTCTATCAGCCACCGGTCCAATGATGGAATCTTTGGTGATCTGACTTATTTTTGATTTAGCGTTTGTTGTCGGTTGAGTATTTTGATTTGGAGCAACATCATTTTTTTGAGCTTGCTGCTGAGTGCCAGCATTTTTTGTTGGTTCATTTTTTCTGAATGCAAAATTATACACTCCTAGGAAAAAAAGTGTTATCACAAGAAAAACAACCGATATTATGAATATTTTTTTCATCAGTAAATTGTCCTGATCGTATTTTTATTTATTCGCACTTTTGGGAGCAAAATGGCACCACTTGCTGTTCGCTTCCCAATCTCCCCAATCATAACCACTTCCTCTTTTTTTATACATATTCCAAGCTTGTTGCAAATTCCATGTGGGGTTAATCGCATTCTGACGGCAACTTTCAAAAGTAGCTTGATTACTTACGGTGCAGCCCCCGTCTTGATATCCATATTTAGAACTCCATTTTCCACTGAATGCGCCATTGCAATGCGCATTCAGGTTTATTTGAAACAAACCCCAAGCAATAGATGTGCCTCCACATTTGCCCGAACTACCAATATCTGCTTTACCTCCACTTTCAGCCCTACAAATATAAGATGCTTGGCTGGCCCATTTATCAGGATCAATATTTGGATCACCTTGATTTGCAATGAAAAATCTTAGCTTACTGATACTGCAAGGATTGTTTGGATCAGTAATTGGCTGATCACAATTTCCAGGAGATGAAGGGGCTACAGGTATCGTAAACTGATCAACATTAACGGCACCAAAATGGCTAAGATCAATTTTGGTAAGATCCGGATTGATGACATAAAGAATCAACCATGACATCATGGCCGCGGCAACACCGATCAGTGCGTCTTTTATGACCCCCTTGGCACTGCCCGCACTCGAAGTGTTTCCAGCACTTGTCATGTACATCGCACCACCGATCACCAACATAAGCAAGGCAGCAATGCCTATGGTCCAGATACCGAACTTATATATGGACAAAATAAGGGTCGGAAAATCCACCGACTGCCCTGCGCTAAAAAATCCAGGGAATGATTCTAGTAGTTTGTAGTCAAAAGCGCCACTATTTGGAGTATTGGCATTGCTGGATGAGTTGCTGTTTTGGGAAGAATTAGCAGCAGCTCCTGAGGTGATATTCGTGCTTTTGGAATAATCAGGGACTTGCCCTGTTGTAACATCTTTATAGGTATAATCACCGAATGTATACGTTCCTTTGACCACTATCTTCAAGCAGATATTGCGGCACTTGTCTTCGGTGTCAGTTTGAACACCATCACTATATTTTGCACTTCCCTTGGATGCGTCTTGATAACATGTGCAGAGTTTTGTGTCAGCCTGGGATGCCGATGTTTGTAAAAACAGAAAACTGCCCATCAACAAAAGTTGCGCAAAAAAAGCATGCTTTGAATATTTTTTCTTTCTTGATAACATTTTGAAAGCTATTTTGTGTTTCTATTTTCGAACAAACCTAATTATACCTCGAATCTTCTTTGTTTCCAAAAGGAGTTTCGGGAATAATTGCAAATATCATGCCAGTAACAACAAGGAGCAGGAATGCCGTCAGGGCAATTCTCATCAAAAACATGAGCTGTTCCGGAAGATGTGATACTAGGCTTGCAGACCAAGGTATAAAGGGGGATGCCCCATTAGTCCCATTAGCGGAAACCACATCAATTTGAATATTCGCATTGTCACTGGTTTCGATTGTATCAGTCGGAGACACGCCCCAATTCTTCAACAAAGCTTTGCGCAAATTATTTAATTGATCAGTTGCTCCAGAGTTATATTTCACATCCAGTCCCACACTGTAACTGTCTCCTACTCCTTTGGTGACCGGCACCACTAGATTGGGCTGATTATGGGAAGCGCTCTGCACAACACCATCCACCGTCCAATCAAAGTCAGCTTGCGACTCTTTCCAGGCAGGCAAGAATTGCGCTTGCAGATTCATCTGATTTCCAGGTGATGAGTTGTAGACAGTGGAACTGTAATCCGGAGTCATATTGCCATCCAAATCCTTATAGTAACCATTAAGTTTTGGCCAAACTAAGGTGTCGTCAGCGGAAACAATTTGCACAGAAGGAGCCACGATCAGGAAATGCCTGCTTAGAGTTATATGGTCATCCATGTTGGTGTCGCTGTTATGTCTAACCGCTGAAGCTTCGACATCGACAGCTTCGTTTTCATTACCCAACACAGGGAAAAAGAGCATGTTGTCGGCTGCATTTTTGCAATCAGAAGAGATGCTGGCGTCGCATTGGAAATCATTACCGTTTATTTTCCACGAAAAAGCTGACAGAGATCCATCATTGGGAATCTTGATTCCTATAATCTCATTCTTTGTAACAGGGCAACTCCTCAAGCCATTCGCGTCTGAGCAGAAAGGCTTGGCACTGGAATCGATATTCAACATACCGTTTGAGTCCGCATTAACAGGATAGACCACTATTTTGTCCTTCTGTTGGTTGACTGCGAGAATCTTTGTGGCAGTTGCGGCTTGATTTCCGGAGTTGTTTGTTTCTGAAGCTTTCACCTTAACTCTCAGATAGAAGTTGTTCTTTTTTTCTTTTTTCGGATCAATGATGTCAGTCGGGATATTTAAGCGAAAAGTGAACGTATTAATCCCTATGCCAAACAAATTGCTGTGGTCTATCTTGTCTTGGATGTCACTTGTGATGTCTTGCCACGCTGTATTGTCTCCCGGCTGCAAGGATCCATCCAGACTTCTTTCTATTTTCCAATCATAATTGAGCGTGGCAGGATCGACAGTGTTGGCCGGAGTGGCGGTCATGGAAACCTCATCCCCTCTCATGCTTCCAGATGGATCATTTGTAAGATTGGTGTCTGGAGAAGCTGACAAATTCAAGCTGAAATCATTTGCTCCGGATTCATCAGGTTCTTGCAGGTTGTCTCGCAAGCATTTGTCCAAATCGAAATTCGCAGTCAGTATGCCTGCTTTAGTGTTACCATTGTCATCGATATAGAATCCGCGACCAGAATTTGGATCTATGGTGCTGGCAGAATCCTCCAGTTCGTCATGCATCTTAGGACACACGCCTTTGGAAAATGCCCACATTCTCATGTAAGAAGAATTGCTATGCTGTGTAGGAATCTGCGTATCCCCCTCAACCACAACTCCGATCTTATCGCCATTTTTGTATGTCCATGTCAAACTGTCCACACCCAAACCACTGACAGCTGCTCCATCCAACTGCTTGCCATTTGTTTGTGTCGTGGTGGGATCAGCACCCCAAAACTCCTTTTCCGCCAGTGTGAATTTGTCATCACCGGTTTTGTCGCCGTTAAGATCAAGATTGACATTCTTCTGGTTCCCATTCAAATCCTGTTCTTTCAATTCTATGCTTTTAGGCAGAATCGGGAATAAATGCTTACATTCATTGGCATCCCTTTCAAAAGAGCAAGTGGGTTGTAAAGCGCTGTTACCTTGAAAAATAGTGCTTCCAGATGAATCCGTTACTCCATTCAATAAATTGTTCGATATCGTGCTGCAACTTTGATCAGCTTTGACAAGCAACAGATTAGATGATTTGGAATCATCTAGAAAATACGGCGGTGGAGACTTTTTGCATGTATCGCTTTGGTCAAGCGGACCAGAGCAAGAATTCGTATTTAGAGCGCGAATCTGACCACAAACGCCATTTGTTGATCCACTCGCATCATTAGCAGTACTGTCCGTAGTTGAAACCGTGTTAAAAGCAAAAATCTTGCTTGTACCACTTAAAACATTTTCGGAAGCATCTTTGAATCCAGACCAGGATTTGTTCACATTGGTGTTTATCTCATCCTTGACACAAAAAGGGATACCACCGTTGTTTTTACACTCAAGAGAGGCTTTATAATCCTTCAGATCTGCACTACTAGCTATGTCACATTTATAAACATCGCTTTCGGAAGCAGTGCCTCCGCTACCATTGGATCCCCCTACCTCGCTTGAAACAGCACATACTGAAAAATTCTGTTGGATCGATTTTACAGTATTAGGATTTGCAGGATCATAACTGGAATTAAGCACATCGCAAGGCGCACTCGTATCATTTATGCAAGATTCGTGATATCCGCTCGGACAAGTGTTATTAAATTCCGATTTGGTCTTGCGCAGTTCATAAATAAGTCCCGACTCCGGTTCCTGCACATAACAATTCGGGACATCACTGCCGGTTCCATTGTCCTTATCATTGTCATATGTTTTAGGCCAATCACTCAAGGAAGGCAAAGCTTTTACTCCCGCAGCTTTGTCGTCGAAATTCTTATTTGCTGCACTGGAATAATCGGCCGAAGATTTGTCAAAATTTCCTTTGATTATTTGGCGAGCAGCATCTATTTTCCAATCATTGACTGTGATAATGTCATCGCCATCAAAATCACACCTGTCGATTTTTGCTTGATCACTCTCCTTTTTTCCTTTTTTACCAGTTGGATCATCCTCGTCAGTCAGATCACATCCATCTCTTTTTAAAAACCACGTGAAATAAAGGCCGTTAGGATCAGAGGCATTAGTGAAACCACCAGGAAAAGCCCTTGCGGTCACCTTGTCACCATCACGCGTACCTCCTTCAAAAGTAAGTTTAACCGTTGGTCCCTGTTGTTTATTAAGCAAGTTGCCCGCTGATCCAGCAGAACTAGCCCCTGTTACCCCATTTCCAGTATTAGTTTGTGAATTCAATAGCTTCTGCAAATCAGAAAGAGATAAATTGCTCAGTGCAGCTGCTGCAAGCGCATAATTTGAAAAAACGCTTGAAAAAGACACCCCGCAAATCATCAAAAAGGCTGCCACTAAACGGATAGCTTTTATTTTTTTTCGATATCTCATAATAATATTTGATTGCCTACTTTATTAGACGCACAATATTGGCGTCAAAAATAATAAACAGCAGCATTTGAGACAAACCTGAATATAGAATAGATCTGCTTTTGCAAGCAATGATTCCAGCAAAAGGTGCAAAAACCAAATATGGAGCAAATAGCCAGATGGAACTATTCGCTGTCAACACAAAGACCAAAAAAATTGCGAATTGCACCGCAATAGCCCAATAACCAAGCTTCGACTCCAGTCTAAAAAAAACAAATCCTCTAAAAAAAACCTCATAAACAAATACTAAAAACAAAACCATACCTAACTCAAAAAACAAAAATGACCAAAAATCAGCAGCTACGTCTCTAGGTAAATAATATTCTTTCAAAAAATTCGTATATACAACCAGTAGCCACAATAAAGCCCCAGAAGCAGCCAAAGAGAAAATAGACCACTTTATTCCTTGATTAAAATCCCCTTTTCTAATTCCCAGTGATGTCAAGATTGGCTTTTTTAATATTATTTTCAAGAAAAATATCGGCAAAAATACAAAGAAAACCAATAGAGTCACTACTTTTTGAAAATTATCTTGAACTGGAAAAAGCCAATATAAAAACAAACAAAAGACTATAAAAATGCTTGTTATAATAAATTCTTTTGTTTTCATGTTTGAATAATATTTGCTTACTATATAATAACACATTTTAAATATAATGTAATCAACCGTCTTTTATTTAAAATAAAAAAGAATGCATTGGAGTGATTTCTAAGTGTTCCCCTAAAAAACGTTTTGTTAATAAAATAATTAGTATTTAAATTATAATTATTTAAATACTATTGTTATTAAGAAGATGGTTTTTGTGGATAAATAGTGAAAAGGGCTTGTTAAAAAGAAAAAACAGAATTTGCTGTTTGGGGTAAAATATGGAAATTGGTGGTTTGAGACAGTTGATAAGTTTAGAGATGACAAAAAAAGAATTTAGTTTTCAAATTATCAACCAAATCACACAAGATTATCAACAATAAAACTGGCAGTTAAATGGACTTATTCACAAGTTATAAACAAATCAAAGGGTGTTTTTATGAAAAAGTTTGTAGACAAGCAAAGTACATCCGGAAAAAATAAAAATATCCGCCAAATTAAACACAGGGAAAAAATAAGGGTGGATAACCATAAAATCAATAACACAGCCTTGAGTAAAACGATCTATCCAATTTGAAAATGCCCCACCTAAAGCCATACTTAAGCCAAAAAGCAATATTTTGTCGCCAGGTCTGTTTTTAATAGTCAAAAAAAATAAAAATCCCAGAAGCAGTATGAAAATAGATGTGGCAATTAAAATAAAAGCTCCATTAAGGGAGAAACCAAAGGAAATGCCTTTATTGCAAATATAAAATCCACCATTGAGGCGGATTTTATATTTTATGAATTGATCCATTAAGACAGCAAAACATGTCCAAAATAAAGCAAAAAAGAAGCGAAGTGACTTTGGGCGGTCTTGTCTATCCACAGCGGGTGTTAACAACGCGTACAGGTTTTTGCTGCCGGATAAGCCTTTAAGCGTTCGACTGGTATTTCCGCATCACAATTCTCGCATTTTCCGTATGTTCCAGCCTCAATACGCTCAAGGGCTTCAATGATATCGCGCAATTGTTTTTCAAGTGTTGTTTCTAGAGCCAAATTATCAGTATATTCCTCAACTTCCGTAGCGTTTTCATCCTCATCAGTTCCGATTTCATTGAATGTGGTGTTGTAATCACCTTCAACATTGCCAGGCTTAGCAATGCGTTTGAGGTCGGATTCGATTCGAGTTTTTTCTTCCAAGAGTTTTTCTTTGAGTTCAGCTAGAACATTAGCTTCTATAGCCATATTTTTTTAAAAAGATTAATTATCCAACAAACAAAGCTTACATGATTGATTATATCAAAAAAATAAGCGTCTGTCTATATGAAAATGTTCTTTATGTGCCTTAATTGAGCCTCATTTTTAGAAGGGTTTGCCAGAATAGCTATGGCATCAAACCGAAACGGCTTATTCCAAAGTCCGTTTATTTTGATATAATGGTTTGCAATCTTATTTAATTTATACAATTTGTTTCTTTGGATACTTTCTTCCGGAATCGGGCTATTTGAAAAACTTATTGTTCTGGTTTTTACTTCGACAAAAACCAATTCTTGGCCTTGTTGTGCAATAATGTCTATTTCTCCCAATCTTCTGCCGCCAGAATTGCAATAATTTGTTTCTAAAATAGAATAGCCCTGTTTTTTTAAATAGGAAATTGCGGCATTTTCGCCCCGTTTTCCCAAAGAAGCGCTATTTTTCTTTTTTATTAAGCCTTGCAACATAAGATAGACTTGGAAGAAATCAAAAACAGCCCTTGCCGGGCTGTTTTTCGAAAGAAATATGGACATATAACCGAGTTTCATGGCCGTATCTTTCTCGAAGATTGAGGTATGGAAACCCGGCGCTGCAAGCGCCCGAAATTATATAATATACGGCGGCAGCGCCGAGTGTTTGTTGTATGTATCAACATGCAGATTTGAAACTTATAGCCCGGGTGAAGGCATATTCTAGTTTACCCATTGCATGTATTTTGTATACATACTTCTCTTTTGCTTCTGTTTCTGACCTTTTATTACAGATGCTCTGCTTCTACCATTCTCTGGTCTGTGACCTTTGATGGGTTTGAAAGAACTGATCTTTTTTATTTTTTTTTATTTTAAAAAGATTGTATTGGGATCCTACCCGCGTGAGCCGTTCATTTTCAGCTCATCCGGGTAGGTCCCAATTTTTTGTTTTTGTTTTAGGGTCCCCGGTCAGAATCGGGGCGGTAGGGAATAGTTTTTCCTCTACACTTGAATAGTAGAATGGTTCCAATCACAAATAGGGGGAAATCGTGATTGGAGCTCTTCTACCATTCCGAATTCAGTTTTTAATGTCCTTCTCTCTCATCTGATAGTTCAATTATAGCAGAAAAATTGCCATGGGTCAAAGGTGTGGTGAAATATTCTTTTGTTTAAGCTAAAAAAGAACAAGTTTACAGAATTTTCTCGCATTGGCTCCGTTTTGTAAAAAATAAAAATAAATTATTTTCTAGATTTATCCAAAGTTAAGCACAGTTACTAACAAGTTATCCACAGAAAGGTGTTAATTCTGTTGAGTCGATGCGGAATTTTCACTGGTCTGAGTTGAATCAGAATTGTCTTGAGCAGAAATTGCTGTATTTGAGGATGCTGAAATGTTTGAATCTGTAGATATTTGTGTTGCAAGTTTATCCAAGATTGCTCGTAA
Source organism: Patescibacteria group bacterium (assembly GCA_036391995.1). Taxonomy (GTDB): domain Bacteria; phylum Patescibacteriota; class Minisyncoccia; order Moranbacterales; family GWC2-37-73; genus DASVYU01. The sequence goes on from DASVYU010000044.1 coordinate 23,425, forward strand.
AGTATCCTTGCTTGTTCCAATGATTAGCTGCTTGTCGGTAAGTGCGTAGTCTACAGATAGGGATTTTGCTGAATTGAGATTTAAATAACGTATGGAATATCCCTTATAAGAACTGCTATTAAACAAGCCGGTTAGATTTTCAGGAGCTGCAGTCAGCATAAGATTCGAAAGTGCTGCCGGGAAACCTTTTTCTTGTTTTGAAAGCTCGGAAGTAGTAGCATTCTTATCTTTGAAGTCAATTGTTAATCCTGTGCGAACATTGCCGTTGTCATTATAAAAATACACAGAAAAATTTTCTCCAAGACTACTCAAAAGGTTCTGGGAAAGATTTATTTTTGCAGCTGTGGCAAAAATAGGAAATGCCACTGGAGCATTGTTCGCGTCTACTACAGAAAACTCATAAACAGAGGATGGTTTTAGATTGTCAGTATCTGAAGCCAGATCGGTCAAGGTTTTCTTGATATCAGCAAGGCTAGTTTTGGATGGGTCTATTGTTAAATAATTCTGCTTGGTCTGGGAATATTTTTCTTGAGGCATTGTTGGAACATCTATTTGCTGAGGTTGCTCTTCAGTAGCTGGCTGAGATGGTTGTTCAATGGTAGTTTCTTCGGGCACGGAAACAAGTTGCTGTTGTTTCGATTTATTTGAAGCTATAAAGTAGTAAGCGCCTAAACCCAGAATTACCAATACGAATAAAGAAATTGCTGAAATCAATATTTTTGAGCCAAGGCCGCTATTGTTTTTGGAAAATGCGTCTTCTTTTTTTTCAATCGAAGCTTCTACGAGTTGTACAGGAATTTTTGGCTGGCTTTGGCTAGGGGCATCATGCTGTTGAGGCGCGTTTATTGGAGCCGGAAAAGAAGAACTCGTTGGATGATTTTCTGTTGCTGTTTTTGTGGTAGCCGAAAAATTGTCTGAACCAAGAAAAGGATTGTTTCTTTTTATAGGAATATTTGGTTGAGTTTGTTGAGGTTTTTGTTGAATCGGAGCTTTAGGTTTGGGTTGTGGTTGTTGAATCGGAGTTTCTGGTGAAGCAGGAATGCTAGCGACTTGCTTAGGAATGTTTTGAATGGGACTCGAAGGCTTTAATCCGCCTTGTTTTAGCAAAACAAGGTCATCTTGCATTGTATGAATCGAAAAACCACCTTGTTCTGATTGGGCGGAAGAAACAAAAGGCGTGTTGGAAGTAGCTGATTGAGTTGTCATTTTTTTGTTTTAGAGAGATAAAAAATAGAAGCGTTTTTATACGCTTCTATTTTATACCTAACTTGACTTATTGCCAAGAAAGTTATGCAGTTTTCGGTGCTATATTCTTAGCTGTGAGATTGATGCGTCCCTGGCTATCTATTTCCTTAACCTTAACTGGCACTATGTCGCCGATTTTTACCACATCTTCCACTTTCTCAATCCTCTGGTCAGAGAATTCGGAAATATGGATAAGCCCTTCTTGTCCTGGCAGGATTTCTGCAAAAGCCCCGAAGCTCATGATGCGGGTAATTTTGGCGTTAAATAATTCGCCAGCTTTCACTTCATGGGTCAGATTGTCGATCCATTGTTGAGCTTTAAGAGCGGAAGCTTCGTCGGATGAAGTGATGAAGATGGAGCCATCATCTTCGATATCGATCTGCACGCCTGTCTCGTCGATGATCTCATTGATAATCTTGCCTCCTGTTCCGATCACATTACGGATCTTGGCAGGGTTGATATGCATGATGATGATGCGAGGAGCATATTGTGACATGTTGGCGCGCGGTGCAGGTATGGCTTCCAATATTTTGCCCATGATTTCCATGCGATTTCCCTTGGACTGCGTGAGCACAGCTTCAAGCATCTCAATCGTTATTCCATCCACTTTCACGTCCATCTGCAGCGCGGTGATGCCTTTTTCTGTTCCAGCAGCTTTGAAATCCATGTCGCCATAATGATCTTCCAGACCTTGGATGTCAGTCAACACTTTGAAATTGCCGTCTTTTCCAACAATAATTCCCATGGCGATGCCGCTGACTGGGCGCTTGATCGGAACACCGGCATCCATCAGGGATAATGTTGAACCACAGGTGGAGGCCATAGAAGACGAACCGTTGGATTCAAGAATTTCACTGACCAAAAGGGTGGTGTATGGGAAGGAATCCTTGTCTGGCAGTACTGGCACTAGAGCGCGTTCTGCCAAAGCGCCGTGCCCTATTTCGCGTCTTCCTGGTCCGCGCATAGGACGAACTTCACCGACGGAATATGGCGGGAAATTATAGTGATGGATGTAGCGCTTCTTGGTGTCTACTTCCATGGTGTCTATGATTTGCTCATCCCCAGGAGAACCAAGCGTGGTCACGGTCAAAGCTTGAGTTTCGCCGCGAGTGAACAAGGCTGATCCATGCGTGCGAGGCAAAAGTCCTACGCGGCATTCGATATGGCGGATCTCATCCAATTTTCTGCCATCAGGGCGCTGTCCTTTTTCTAGAATGTTCTGGTGCACGATGTCGTCAGATGTTTCCTCAAACACTTGTTCTGCTATTTCTTGCAGCTTGGCAGCATCATCAGGATATTTTTCGCTGATGTAAGCATTTATTTTTTCCTTGATTTCCTTGACGCGCTCTTCTATGACTTGTTTGTTCTTGTCATAAAGGATTTCGCCCAAGTTCTCTTTCATGAACAGCTCCTTTATTTCAGCTTCGAATTCAGGAGTTCCGGCGAGCAAAGCAGGCACGGCTTTTTCTTTGCCAACTTCTTTGGCGATATCTTCGATGAAAACAGCAATCTTTTTGATGGCTTCATGTCCGAAAGCGAAAGCTTTGATCACTTCAGCTTCTGGCACTTCTTTCATGCCGGCTTCTACCATGTTCACTTTTTCCTTTGTTCCAGCAATAATCAGGTCGATGTCTCCATCTGTAAGTTCTCCGTTGACTGGATTGAGGATAAGCTCTCCATTTAGTCTTCCCACGCGTACGGCACCAATAGGTCCGTTCCATGGAATATTGGAAAGCGTAAGAGCAGCGGAGGCAGCAATCATGGAAACGATATCTGGATCATTTTCTCCATCGATGGATAGTACAGTAACGACGACCTGAACCTCATTTCGCATACGCCCATTGAAAAGCGGACGAATGGTGCGGTCAACGACGCGTCCGGTAAGAACGGCTTCGTCGGATGGCTTGCCTTCTCTTTTAATGAAGCGAGAGCCTTTGATCTTGCCGGCAGCATAGTAGCGTTCCTCGTAGTCTACCATTAAGGGAAAATATCCGCTGATGCGTGATGCTCCTTTGCTCATAGTGGCTGTCGCCAAAACGACCGTATCGCCATAGCGCACAGTCACTGCTCCGTTGGCTTGTTTGGCCAAAAGTCCTGTTTCAATTACAAGTTCGCGTCCCCCGATTTGGAGGGACCATTTTTTATGCTCCATTGAAAAGTGGAGTCTTCTACAAGTGGCGTTATAAACACGATACCGAGCTCAAACTTTGAGCGCATTATTGTGTCTGCGACGCACCTGCGAAGGTCTTATGAAAATGTTAATTGCCTTTATCCTAGCCTATTTTTGCTCTTTTGTCAATTAAATATAAAGCGCACGCGTTAGCGTGACAGTTTTTCTTTTTGGCCAACAGCCGGCGGTAACGGCTCTTGAGCTTTTGGATATTGGGTATTTATCCAAAAGCGTGTCAAAAAGGAAAGCTGTCATGCTATGTTACGTGCGTAAACAGTTTTACTCAAAAAAACTATTTTCCAGAATAAATAAGAAATCTCTTTTTGTTGTCTGAAAGGTCCGTGAATTCATCCAAGGCTTCGCCTAATTTTGCACTAGTGCTTTCGCCGAAAGCGATGCCTTCCACGCGGCAGCCTGTCGTGCTCTGGATGTATTCAACCAAAGGCACATAGTCGCCATCGCCGGAAACAAGCACGATTGCATCCATGTTTTTAGAAAGTTTGATGGCATCCACAGCGATACCCACGTCCCAGTCGCCTTTTTTTGCTCCTCCTGGAAAGATCTGCAAATCCTTTGTCTTAACCTCAAAGCCTTGTTTTTCCAATGCCTCAAAGAATTTTTCTTCTTGCCCTTCCAGAGTCTTGATGCCATAAGCAATGGCGCGGATAAGCTTTCTTTCTCCCACAGCTGCTTCCAAAACTTTTTGGAAATTAACTTTTTTGCCATAAAGAGCCTTGGCGCTGTAATAAAGGTTTTGGATATCAACTAGCACCCCTACTCTTTGTTCTTTAAATTGAGCCATAAATATAAAAAATTTTTTAATTCTTAACTTCTAATGTTTAAATAAAATGAATTTTTGCTTAAAAAATATAGATAATATCTTATCTTATACAAAATCGACCGCTTTGTAGTTCTTTATAATAAATAAAAGCAGGTCACCCTGCTTTTATTATCGGAAAGGATTTAGCCCTTAAGACCCAGATCCTTGATGATTTTCTTGAAAACTTTTTCGTTGGTCTTCTCCAGATAAGCCAGAAGCTTGCGTCTCTTGGCTACCATTTTGAGAAGTCCGCGACGAGAATGGAAATCTTTCTTGTTTTTCTTAAGATGAGATGTCAGTTTCTTGATTCTTTCAGTGAAAAGCGCAATCTGATATTCCGGAGAGCCGGTATCTTTTTCGTGTCTCTTGACCTCTTTAGTCACTTTCTCTTTCTGCTTGTGCGTGAGTGCCATAGCATTGTGTCAGCGCTATGCTCGTTTTGGCTCCAATAAGCCTAAAACCAACATATGCTCGATGTGAAATTAAATTACATATAAATAATAGCACATATATCCTGAATTGGCAATAGTTTGCCGTGTTGAAACAAAAAACAGCGGATGACCCGCTGTTTTTAGGAAAATTTTAGCTTGCTTCAGATGACCGCTGCGGCTGCTACTTTGTCGCCGCTATTCGGTTTCATGATGCGCACTCCTTGAGTGGCGCGGCCGAGCACTGAAATGCTCTTGAGTGGAATGCGAATGATTTGTCCTTGCTCTGATGTAACCAGAAGATCTCCTTCTATTTCATCTATGTTAATGATGTGTGCCTCTACTAATTTACCAATCTTTGTCGTAACCTGAGCGGTCTTTATGCCGGATCCTCCGCGGTTCTGGATCTTGTATGATCCAAGATCAGTCCTTTTGCCGAAGCCGTTTTCTGAGATGATCAGCAGCTGGTTGCCTTTTTGTCCCTTGATGACAACGTCCATGCCGATAACCTTATCATCTTTCTTTAGTTTGATGCCTCTGACTCCGGCGGCATTTCTTCCCATGTGACGCACATCGCTTTCTTTGAAATGGATGGCTTGTCCTTGAGCAGTGCTGATTACGATCTCGTCTGTTCCACTGGTAGGTTGCACCCAGTTGAGAGTGTCGCCCTTGTCTAATGTTATGGCAATGAGTCCAGATCGGCGCACGTTGTCGAAGTCTTCTATTTTGGATTTCTTTACAACTCCGCTAGTCGTGGTCATGAAGAAATATTTATAAGCGTCATTCTTGTTGAATGGGATCATGGCTGTGATCTTTTCCTCCTGCGTGAGTTGCAGGAAGTTTACAATAGCTTGTCCTTTGGCAGTTCTGGATGATTCTGGAATTTCATAAGCCTTGGTCTGGAATACTTTGCCACTATTGGTGAAGAACATGAGATTGTCATGAGTCATGACGCTGGTCACTTTCTCAATGACATCACCTTCTCTGGTAGTAGCGCCAATCACTCCCTTGCCTCCCCTATTTTGGACCTTATAAACGCTAGGATTCATTCTCTTGATATATCCGTCTTGAGAAATTGTCAGGATGGCTTCTTCATTCGGAATCAAATCCTCTTGTTTGAATTCCTCGATGCCTGTCTTCATTACTTTGGTCTTGCGTTCATCTCCGAATTTTTCCTTGAGTGCGAGAAGTTCGTTTTTGACAACACCTAAGATTTTTTTCGGATGAGCCAGAAGGTCTTCAAGTTCTGCAATCAATCTGAGTTTTTCTGCCAACTCATCTTCAATCTTCTTTCTTTCCAAGCCAGCCAATGTTTGCAAGCGCATTTCCAAAATAGCTGAAGCTTGCTTTTCAGAAAGCTTGAACTTCTTCATCAAATTGGCATGAGCTTCTTCCTTGGTTGGGGATTTTTTGATGGTTTCAATAATAGCATCAATGTGATCCAAGGCTGTCTTGAGTCCTTCCAATATATGAGCTCTGTCTTTGGCTTTGGTGAGCTCGAATTGGGTGCGCCTGGTAACAACACTGTTTCTGTGAGCGATATATTGCTCAAGAATTGCTTTCAGACTCAGGATTTGTGGGTCTATTCCATCAACCAAAGCAAGCATGTTGACATTGAAATTCTTCTGCAAGTCAGTCATGTTATAGAGCTTGTTGAGAACTTTTTGCGGATAAGCATCCTTTTTGAGCTCAATCACGATACGAACACCATCTTTGTCGGATTCATCGCGCAGGTCTTTGATGCCCAATATTTTTCCTTCTTTGACTAAATCAGCAATTTTAGTAATTAAAGTTGCTTTGTTGGTTGCATAGGTGATTTCTGTGATGACAATGTGGAATGCTCCGGCTTTTGTTTCCACAATGTCGGCTTTGGCGCGGGTCACGATTTTGCCGCGTCCAGTGGAATATGCTTCGCGGATGCCAGGAGTGTTGTACATGAGACCACCAGTTGGAAAATCCGGACCTTTGACAAAATGCATCAATTCATCAATGGTTGCTTCCGGATTATCAATCAGATGATTGATGGCATCTGCGAGCTCATTGAGGTTGTGCGGCGGAATGTTGGTTGCCATACCCACGGCAATACCCATGGTTCCATTAAGCAGCAATTGTGGAAGCTTGGCTGGCAAAACAACCGGTTCTTTGTGCACGCCATCGAAATTGGGCACGAAATCAACAGTGTCTTTCTCGATATCAAAAAGCATCTCTTCGGCGATCGGGCGAAGCTTGGCTTCAGTATAACGATAAGCAGCAGGACTATCACCATCCATGGAACCAAAGTTTCCTTGACCATTAACTAAAGGATAACGCAATGAAAAATCTTGGGCCATGCGCACCATAGAGTCGTAAACAGCCATGTCGCCATGCGGATGATACTTACCAAGCACTTCACCAACCACGGTAGCTGATTTTCTGAATTTTGCGCCAGGTCTGAGGCCTGTTTCCCACATGGAATAAAGAATGCGACGATGCACAGGCTTGAGACCGTCACGTACATCAGGCAAAGCACGGGCAATGATCACGCTCATGGCGTAATCGAGATATGATTGCTGCACTTCGCTGACCAATGCGCGTGGCTGAATGTTTTCTTGTGCGAATTCCAAATTTTTCTGATTTGCTTTCATATTAGGTTATTGAAACATTTAACAAATAACAAAAACAATAAAAACACTATCTCTATCTTTAATGGTGATATTCTATTGGCCTATAGTACCTGACTGGATGCTGGAATATTGGCTAGACTGAGTTGGATCTTGTGAACCATCAGAATTCTGGTTTTGATCCGGATTCGTAAAATTGCTGCTTCCAGAATCAGAGACACCCTCGGTGCCAGAAGATAAAGGCTGATTGGCGTAATCTTTCAATGACGGAGAATTCTGTTTCAGATCTTGGTATTGTTGCTGAATGCCTGACAAAGGGTTGTTGGTTTCCCGTGGAGCCGCATCTTTTCTTTGGAACAAGGTGATAATTGAAAATATCCAGACAATGACCACGAAAACCATTGAGACTCCGACTGCTCCCCAAACATAACGCATACGGATGTGCTCAGGTTTTTTCCTTATCTCTTCTATTTTTGAATAAATGCTCATAGAAGCGGAATTGAATCGCAAAGCAATATTATGCTTCGTGATCCATAATGATTACTTCCATGCTCTTTCCTTCCAAATCTTTTTTCTTTATGTTCAGCTTTGCTGTTTTTTCTTTCGGACAATTCCCCATTTCTGCGCAAAATTTGCTTTCGTCTTCGATTGCCGAAGTCGTTCCTGCTACTTTGTAGTGCATCGGTACCACGACAGCGGGTTCTATTTTTCGTACGATTTCAGCGGCTTTTTTACCATCAATAGTATAATTTCCTCCGACTGGAACAAAAAGAATGTCCACGCCGTCTATTTCTTCAAGTTGTTTTCCGTTGAGATCCGAGCCAAGATCCCCAAGATGGCAAATCTTGAAATCCTCGGTTTCTAAAATAAAAGCTGTCGATCTGCCGCGGTCTGTTCCTTCTTGTTGATCATGAAAAGTATCCAAGCCTATGACATTGATGCCTTTTACGGAATATTCTCCCGGGGTTTCAATTACAACCGGCTCCCCTTTAAGGGCTGAAACGTTGTTATGGTCATGATGGTTGTGTGAAACGAAAACCACATCGGCCTGTCCTTGTGGAGGGCGAAGGCCTGTTTCTTTGTCAAAAGGATCAAAGAAAAGCACAATGTCATCTGTGGCGCGGCCAGCCGGCTTAGTTGTGATTTTGAAACATGAATGACCGTAGTATTGTATTTGCATTTACCCTGTTAAATAAGATTTGAGTCTTGCTTGGTAGACTCATCTTATTCTTGATTATCATTTTATAGCAACCCTGTTTGAAAAAGTATTTTGATCAAATCTTAATTTTGCTTTGCAAAATTATTTAACAGGGTAAATTTTGTTCTATTAATACAAAAGTAGTGTATCACAAACAGGAGGCCTTGTCGAGCGATTTTTGCCTAATACTTGCCAAAAATCAATATATGGTGTAGGATGGAAATGCAAAGATAATTATTAAGAAAATTGAATAGCGGAATGCCCGCCAGAGGCGGATAAACCTTAATTTCGCAGCGATGATCTTAATAATTTCCCTAAAACAAGGGAATTTTTTGTTATTGCGCCACATAATATTTAATTTGACAACGGCGCTTGTCAAAAACCATAAAATTATGGCAACTAAGAAAAAAGACATTTTGGACAAGCTTGCTGAGGAAGTGGACAAAATTCAGGAAACTGAAGAGGCTCCAGTTCCCAAAAAAGCTAAAAAGTCCCCAGTAAAAGCAACAGAGGTTGAAAAAGAGGCTTCTGCTATGGCCGAATTGCTTGAGCAGCACCCCGTAAAAATCCCTCAAGTAGGCGATGTTTTGGAAGGAACTGTTATCGACGTGACATCCAATTCCCTTTTATTGGATTTGGGTTCACTTGGAACAGGTATAGTTTTGGGCAAAGAGATTAAAGATGGTTTGGCTGGTGGAAAGGTTAAAAAAGGCGACAAAGTCAGTGCAACTTTGATGGATTTGGAAAACGAAGACGGTTACATCGAGCTTTCCATTCGTGAAGCTTCCTATGAACGCGCTTGGGACGATCTTGAAATCAAGCGTGACGGCATGGATGTTGTTTCTACCAAGGTTCTTGACGCCAATAAGGGAGGTCTGATGGTGGAAATCAATGGTATCACTGGTTTCGTGCCGGTTTCTCAGCTTGCTAGCGAGCATTATCCTCGTGTAGAAGATGGCGACAAGAATAAGATTCTTGAACTTCTCAAGAAACTTGTCGGCAAGGAAATCCAAGTCCGCATTCTGGATGCAGACCGTGAAACTGAAAAACTGATTGTTTCCGAGCGCGCCGCTTCCAGTGAAAAAGAAAAAGCTGTCATCTCACAATTGCAAAAAGGTGACATTATCGAAGGTGAAATCAGCGGAGTGGTTGATTTCGGTGCTTTCGTCAAATTCCTGCCGCCTTCCAAGGAAGGATCTGATCGTGAAAGCGACAAACTGGAAGGTTTGGTGCACATTTCAGAGCTTGCTTGGCAGCTTATTGATGATCCTCGCTCTATCGTGAAAACGGGAGACAAGGTTCGCGCCAAGATCATCGGAATCGATGACACTCGCATTTCCCTTTCTATGAAGGCTTTGGCTAAGGATCCATGGAGTGAAATTGATCAGAAATACAAAGTCGGCGACGTGGTGAAAGGCAAAGTGGACAGAATTAATCCTTTCGGCGCATTCGTCTATCTTGACAAGGATATCCATGGTTTGGCTCACGTGAGCGAATTCCAAGAAGTATATCCTGGCAAGAAAATGGATGAAGTTCTGCATGCTGGAGAGACATATTCATGGAAAATACTTTCTATTGAGCCAAAAGATCACCGCATGGGCTTGATCTTGGTGAAAGAATAGAGCTTCAATTCGACTGTTATGTTAAAAACCGCCTCAAAAAGGCGGTTTTTTCGTGTCCAAAGGCTTGCATTGTGATAGAATTTGGGTATACTTATATAACTTAAATAAAGCAATACTCATGCAAAACAATAAAGTGTTAATCATTGGCGGGCCTACAGGGAGCGGAGAAAGCACTATTACAAATGCGCTAGTGGAAAAATATCCCCTCTTTAAGCGATTGGTTACAGCAACTTCGAGAGCAAAAAGAAGCGGAGAGACAGACAAACAAAACTATTATTTCTTTACAAAAGAGGAATTTGAAAAAAATATTGCTTCTGGAAACATATTAGAGCATACGTACATTGAAAATCGTGATACATACTATGGTACATACAAGCCCGATTTGGAACAAAAATTGCAATCAGGTTATGTTATAGTCAATGTTGATTATGTGGGAGTACTTTATTACAAGAAGCACTACAATGCATTAGCTATTTTCATAAAACCAGAATCTATTGAAAGTTTGGCTGAGCGATTAAAAAAGAGAAATCCCGAGATGACCGAGCAGGAATTGTCCATGCGTTTGGAAAATGCTGAGAACGAGATAAGAAATGAGGAGGAATATTATGATTATTCAGTAATAAATGCAGATAATTGCTTGAATGAAGCAATTCAAAAAGTTGAAGCTATTTTAAAATCGCATGGTTTCCAATTAAATTAATGGCTAAATTTGTCAAAACAATTCAGAATTACGCTTTCCAAAACGATCTTTGGCAAAATGGATCCAAAATCATTATTGGAGTTTCGGGCGGACCAGACAGCACTTGCTTGCTGTCTGTTTTGGCTTCGCTAAAAGAAAAATATGCTTTCGAACTGCATATTGCTCATGTGAACTACCGCCTGCGAGGAAAGGATTCTGATGGGGACGAAAAATTCGTCAAAGAGTTGGCAAAGAAATATGGCATCAAAGTAAGTGTGCTTAAACCCAAAAAAGCTTCATATAAAGGAAATTTGGAAAATTCATTGAGGGATATCCGCTATGGTTTTTTTGAAAAATTGCGCCAAGAACTTGGATATGATCTTGTTGCTGTGGCACACAATCAAGATGATCAAGCTGAGACTGTGCTCATGAGAATTTTGCGCGGTTCAGGTCTTAATGGCTTAAGCGCCATGAGACCTAAAAATGAAGAGTTGGTTCGTCCTCTGCTTGGCACGAGCAAAAAAGACATCCTGGCTTACTTAAAAGAAAACAAGCTTAAGTTTCGTATTGATATAACGAATAAGGATACGGATTTGACCAGAAACAGGATTCGCCACAAGCTGCTGCCTTATTTGGAAAAAAATTTCAATCCTTCTATAAAAAAGACCTTAGGGGAATGGTCTTACAACGTAGCCCAGGACTACGCTTTTGTTGAGCAAAGCGCGGAAAGATTTGAGTTTTCCATGTGTACGAATAATAGAATTGCGTTTAGCGCGGGACTTCTGCTTGCTGAGCCTTTGGCAATCCAGCGCCAAGTGTTCAGGCGAGCTTCCAGGCATCTTATGGGCAGTCTGGAAGGTATTGCATCTGCTCAAATCGATGAAATGTTGAAAATTGTCAAAAGTGGCAAGAGTAAAGCACAAATAGCCGATTTCCAAGGCTTGAAAATATCGAAAAAAGGTGATAAAGTTTATTTGTTCTGCTAGATTTTGGCTCAAGTTGAGGGCCTTATCTAATATAGCAAGTTGCTGTTAAGCAAATTAATAATATAAATAAATTAAATTAGAACTAAACAAATGGATAAATTAATCAAAAACATAGCAATTGTCATTTTCATGTTCCTGCTGATTTCGGGAATACTCATTCTTTATAGTTCCCCAGCTCAAAAGCCGGTAAATATTTCCCTCAGTGATCTGGTTACTCAAATAAATGACGGCAAAGTAAAAGACATTTCCATTAGTGGCAATGATCTTTCCATAAATCTCAACGATGGAACCAAAGAGGTTTCAATCAAAGAGCCTCAAAGCGCTCTTACAGATTCCCTGAATAATTACGGAGTGGACAAGACAAAGCTTCAAGGAGTCAAAATTGACATTGTGCAGTCATCGGGTTGGAATAGTTTCTTGACCAGCATCTTTATTCCCTTGATCTTGCCATTCATTATAATTGGAGCATTCATTTGGTTTATGCTCAGGCAAGCGCAGCGAGGAAACTCGCAAGCCCTTTCCTTTGGTCTTAGCAAAGCCAGAATGACTGATCCTAAGGACAAAAAGAAGCGTACTACTTTTGCCGATGTGGCTGGCGCAAAGGAAGCTAAAGAGGAGCTTGGAGAAGTTGTTGAATTTTTGAAGCACCCCAAAAAATTCATCTCAGTAGGAGCTAAGATTCCTAAAGGTGTTTTGCTTTTGGGATCTCCTGGAACCGGAAAGACCTTGATTGCAAGAGCCGTTGCTGGTGAGGCAGGCGTGCCATTTTTCAACATCAGCGGATCGGAATTCGTGGAAATGTTTGTCGGTGTTGGTGCTAGTCGTGTGCGTGATCTTTTCAAGCAAGCCAAAAAAAGCGCTCCATCCATTGTGTTTATAGATGAAATTGATGCCGTGGGACGCCATCGCGGCGCTGGTCTTGGCGGCGGACATGATGAGCGCGAACAGACCTTGAATCAGATTCTGGTGGAAATGGATGGCTTCGAAAGTGAAACCAGTGTCATTGTGATTGCGGCAACCAACCGTCCTGATGTTTTGGATCCGGCCTTGCTTCGCCCGGGACGTTTTGATCGCAGAGTTGTCATGGATTTGCCTGATATCAACGAACGCGAAGAGATTCTGAAGATCCACATGAAAAACAAGCCATTGGAGGAAAACATAAAGGTGCGTACTTTGGCTGAAAGAACTCCTGGATTCTCCGGTGCTGACCTGGCAAACCTTGTGAATGAAGCGGCGATTTTGTCCGTAAGACGTGGCAAAAAACTCATAAGCGAAGATGAATTGCGCGAATCAATCGAAAAAGTCATACTTGGGCCAGAAAGACGCAGCAAGGTTATTAACAAAAAAGAAAAAGAAATTATTGCTTATCATGAAGCGGGGCATGCCTTGGTTGCTGCCAGCTTGCCAAATGCTGATCCTGTTCAAAAAGTTTCCATCATTTCACGCGGACAAGCAGGTGGCTACACTTTGGCGGTGCCCACAGAAGACAAATCCCTTCATTCCAAAGCGCATTTCATTGATGAATTGGCAACACTGCTTGGAGGCCACATCAGTGAGAAGCTTACATTTGGAGATGTGACAACTGGTGCTTCAAATGATATTGAGCGCGCAACGCATATGGCACGTGCCATGGTAACTCGCTATGGTATGAGCAATTTAGGACCTCGCACATTCGGCAAAAAGGAAGAGCTTATTTTCTTGGGACGTGAAATCAATGAAGAAAAGGATTATTCCGAGCACACTGCTCAAGCAATCGACACAGAGGTTTCCCGCTTGGTCAACGAGGCATCGCAGACTGCTGAGAGAATTTTGACTGAAAAGAAGGATACGCTCAAGAAAATTTCCGACGTTCTTTTGGAAAAAGAAACCTTAGAGAAAGAAGAATTCAATGAGTTGGTGGGCATAATTGAAAATCCAGCTCAAGTTAACGAAGAGAAAGAAGCTCAAATGGTCTAGATTTTGAGGATATCCGATGTATGAATGTCGGATATCTGATTAAGTCAAAACCTGCCATGAAAACCATTCAATATTCGGAAATATTGAGAAGAGCGTTTTTGTTGACCTGGAAAAACAAATTTCTTTGGGTGTTGGGCTTGTTTATCTTCATCGGTTCTGTCGTTTCCAACATCAATTTCAATCCGCAAGACTTGAGTTCTCAGAGCGCCAGCATTCCAACGGCGATAAGCAGTTTCTTTAGTCAGCACCAAAAAACTATAGAAAATGTTTTCTTCTTGTTTGTTTTGCTTGAACTACTACTGTTTTTTTTGAAAATTATCAGCAATGCGGCAATAATAAAATCCGCCAATGACACGAAATTATACAGCCAATTGCCATTAAGAAAAATATTGTCTGAAGGCCTCACATATTTTTATAGGCTTCTTTTTATTGAAGTGCTGCTGGACATCACAGTTGGTTTGCTGGCTTTAGTATTCGTGTCTCCTATTCTTTATCTGTTCTCGCTCAATGCTTTTGTTTCCGGAATTTTAGCTACAGTTTTGGCTTTTGGGATCTTGGTGCCCTTGATGATTTTGATCTATTTCATCAGACGCTACAGCTATTATTATGTCGTTTTGACAAATAGCGGCATCAAGGCTTCCTTGGAAAATGGTTATGGGATCTTTCTTCAAAACGCAAAAAAAAGCCTATTGATGGCTTTGTTGAGCATCGGAATAGGATTGGGGTTTGTGTTGAGCTTGCTTTTGGTGCTTGTTTTGATTGGAGCACTAGCCAGTCTAATCAGTTTTGGAGCGTACCTGCTATTTGCCAAAAACGGCTTGATTTTGGTAGTCTTGATTAGTTCTTTGTTTGTGTTATTATTCATATTGCTTGCATTTGCCGCTTTTACGGCATTTATTCAGGTCTTGTGGCTGCTTTTTTTCAAGCAAATATCCTTCCAAAAGTCTTTGGATCAAAAGACGGAAGAAGAACTTGCTGCGATGCCTTCTCCTGAAGCGGCATAACCCAATATATTGAAAGGACGATTAGCTCAGTTGGTTAGAGCGTTTGCTTGACGTGCAGAAGGTCACTGGTTCGAGTCCAGTATCGTCCACAATTGACAGCCTACGGCTGTTTTTTATTGACTGGACTCGAACAAGGAAAGGGGTCGGGAAAACCCAGGTTTTCCCGTGGAGGAAAGTATTGAAAACCGTGGGTTTTCAAAGAGCGCGAAGCGCGAGTGAGATGTCTAGTATCGTCCACAATAAAAAATAAAAAACCGCCTTTGTAAATGCGGTTTTTTTTGTTTGGTTTTATTTCAAAGATGTTATCTAGTTCTTTGAGATGTGGAGGTAACTTGTCCACCCTGTGCATTAACATCCAGATTCATGCAAGAGTTTGTGTTTCCGATTTTTTTGCAGCCCCCTACTCCTGCGCCAACGCCAGTGTAAGCTCTTATTCCTCCCGCATTTATGCCAAATCCGCCATTGCTGTTGTATGCCAAACTAAAAGGAAATTGATCATTTTGATTGCGAATTGCTTCCTTGCCTTGATCGCTGGAAGTGTAATAATTTATGGATCTTGAGGCTATGTTGATGCCTGCGCCTGCGGCAATCTGGCCAAGTGCTGCAGTCCCATCTTTGTAGTCCGCATTCATAATTAATTGAGTTCCGAGTTGATCGGCTTGAAGAAGTGCATTTTGAAGCAAAGCGGCCGGCTGCTTGATGCGTCCACTAGATGTTTTTGTTGGAAGAAAACCGTTAACTTGCTCATTTTTGGCAATGTCCTGAGCTTTTGCAAGATCTGTGTTGTATTTGTTTTGTGCTACTAAGGAATAACAATATGGATTATTGGCGCATTCAAAAAAACTCATCACACCTTTCATGTTGCCCGTTGCAAACAACTTGGTTGGGTCAGTCACTTGTTGCTGAAGATTTGTGGCGAATGGTTGCCCCATGATGGATTGCCTGGCTTGAGCAACAAGGTAGGCATCATAATTAGGACCGATTCCTTCGTAATTAAGTGCAGATAATCTTCCTGCACTTACCGTATTAAAAAAGGAAGTCATTTGTGACCAAGCTCTTTGCTGTGGTGATATGTAAAGATATTGGTTGTAATCAGTAATGATTTGACCAGAACCGCCACCGATTATAAGTTGCGTAAGTTGTTGAACAGCCATCAATGCTGCAACTTTGTATGCTACAATCGTATATTGACTCATGGAGTCACTAACCCACTTGGCAAGCGTGGAAAGCCAGCCTCCAGTTGTTGAAACCCCTGTAAATGTGTTCACAATCGTATGAGCAATATCAGCAACCGCATAAGCATGTGCCTTAGGTGCTTCAAAAGAAGAAAAAACAAAAATTGAAAAAAACAAAACCACAGCAATTAGTTTGTGATGCAATTTTTTCTTCATACTTGGCTAAGCGTTTAAGTTTTTGAAATAATTCGCTAAATCTGTAGAAATTAATCCAGTGACAAGATTTATATAGGCGTCGGTTTTTTTGATCAATACCATGCGTGATATGGGATCATTGACATTGGAAATAGAAGCGTCTTTTTTGAGTGCCAAAAGACCGTTTGCTATGCGTAAGAATTTTATATGAATATCAACCATGGTTTCTGGAACTTCAACATTGTTCACTTGATCCAAAAATAATCCAAGTCTATCTCCTAAATCTGAAAAATATTGCAAGTCAGGGTTGCTGGTTTCGAGAGTTGCAAAATGATTCAAGAAGTCATTCCTGAAAGATGCGAAATCATCTGGTCCGGTTATAGGCATCGGAGAGTTGCTGGCCAGAAGATATGCCATAGTTGCCACATATTTGTATGCATCGTCCAACTCTTTTTGTTTTCTTTCGTTTTCAGGTAATGATGCATAGGGCTGGTTCAAAACCTTTATTTTAGAAGCATCTATTTGTGGCAACGTGTCCAATGTAATTGGGTCCCCGACCTTATCGGATATTTCAGAATTAATGAAATCAGAAACGTCTGATGTGGAAACAGATTGTCCGTCTTTAGATGAAAGGTATGCTTGAAAATCCTGAGCTAATGAATATGTAGCTGAGGATTCAGAGCTGGTTTGTGTGGATCCAGCATTGGTCTGTGTATCATCAGCTTCAATGTATTTGAAATAGTTAAGGCTGGATAGTACAAATATGCTTAAGATAAACAAGAAGTATTTTAATGTTTTTATTTTTATATACATAGGTTTGAACTATAGATACCACAATTATAACACAAAAAATTGCAAGTCCAAATAGAAACAAAAAAATAAAGTAAACTAAAGCAGGTGTTGAATAAAAAATTAATTAAAACATAAAAACATAAAAAAGTCAATAATGAAATCGTTAAGTTACTGAGACTGGGTTAACAAGGATATGTTCCACGTGGAACATGTATGTTAAACTTTTCCGTTTTATGTATTTTACCTAAAAATCCCTTAAATTAGCCAAAAAATTTTTTAAAGACTATGTTTTAACGTGAAAAACAAATGTTTTTGTTCCACGTGGAACAAAAATAAAACAAAAATTTATACTGCAAGCCTGAATATGTTTCACGTGGAACATATTTATATTTATTTAATCCCGGCTGACGAACTCCATGTCGAGACTACTGATTTTTGGTTGTAAAGAGTGGTGTAAAATTGAGTAGAAAAAGTTTGTATGTTTCACGTGGAACATTATTAGTGCCTCGCAATCGTTCTTGTTGGGACTTTGATGTGATATTTTGTTCCACGTGGAACAAAATAAAATACCTTGTTATTGGTTGTGTGGAGTTGTGGATAAAAAGTAGATAAGATTTATTGGTTTTGAGATTAAAGCTTTGTTTGCGGTATTAATTTGTTGTTTTATTTATTAACAGTTTTTGTTCCACGTGGAACAATGTGACTGAATCGAAACAAATTTGTTCCACGTGAAACAAGAAGATTAAAGTATTTAAGTTTTAATAAATTTTTGAAAACATAATTTTGTTCCACGTGGAACAAAATTAAAAAAATGTTGTACTTGTGCTTTTATTGAATTAATAAATGTTCCACGTGAAACAATTAAAGATGGAAAAGGTTAATATTGACAAAAATGATAAATTATTATATAATATAAAAATATGTTTGACCAATGTGTAAATATTGCTATTATTAAAAGGTTCGAAGAGGGCCCATAGTAAAATGGTATTACACGTCCATGGCATGGATGTAGCCGGAGTTCGATTCTCCGTGGGTCCACATTCTTTTTTAACGATTTTCCGTTGAGAATCGAACAAGGAAAGGGGTCGGGAAAACCCAGGTTTTCCCGGGGTGGAAGTATTGAAACCGCAAGGTTTCAAAGAGTGAAGCGAGTGAGATTCTCCGTGGGTCCACCCCAAAAAATTTCAAATTTGAAATTTAAAATTTTAAATTAATTTGGAGCCTCCATAGCTCAATGGATAGAGCGGATCCGTCCTAAGGATACGATGTATGTTCGATTCATACTGGGGGTACAAGGTAAAACTTCTATGATTAGAAAAATTCCTCAGCCAGTGATTGATGTCATGAGGACTTTGGAGAAAGCAGGTTTTGAAGCGCACGCAGTCGGCGGATGTGTGCGTGATTTGATGATGGATAAAATGCCCAAAGACTGGGATATTACAACAAATGCTGCTCCGCAGGAAATTATCAGCATTTTTCCCGACAGTTTCTATGAGAACGAATTCGGTACTGTGGGTGTCAAGGTGGAGAAATTCATTAATAATGGATTCGTGAGAGAGGATCGCGAACATGATGTCATTGAGGTGACAACATATCGCATTGAATCGAAATATTCAGATAGACGTAGGCCTGACGAAGTAAAATTTGCCAAAACACTGGAAGAAGATCTTAGTAGAAGGGATTTTACTATGAACGCCATTGCATTGAGGCTTAAGGATGGCGGTCAATATGAAATAACCGACCTTTATAAAGGAGAAGAAGATATACGCAAAAATATAATTAGAACAGTCGGAAGCGCCAATGAGAGATTTGATGAAGATGCTTTGCGCATGGTGCGAGCAATTAGGTTTCATGCCGAACTTGGCTTTGAGATAGAAAAAAACACGCTTGAGGCAATCAAGAATAATGCCGGGCTTATTTCTCACGTGGCTCTGGAAAGAATCAAGGATGAATTGGTTCGCATTATTCTTTCAACTAATCCTGCAGAAGGGATAGACATGATGCACCAGACTGGCTTGCTTCAATACGCTATTCCTGAAATAGAAAAAGGTGTCGGCGTGGCGCAAAACAGACATCATGTCCATACAATATATAAGCATTTGATTTTATCGTTGAAATACTGCCCTTCGCAGAAATTGGAAGTACGTTTGGCTGCGCTTCTACATGACATTGCAAAACCCCAGACAAAAAGAGGGGAAGGTCTTTATGCTACATTTTATAATCATGATCATGTGGGTTCCAAGATTGCCAGGCAGATTTTGAGAAGACTCAGGTTTTCCAATGAGATCATAGACAAGGTTGCGCTCTTGGTGGATAATCACATGTTCTATTACAATCCGGAAGAAGTTGGCGACAGCAGCGTGAGAAGACTCATTAAAAAAGTTGGCTTGGAAAATATGAAGGACCTGATTGATCTTAGGATTGCTGATCGCTTGGGAAGCGGCACCCCAAAAGGGAAGCCATATAAGCTTCGCCACTTGGAATATATGATTGAAAAAGTTTCTCACGATGCTGTTTCTGTCAAAATGCTTAAAATCAATGGTAGTGATCTCATGAAAGAGCTTGATTTGAAACCAAGTCCCAAAATCGGTGCTATTTTGGATGTGCTGCTTGCGGAAGTTATTGAAGATGCTTCCAAGAATGATCGCGAACACCTCTTGAAGCGAGCCAAAGAATTGGATGGAGAGGAGTTGGAAAAACTTCGCGAGATGGCAAAAGAAAAAATAGAAGAGAAGAAAGAAGAAGAGGACAAGGAAATAAAAGGAAAACACTGGGTCAAATAGAAAATGGACACCAAGAGCGCTACATCGTCATTAGAAACAATACAAGCATGTAAGCAAACTTCGTGAAGAAAATATATTTTTCGTTAAAATCTTTTTTTGTGAAAAGATAGTAGGAAAAAATGCTGGCACTTATAGCAAAAGGCATCAAAGAAGGTATTTCTAGAAAATAAGGTGTGGACATAAAAATTATTGCATATAGCGCTGCAATAATTTTTTTTGATCTTCCTAGTCCAAATACAACGGGAATGGTCCTTATGTTTTCTGCCTTGTCGCCAGCGTAATCTTTTATGTCCTTGACGTTTGAGAGTAGCGCATATGAAAAACCTATGATCAAGATAGCTTTCAGAGGAAATGCTTGAATTGATTGATCCGGTGAAACCAAATAAAAACCAGCCATCGCAACAACAATAGTGGTGAAACCTATCACAATGGAAGAAAAAATAAAATGTTTTTTTAATCTAGCTGGTTGAGATGAGTAAATATAGAAGGCGCACTGAGCCAATGCTAGCAAGAAAGCAGTTTGTGTATTTAAAATCAGGGTTCCGAAAATTATTATAATGAAAAGATAATTCCGTAAAGAAATCCAATTTTCGATGCATATTTCTTTTTTTGCAAGCGGTCTGTTTGAATTTGAAATCTCGTCAATTCTTATGTCTTCGTCATCATTAATAAAAACAGCCAGCCATGCATGCAGGGCAAGTAAGACCAAGAAACAAAACAAAGCTATAAAATTCAATGGGTTTGATATGTTTATTTCTGTTGATATTCTATGGCTTAATATTATGCCTATGACTGATATGAGGGAATAATTGAAAACTCGCTCAATCCTTAAATTTTTCGCAAGCGTTTGCCATGTTTTTTTATTGCTTAAATAAAAGATAGTAATTATTTGAGCAATTATGGCAATCCAGAAGATGCGCGCCATGACAAGCTCATAGGCGGAATTTACATTTAAATAATTATTCGAAAAATTTAAGATACTGCTCTCGGAGAAATACTTTGCCATCCAGCTGGTCTTTAATGTTTGAAAATATGCAGAAGAAGCATCATCTTTTGAATGAATATTGTAACCAAGAATGAGAAAATTGGGAATTATTGAATAGATAAAGAAAATGACATAACCCAAAAAAGTGACTGCGAGTCCTTCTAAGTAGCTTTTTGTTTTTTTGAAAACAAAAAGAAAAAAAAGAATCAAGGTTATGTATGCGCTGAAATAAATTCCTTTCGTTATGCCTATGTTTGCAAAAGGATTGGCCGTTTGAAAAAAAGTCGTTAAGAAATTATTATCAATAATGGTTATATAAGGAGAATTTATTTTAGCTTTATTGATGATAAGATCCACAAAGGGAACCGCTAAGATCACGAAAGAAACTTTTGAAATAAACAGAAGTATTTTTTTGAAATCAGTTTTTGTAAAAAAATACAATAAAAGCGAAAAGGATAGGAAAATAGATGAAAAATAAAGCAGCGCGTGGATGTAGTGTTCCCAGGAAAAAACTTTATCATCAGTCATTGAATATGCAAAAGAATCTAGAAGAATTCTTATGTTTATGATTGAAAAAAAAGTTAGCAGGATTTTATTCAAAGAATAATCACTCGATTTTTCTTGATTGATTTTGTTTTCGGACATTGGTATAATTGAATCATTGAAAAAATATGCCAGTAACAACATTATGCAGCTAAAAATCGAAAATATCAAGGAAAATCCGGCGAATCTGCTGCGAAGGGCGGGGTATATATTCCAACGCAGAGAAGCGAATGAGATGAGTTTTGTTCGTCCCTTGGCCAGGGCTGGTTATCCTAGATTTCATATGTACGCTCGCCTGGAAGGCTTGGATTTGATCATCAACTTCCATCTGGACCAAAAAAGGGAAACATACGGAGAAGGAACCAGGCATCATGGGGAATACGAGGAAGAAGGGCCTTTAGCTGAAGAGGCGACTAGAATAAGACAGCTTTTGGGTTAAGGCTTGCTTTAGAGTCTTTTTTGGTGTAATATTTGCTATACGCCCAGGTGGTGGAATTGGTATACACGCCAGTCTTAGGAACTGGTAGAGCAATCTGTGGAGGTTCGAGTCCTCTCCTGGGCACAAGTAATTTGTAAGTTTGAGGACTAGATTGGGAAAGGGTTGGAAAACGGGAGTTTTCCGTTGGAGGAAAGTATTGGAAACCGTGGGTTTCCAAGGAGTGAAGCGACGTGAGATGTCCTCTCCTGGGCACATGGAAAAAATATTTATCACAAGCGAAAAAGCTGGACAGCGCATAGATAAATTCCTTGCCAAGGAGTTTTTTTTGTATTCTCGTGGAGAAGTGATGAGGCATATAAAAAAAGGCGAAGTCATGGTCAATGGCAAGACTGTCAAGCCAAGCTATGTTTTGGAGGAAAATGATGAAGTCACATATGAACAATTTCCCGAAACTGGACAAAAACCGCTAGCCAACAATCAAATACCGCTGGACATAATATTTCAAAATAAGGATATTGTCGTAATTAACAAACAGGCTGGACTGCAGGTCCATGAGAGTCATAATGAAAAGAAAAACACTTTAGTTAACGCTCTTTTGGCTCATTTTCCAGAAATCACAGCGGTACACGATGATTCAGAAGGAGCCGAAATGAGGCCTGGCATCGTGCACAGATTGGACAAGGATACTTCTGGAGTCATGGTTGTGGCTAGAAATATCGAAGCGTTCAATGAGCTTAAGTCTTTATTTAAGGAAAGGGGAGCTGCCAAGACATATGTGGCGTTGGCGGAAGGGATGTTTAAGCAGAAACAGGGAATTATTGATAAGCCCATAGCCAGGGCTGCAAGTTATCGCAAGCAGACAGTTGCTCGGGGTAATACTAAAACAAAAATCCGCACAGCAATCACGGAATACGATGTTTTGGCTGAATATGGGGATTATTCGCTTGTCGAACTTTATCCAAAAACCGGAAGAACGCACCAATTGAGGGTTCATTTGTCCTCTTTAGGGCATCCGATTGTCGGGGACGCCCTTTATGGAGCTAAAGGCAAGCAGAAGCCGGAGGCAAAAAGGCAACTTTTGCATGCTAAAAGTCTTGATTTCGAGCTTTTAGGGCAAAAATATGCTTTTTCGGCCCCAAAACCAGCCGATTTTGATGAATTTGTTGCAAGCTTGAAATTGACATGGTCCAAAGAGTCAAAATAGGCTAATTGAAGGGCCTTTATGTGCCAAAACTAGGGTTGACGGAAAATCCAATTGCTAGTATGATGGAAAAGCTTTTAATTTACTAAACATAAGTTTCCTATAGCAGGGGGAAGGTTTTCCATTTGACTGCATATGTAGGAAGATGGAAAAATAAGGCTATGAATAAGAAAATGTTGGAATTCAACAAAACTTTACAGGCTGCTAAGATGCCGGAATTTAGAGCTGGAGATGTTGTTAAGGTTTTCCGCAAGATCATTGAAGGAGGAAAGGAACGCGTGCAGGTTTTTGAGGGCATGATCATTGCCATCAATGGAGGACAGAGCTCTTCAAAAACCATTACTGTTCGTAAAGTGTCCAATGGAGTTGGAGTGGAAATTGTGGTTCCTGTGCAATCACCGAACGTTGAGAAGATTGAACTTGTGAAACGCGCCAAGGTGCGTCGCGCAAAACTTTATTTCATGCGTGAAAGGAGTGCTAAGTCTCTGAAACTTAAATACAAAGATTTGGCTGCTTTTGCAAAGGTTGAAGAAAAACCCGAGGTAGTTAAAGAGGTTGCAACTGAAGAAGCTAAAGAAGAAGTGGCAACTGAAGAAGCAAAATAGATTCAATTAAGAAGCGTCGCTAGCGGCGCTTTTAAGGGGCGGATGGCGGAATTGGTATACGCGCTACCTTGAGGTGGTAGTTCTCGCAAGGGATTGGAGGTTCGAGTCCTCTTTCGCCCACAGTTTATTTTTATTTTCGGACGTTTAGCTCAGTTGGTTAGAGCACTTCTCTTACAAAGAAGGGGTCGCTGGTTCGAGTCCAGCAACGTCCACAATATCGAATGTTAAGAGACGATGCCTGGGTAGCTCAGTGGTAGAGCAGTGGACCCCGCACTAAAATTTTGCCTCGGTAGCTCAGTGGTAGAGCAGTGGACTGAAAATCCACGTGTCGTCAGTTCAATTCTGACCCGAGGCACACAAATAGAAAAAAGGGCAAAATTTAGTGCAGGGGCAGGCTGAAAATTTTACCCCGCACGAAGCTTTGCTTTGGTGCTGGGGCCACGTGTCGTGAGTTCAATTCTCTCCCCAGGCACAAAATTGAAAACCAAAAGCTCAAGTGGTATACTTATTGTTGTTACCGCGGGACTGTAGCTCAGCGGTTAGAGCAGGCGGCTCATAACCGCTTGGTCGCTGGTTCGATTCCAGCCAGTCCCACATTAGAAATTTTCAATTTTAAATTTTCAATTTACAATGAATTTCCAATGACCTAATTTTAGATAGGTCAAGAGGGGGAGTTTGTTTGAAAATTGGAAATTGAGACTTGAAAATTACATGCGAAAACATGGCGTGCGGGTATCGTATAGTGGCTATTATACGTCCTTGCCAAGGATGAGACGGCAGTTCGATTCTGCTTACCCGCTCCAAGATTCAAAAACGGCCTGTTTCTGGGCTGTTTTTGTTTTATCTAAAGCAAAAACTGTCGGTTCTAACGTGCCATTCTTGGCAGTTTCAATTTCTTTGGTATTTTCAATGAGTTGGTACTGTTTTCGCAAGGTAATATCGAGGTTTCCGTCTTTTAATATCCAGTTCGAACCTAACGCTCGCAGAATACTGGTCTTTGTTTTATAATCTCCGTTGTTGAAATGCTCTTTTGCGTAAACTGCGAATTTAAAAGTCTGCTCTGTCAGTTCTAACCATTCGTCAGCCCGTTGGCTCAAGTTATCCAATTGTTGTTCTATTTCACTCTTTTCTTTTAAGAGAGAGGACTTCTGATTCTTAAACTCCTCATCTGTCAGTAGCTCCTTCTCTGAATTGGCAGGGGATATATAAATCTTGAGCAGATTGTCGATCCTTTCTTGGCAGTCCTTGAGTGCTTTCTGCTGGTTCTTGATCATGATGTTTCGATTATCGACTTCCAACTCGTTGTCTCGGTTCAGTATCTCAAGCGCGAAAGGCAGAAAGCTTTCAGGAAGCGTGATCCGATCCAGCTTGTCCAAGATTTGCTGATTGATCTTTTCAAAAGAGATCGTTTTCTGTCCGCACTTGGTATCAAGCTTGCGTTTTGTGCAGTGGTGGTACATGAAACTTTTAACCTGACCAGTCGATTTGATCTTCTTGGTCTTAATCTCTGTCGTGATATGGCAACCGCACTCGCCACAGCGAATCGTGCCACGATAAGGCAGGTCTTTGTGCTTCGTTATAGACTTAGTTTTGATCCCTAAAAGCCTTTGGACATAATCAAACTCTTCACGAGTGATCATCGGCTTGTGCTTGCCTTGATGTGTCACTCCGTCCCATTCATATTCTCCATAGTAGAAAGGATTGGTGAAAACATCATAGCCGTGGCTATCATGCAGCTTCATCTCTCCTAATTTCACTGAGGTTCTTCTTAACCCCCAATCATTATTGGCGATCTCTATGATCTTCGAAACAGAATACTCGCCGGTAAGCATCAGATCCCACATCTTTCTGACAATAGGGAATTTATTTTCATCAACATGGATGACTTTACTGCCCTGTTCGCCCCGACTGTCATTAAGGTATCCAATTGGCGCTCTTCCTGGGCGCCAGCCTTTCTCTGCTTTTGATTTCATTCCTCGTTTCACATCTCGGCTAAGATCAAGCACATATTGATTGGCCATTCCAGTCTCAACTGACATCAAAAGAACATTGTCACTCGGTTTGTATTCTCGCCCCGGTGTTTGAATGGATTGGACGATTCCTTCCTGAAGCAAGAATTGGATCGAGCCGCTGTCGATTGGATTTCTGGTCAGACGATTGATTTTCCAACATAAGATGCCGTTTGCTTTTCCTTTCTGAATGTCGGCAAGCATACGATTGAACTCTGGGCGACCTGGTCTCTTGGCTGACTTACTTTCTTGATAAACACCCTTCACTTCAAGATTAAGATGTCTGGCGATGCGTTCCAGTTCTTTACGTTGGTCTTCAATGGATTGTATTTGCCGATCTTCGGTGTCCGTAGACTTTCGAAGATACATGACATACTTTATCTTTTCCATGGTGTTTACTAAATTTTGCACGCACCCATGCTCGATTATATAGCACTCTAGTCCGTTGTACATGCTTCCGAGTCCTTTTTTATGGGCTTATAAACCAATTGAATCATTTCGACCAGACTTTCGGAAATTTCAAAAGACTCCTCGAGTGAAATTTTTTCGCCCGTTTCATTTTCATAGAGTATTTGAAATTTCCTAGCGTCTGACTCAGTGATCATTTAGGTTATTTAGATTTATTTAGTCGTACTCTTTATTTAGAGGGATATTTAGAACTAAGTATTAACTGTAGGTATTTACTATAGTAGCGACGAGGGGAATCGCTACTATAGTATCGGTAAATCATCGTCCTGCTGTCCTGCAATCGGAATCGTTGCATAGTCATAAGCATGTAGGATGTGCTTCTTGACCTTGTTCCAAAGCGACTTCTCAAAAAAACAGAATTTGAATCCAGCTTTTTGCGGTTCAGTCACATTGAGTCCTCCGAACTTGCTTTTCCATACGGAGAAACCAGTGATTGTGAAATATTCTCCGCTTTCAAATCGGAAAGTCACATTCGCATTTGCGAGTAGGTTCTCATGCTTTCCGCTGATCAGGTTGATTTTGATGTCCAGTTCCTTGAGCTGTACATTCATGGGATAACTTGATAGCGGCTTCATAGGATCTTCGTTGAATCTGTTAGGGGAGCTTTTGTTTCACTTCCGAGTTTCAGTTTTTCCTCCTTCATCCGCCCGATTGATTCGTGGAAAAAGGCCGTTAAGTCAACGGTCATAAGCCAAAAATCTTCATCGTCGAAAGTTACACCAGGCACTAGCTTCATATATGTCGCGGCAAGTTCTTCGAAGTCGGCCCATAAGTTCTCATCAATTGTTAATTCTTTATCGAATGGTTGCATAAAATTATAAATATGAATGATTAAAAACTCTCAGCACCTGACGGTAGTGGGAGAACGACATTTGACTAGGTTGTTCGAATGCGGATTGCTTTGAGTCATGCATAAATAGTATCTGTCCGAGCTATCTATCCGAGCATATAAATAAACGACAAAAAAACCGCTTTTAAGCGGTTTGTTTTATCTGATCAATTATTTAGTCCGATAATATTCGGACACTATCTTGTTTTTTCTACATAAAGAGATTGATATTGTGTTGGCACTGCATTGATTAAAATATCTTTGACCAGTATTTCGTTTTTTAATACTAGAATGTTACTGTCCTTTGATTTTTCAACCAGCGTCGGTTTGGTGATCTTGTTTGTAGACATGTATTTTACCAACGCTCTTTTCTTGAATATCCCATTGTTGATATTATTGGCATCATTTTTGTCATACCTAACCATTTTCCCTGGAACATTTACCATATATGCAATATCATGCAACTTTTTTATGGCCGTATCGGATCCTTGATAATTTTTTGCTTCAAACCTAATCGGCATTTCAAAATGTTCATCGACAACTAAAAATATACTTCCTTGTGCAATCAAAGATTCCGTGACCAGATGTATCGACTTTAATGAATTTTTATTCTCAACACGACTTTTGTTTTTATTTGGTACATCAAAATCGGAGCACTTGCTGTCAACAATCTTTTTGAGATTTTTAAATCCAGTATTGTCGCTAACGGGAAATCTAATGCCTACTGAATCTGGAGAAAAAAATACGCGATAAAAAACAAAAAATTCATTTGTTAATTTTTTTATCAGCTTATTTATCTCGTGAATTGTTATGTCAGCCGGAAAGTAGCTGTATGGAATTGTCAAAATGTAAGGATGATACGGAACGCGATCATAAAGCAAGTCGCGAGAATTTGTTATATTTTCCTCTTCCGATTTAAATGCGATCGTATCTAAGATACCGCTCAAGTCCTTGATTTGTTTTTCGGAAAAATCAGCGAGTAAATTTAAAAAAGCAGTATCGCTCAAATAGTCCTTTTCATTGGAAAAAGCCAGCACCTGTTCAAAGGTTAGCTTACGCTTTTTGTTGTCTTTTCCTGCCATGGTGGTAATGGTTTATCAACTTTCCTTATTTTCCCATAAATGCGCTTAAAATCAAGGCTAATGTTTACTTTCGGGATAATTCAGTGTATTTTATATATGAACCCATAACCAAATAGACATTAACCAACAAGCTAGGCTTGTTCCTATCGCGTCCTTTAGCGGGACAGTTTCGGTGCACACGATAGGAACTTAGTGTCTTATTGGTTGTGGGTTCCGCCGAGCTGTTCCACTCAAGTGAACTCTCGACGACTTATCATTAAGTCGTTTTTATTATGGAAAAGATGAAAAGTCTCATTCAAAATTCAGTAGACATTGTTTTTGGACTTGCTTACATTAGCATCCCAATGGGATTGCTCGGTTGGGTTTTGGACACCTCCAAGGAGTGGTCAACAATATCATTCGGTGAGTATTTCAGCGATAACAAGTGGTGGTTTAGCTTTTGGGTTTTATCCTTATTTTATATCCCACTAAGATTTTTAATGAGGGGCGAATTTTGGAAGATGATTTTTGATAACATAGAAACAGGTGGCAAGAATTAAAATACTATCAAGAATAATTTTGAGACTTGTAAGAATGGTTGCTATTTTATACGCAGCAGTTTTCATCCTGCTGAATTTCAGGGATCACAAATCTGTCATTATGGGTGTCATTGTTTGTTTGGGGATAGCGGGAGTAACAACTCTATTGATAAAGAAACTAAGTTTCTGATTTATAAATCAAATTTACCCCCTATGAATATTGGGGTTTCTAAGACCTATTCACAGGGTCTTTTTTTGTTTATTAACCAATTTTACCCCTGTGCATATGGATTCGGTCATTCCTCGAACTCCCAGGTCATTCCGAGGTGATTCGAGAGTTAAAAGGGATACGAATATATATCCGAGAAGCCAAAGTGACCCCAGGGGATGAAAACGGGGCTCTAGGGACAAGTCAGCACTTTTGGGAATAAAAACGCTTTAAGTAAAGCAATAATTGTGTTTTGACTCAAAAAATGCATCAAGCGAAGCGTCAATTTGAGCTACTCAAGTAAATTGTCAGGAAAAAAACGCTTTATCTAAAGCCAATTTATGTGTTTGCTCAAATAAATTTAAGCCATAAGTAAGACAAAAAGGGCTTCAAGTAAAGCAATAATAAAGTTTGCTTAATTTTTTGAAAAATGTTTTATCTAAAGCCAATCCAAGGGTTTGCTCATGTTTTTTTGAAGCTGCTATAGCAAATTGGCTTGAATAAGGGTTTAATTGGTGCTAGCATGAAAGTGTTAAACTAAAAAAATGGAAAAGGATCAAAAAATAAACATTGGATCAGAATGGAGAAAGTGGGACTTGCATGTGCATAGCCCAGCCTCTTTTGGGTTTTCTGGGACACTTGAAGAATTTGAAAGTCAGATAAAAAATTCATGTTGCGATGTCATAGGTATTAACGATTATTTTTCAGTCGCTGGATATAAGGAGCTTAAGGAAAAGATTGATAATGGGACTCTGGACATTGGGGATAGAAAAATTTTGCCTGTTGTTGAGTTCAGAATGACCGAGAGTGTGCAAAATAAAAACACAACAACAAATGGGGTTACACATTTCAACTTCCATATAATTTTTGATGACTCAATTAAGGTTGAAGATGTTGAAAATCTTATCAAGGGGCTAATGAGTAATGGTACGGCGATTAGTTCAGAGTATGATGACAAAAATAAGTTGCAGGAAAAGAAAATTTCATTTGAAGATTTGCTTGAAAAATTGAACGGGGATGAAAAATTTAAGGACAAGTATTTGTTATGGCTGCCATATGATGAATACGGCGGCATTGATGAAATTGATCCAAAATCTGATGGCTGGATAAAGGAAAATTATATCAAAAGAGCGGCCATATTGGGATCTTCCAGACAAAAACAGATAGACTTTTTTCTTTGGAAATCAGATCTAAAAAAAGACGGAACGGTGAAATTCTCTCAAGAGCAATTTCAGGAATGGTTTCTCTGCAAGAAGCCTTGTATAAAAGGTAGTGATTCGCATTCCCAAGATTATCCCATTGGGAAACTTAGGGATAAAAATTCCAATCCTATTGAAAAGTACTGCTGGATTAAGGCAGATAAAACATTTGAAGGTCTCAAGCAGATTGTTTACGAGCCAGAAACAAGAGTGAATATAGGAGAAGAAAAACCGAAGCAGCCCATCAATGTTATAAATTCAATATCACTTCAAATTGACGAAAAAGCAAAAGTTGGAAGCGATAAATTTTGCTTTGCTGGAAAAAACGATACCCACAATCTTAGCCCATATTTCAATTGCTTTATAGGCGGGCGAGGTTCTGGTAAAAGCACTTTGCTGAATTTTCTTGGATTGCACTCAAATGATCCGAAATCCTCTGATGAATTTTGGAAAAAATTATCTCCTTCATTTATTCCTTCCGATGGTAAAACATTTTCTTTTCAAGGAACGGAAATATTTGAATTTCTTGCTCAGAGTGAAATAGAAACTTTTGCAAAAGATAAAGCAAGGTTTACGCAAGCGATATACGACAGAGCAAATTCTTATGCAGGAAATATACTAGAAAAAAACGAACTAGAAATCGAAACCCTGAAGGATGGACTTGATGAAGTTAAAGATGCAATCTCTGGCCTTAAGGTTCTTGAGATGCAAAAGAGTGCAAAAGAAAAGGAAAAAAGGGCTCTTGAAAAAAGCGTTAAAGTTCTGTCAAGCAAGCAATATACGGATTTGGTTTCTCAAATAACTGATAAATCCAAAGAGCTGCAGGATCTGGAGGAATGGAAGAATTTCATTTCTGATTTCAAGTCATCTTTGGTTGAATTTATTTCAGAGAATAAATTAGATCCCAAAGAGCTGATGTCGCCTAATAAGACGGAGTACGAGAATGCCTACACTCTTTCGATGGAAAAAATCAAGGAAGCACTTGAGATTCTTAAGGGCAAAAAATTTGAAAACGAGAAGAAACAAGAAGTATCAATTAAGAAAACTATTTCTGATCTTGAAAACAAAGCCCAAGCGTTGATAGAGAAAGCTGGTTATACTCCAGAAAGTGTTGAGCAAATTAAGTCTGCGCCTCAAAAAATAATAGTGCTGGATAGGGATATTAAAAATCTTATCACAAAAATAGAATCAAAAAATAAAGTGATCGCAACATATGCGGAGACTGTTGAAAAAATGAAGGCTGGTAAAAAAGATTACGAAGCGAAAATTTCCGAAATACTCAAGCCATTACAAGAGGCTTTGAAGAACCAGTTTGAGGAAAATCAAGGCAAGGACATAAAACAGATTTATTTGGAGTATTTTTTCGATGAACAGGCTGCTTGGGAATCTTTGGCTAGCGAATTTTACGAACACTTTTATCAAGAATATCATGATTCCGAACGCAAGAAAGAAGTTTGTGATTTCATAATTGAGAAAAAACAATTTTTTCTATCAGATACCATGGGTAGCATTCTTGGACTTATTAGGTCTGAGGATGAAAATAAAAAATATATAAAATTCATAGCAGAAGTCTTTGCTAGTTCGCAAAATTTTCAAATTTTTCAAACAATCAGAGGTAAGCATCTGCATGATGTTAAAACAAACAAAGTTGTCCGTGTTAAGTACGACGACAAAGATATCGAACATGCATCTTTTGGACAAAGATGTACTGCTGTAGTCGTTATACTTCTTTTGTTTGGCAATAATCCGCTTATAATAGATGAGCCAGAAGCACACTTAGACAGCTCTTTGATTGCAAATTATTTGGTCCCTCTTCTGAAAAAGAAGAAAAGTGATAGACAGATTATTTTTGCGACTCACAATGCAAACTTTGTTATAAATGGTGACGCTGAAAAAATATTCATCTTAAAAAATAATTCTGGAGTAACTGAAATCATCGAAACCACCATCGAGGACGTAGATAATCGAGAAGAACTCTTGAAGCTTGAAGGGGGAAAAGAAGCTTTTGAAAAAAGAAGGGAGAAATTGAATATTTCTCGTGACTTTTGAAATTCTTGCTTAGGAGCTTAATAGGTTGATAAATGATCAAAATTGAGGCTTAAAAAGGCCTTTTTTGCATTGGAGAATATTGAGGCTAGAAACATTGACAAAATCAATGAAACATGCTATCATTGAACGTTGTTATTTGAAAACTGAAGAATTTCAATAGGTGGCAAAAACTATTTTCCATACAGTAAAGATGGCCAAATTCATAGATTGAAAACAACTTGCAAAGGAGAAGACAATGAGCGCGATTATCACGAAAGACAATCAGGTGAGCAGTTTTCAGTTGTATATGGCAGCAAGGGCAATCGCCGACCTCGTCTACGAGTACGCATCTCCCGAAGTTTCCAGGGCCGATGGCATCTGGTTGGACGACAGGAGAAACGAAGGGGTTAATCCCTACTATTCGCAGACAAGCTCTGGCTTGTTCCTGGAACTGTACTACGGCCAGCCCGGCAGCATCCATACCCCTTGGGGAAAATGGGGTTGCTGGGGAAGCGGCTCTGGTTCCTGGGAAAAGAAAATGCCCGAGTTGCTGGAACGGCTTGGTGCTACGGTTCACAAAGAGCTGTTGCGCAACAGTCAGGGAGAGTTCGGTCCGATCTATGCTCTGCATCGCGTCGGAGACCTCGTTCTTCCTGATCCTGTCGTAAGAGCAAGAGGTGAAGAGTTGTCGTATGAAACTGCAAAGGCTGAATGGGAGAGACTCACGCGTGACTTTCACGAGTTCCGCGGCGAACAACCCCCGATGGATGTCTGCGATAAGTTCGCACTGGACAATATCATCCTTGCAGCAAGGGGTCAGCAAGAGCCCAAGCCGAACGGAGCTGATATTTACAATCTCGCAGGCATGGAGCAGTTCCGTGGCAAAGTCGTGAAGTACACAAAAGACGGTGGTAAGACATGGAGATATGCCCAGGTTTGGGACACTCCGGTCCAAGGGTTTGATTTCTCAAAGGGCTACCGCACCAATGAAGAAGTCATGCCCAACGCCCAGGTCCACAGCAGTTGTTCACTCAGAGAAGTTGATTTTCAAAGAGGTATGGTGGTTCGCTCCACGACCGATGAAGAAATTCAAGGCATCAAATTTTCCTACAGCAAGTAAACGCATTTCAATCTCACAACGAAAGGAGAAGTAAACGATGAAAAAGAGAACAGTATTTGCTCACCCGAATGGTTCCGCAGCTCAGGTTGTCGCACATGGTCAGTGGCAGAGAAGCCGCAATCGCAGGCCGGCAATGTCTTTCAGGGGCATACACAATCCCAGGAAAGCATACGCCGCTGCAGAAGAAGCTCTCCGCCTCGGCTCCGTCAAAGAGCTCCTGACATACGAGAAGATCGACGGCAGGACCAACATCCACATCAACGGTGATGCTGGCGCTGAAAAAGCAGTCCTCCGGGCAATCGTAATAGCTTCGTTTGAACTCTCGCGTCCTGCCGGTCTGGGCTTCCTGCACTTCGACAAATCCACCAAAATGACCGAGGACGAAGCCGACCGCTTCATTTCTCTGCCTCCGAGACACGGAGATGTGGTGATCGAGATGGACTATGTTCAGGGAAGACAGTGCAAAACCGTCGTCTGGAAAAAGGGACCGGGTCACTACCTCCTCAACGATCACCTCTTCGAAAGGGATCGTGGGTCCATCGAGCCGATGCTCGAAAAGGCCAAACAGATCGCCACCGGCGACAGCATACCGCCGGGCCTCTCCTCGACAGGCTTCATGTTTTCGGGAGAAAGCCTGACGATGCGCCTCAAGGAGTATGGCCTTACCCGTCGCAATGAAAACGAAGGTGACTGGGATTTCCGCAAGCGGGTATTTCCTGATCTCTTCGAAAAAGATCCGGGCCGGGCTCTCGAATTTCTCATGGGAGCAAGCGCTACCGAATGGGAGGAAATGGACAAGATGCTTTGCTCCATCCTCCTCATGAAGGGTAAACCCGGACGCCGTGAGCTCGCGGATTTCGCTAAGGGCTTCGGCTGGGATCCGGCAGAGACGAGGAACCGTCGGGCAGCAGCAAACGCGTAGTGGCTGAAACCAGCTTCTAGCTTAAAGAAAAGGGTGTTCGCAAGAAATTGCAAACATCCTTTTTTATTTTTCCTTAAACAAAGCTTTTATTCATAAATCCAGTTCTAACCGTATTAACTAAGTAGCTCACAATTAAGAATAACAAAAAAAACGGCCTTTGGGCCGTTTTTTTTGTTATTCAAAAGAAAAGATCAAACTATGTTAAAATACATACAGTTATAATTTATATCAATAAGTTATGTGTTACAGTA
This sequence comes from Patescibacteria group bacterium, assembly GCA_036391995.1. GTDB lineage: Bacteria > Patescibacteriota > Minisyncoccia > Moranbacterales > GWC2-37-73 > DASVYU01. Next base: position 57,485 of record DASVYU010000044.1, read on the forward strand.
AGGAAGTACAATTGGCAACAGGTTCAACAATTTGTGTTACTAGTATAAGTTATTATATTTGGTTTGCTGCAAAATATCATGCAATTCAAAAAAAATGGTTAATGCCATTTTTGAAGAATGTAATTGTTGCATTTTCATTGATTGGTGGACACCAGATATTTGAATTTCTTTCTATTGTTACAAATAATCAAATAGTTTATAAAATTGGTCTTATTTTATCAATTTACTCAATGTATTTTTTCTTACGATCGCTTGAGGTACTTTTGAATCGAGACTTGAAAAGCAAATTTGCCTTGTTGATTATTGCTGCTGTAGCTATACATGCATTCTTTGTGAACATGTCCTTTGAAAGCTACAGTTTTTATTTGTATCATAATTCAGTTTTTATTTGGGCTTCTGCGTGGATGTTGTTGTATATATATTTTCATATTTGCGCATTAAGAGGCCGCAAGTTATTGAAAGACGATGTTTCAAAGAAAGCAATAACAACTTTTTTATTAGCTACTCTGGATGTTTCATTTATTTTAAGTGCTATCTATACAATTTGGGGGTACTCGAGATATTCCATTGATGTTTGCAGGGCCAGCGCATCCATATGGTGCACTTTTTATGTTGCTCAAGCATTTGTGTTGCCATTCTTTTTGTTTTCATTGCCTAAACTATTAAAGTCTCCAAAAGAAAAAACGTATCAAACTATTAAGGAAACTCTAATATATTTATCAATTTCATTACTGATACTGTTTTTGTTTATTGCAACGTTGCCATTCTTCCATTGTCTCAGCTTAAAGTTTGTTTTTCCGTAGAAAACAATATACAGAAAGTTCGAACATCATTAACGAGCTGGCTCAAAGAAATACAAATCCCTAGGTCAACCTAGGGATTTGTAATTATGTTTGGCTGCTTTGAGGGCTTATTTTTTGTAATCCAAGAAATCGCCATGTGATATAATCAGGTAATGATCAAGACAAAAGAGAAAAATCAGGAAATGATAGGAAATATTTATTTATCGCTGAATGTCCTGTTGGCGGGGGTATTTCCTGTTGTCGGAAAACTGGCGCTTAATAAATTGGATGCAATCACCGTTTTAGCTGGGGGAACATTCTTTGCTTTTATTTATTTTGCAATCATAATTACAATTAAAAAAGAATGGAGACAATTAAAAAATATAGAATCAAAAAAGGATATTTTCTGGGCAATTTTTATTATTGGTTTCTTGTATCAAATTTTTTATTTTATAGGACTAAACGCAACTACTCCTGGAAATGCTGTTATTATCTCACTTTCAGAAATATTTTTTAGTTATTTGTTTTTTCATATATGGAGGAAGGAAAATTTTTCAATTGTAGCAACAGCTGGCTTGCTGCTGATAGCCTTAGGGGTTGTAATTGTTCTTTCTCCTAAATTTAATGGTTTTCATTATGGCGACTTCCTAATCCTTTTTGCTGCCTCTATCGCACCTAGTGGAAATTATTTTCAAAGAAAAGTTAGAGGTAAAATGTGTGGTAACATGCTAATGCTCCTCAGGAGTTTTTGCGGCTTTATTATTTTTGGTATAATTAGTTTTTTGATTCCAACTAAAGTATCACAAAATGAAATTACAAGCGCTCTGCCGCTTCTGATCATCAATGGCATCTTAATGCTTGGCAT
>DASVYU010000045.1:0-14932 GCA_036391995.1 Patescibacteria group bacterium
CACATTGAAGAATGGACTCCGGATTCTAACTGTGCCAATGAGTGGCACGCAAACAGTCACGGTGCTTTTGATGGTGGGAGTGGGCAGCCGCTATGAAACTGAAAAGCAAGCCGGACTTTCCCATTTCATTGAGCACATGCTTTTCAAAGGAACCAAGAGGCGTCCGACGTCGCAGGCAATAAGTGAGGAGTTGGACAGCATTGGAGGAGAATTCAATGCTTTTACGGCAGCGGATAAGACTGCTTATTATGCCAAAGTGGACGCTAAGCATGCTGAAACAGCTTTGGATGTCATTTCCGATATCTTCCTGAATTCCAAATTGGAAAAAGAAGAGATCGAGCACGAAAAAGGCCCGATCCTGCAAGAGTTAAGCATGTATGAAGATGATCCTCGTCGCTCTGTGGGCAATGAATTTGAAAAACTGCTTTATCCTAATCAACCGCTGGGACGCGACATAGTTGGATATAAGCATACCATCAAGAATTTCACTCGCAAGGATTTCATTTCTTACATGAAAAGGAACTATAATGCTTCTGAAACAGTGCTTTGTGTAGCGGGAAATTTCAATGAGAAAAAGATCTTGCTTCTTGCTGAAAAACAGCTGGGTAAGCTTGCCAGAGGCAAGAAGGCGCAGTGCAAGGGCGTGATTGAAAAACAATCGAAGTCTGGAGTGCACATTAAACTCAAGAAAACAGATCAGACGCACTTTATTTTGGGCTGCAGGGCATATCATCAGAATCATCCAGATCGCTATGCGCTGGCTCTTTTGGCCATCATATTGGGGGGCAATATGAGCAGCCGCATTTTCTTGGAAGTGCGTGAAAGGAGAGGTTTGGCGTATTTTGTCCACACGAGCGTGGACACTTATCAAGACTGTGGTTACATCGGCACGCAAGCTGGAGTGGAGCATGGAAAGTTGGACAAGGCTGTATCTACGATTCTGAATGAATATGTGAAGGTGGCTAAAGAGAAAATAAGCGACAAGGAACTTACCAAGGCAAAGGAATATGTGAAAGGCAAAGCAGTGATGGGATTCGAGGCATCAGATGATGTGGCCATGTTTTTCATTGACCAGGAAGTGCACAAAGAAAAAATCCTTACGCCGGAAGAAGTTTTTGCTAAGATCGATGCTGTGACGCCTGAAGACATCCAGCGGGTCGCAAAAGATGTCTTTAAAAATGAAAAATTGAATCTGGCTGTCGTGGGACCGCACAAAAACAAGAAACAATTGGAAAAAATGCTGAAAATATAAGACGAAAACACTATGGACAAAAAGATCGTCGACAACGCCACGCATATAATAATCAGAGCGATTGCAATCATGGCCTTGCTATGGTTGCTTTATGTTGTGCGGGATATTGTGGCGCTTTTTTTCCTGTCTGTCATTCTGACAGCCACCTTGGATCCGGCCATTGACTGGATGCAAAAAAGAAAAATTTCCAGGCCCGTGGGAGTCATTTTGATATATCTAGCTTTGCTGCTGCTTGTGGTAATTTTTGCTTCCATTATCATTCCTCCGTTCATCAGCCAATTCCAAAGCTTCACGCAGAATCTTCCTAGCTATAGCGAGACATTCACACAGCTTTTTGCCGGTATTGAAAAATATGCCAATTCCTATGGCATTGCTTTCAATAGTCATGAGTTTCTGCAGAACATGTTCGGCAGCATTTTCCAGTCTTCGGGACAGCTTTTCTCCACAACGGTAAGTGTCTTCTCTTTTTTCATAGCAATGCTGGCAATCCTGGCGCTGACATTCTACATGTCGGTCAAGGAAGACAGTATGAATAGATTTTTGGTTTCCATTACGCCTCATGAATATCATGGCCATATCGTTTCGCTTTCAGATCGCATCAAATCCAAAATAGGCAAATGGCTGGCTGGACAGCTCATGCTTATGCTTATTATTTTCGTGCTTGATTTTGTGGCGCTTTCTATTTTCCATATCCCATATGCCTTGATCCTCGCTCTTTTAGCCGGACTTTTGGAAATAGTGCCCTATCTTGGTCCGATTATTTCAGCCACCTTGGCAGCTATGGTTGGATTTCTGATTTCACCAGTTACTGGGTTGATCGTGCTAGCCATCCTTACAGCCATCCAGCAAGCTGAGAGCCATATCATTGTGCCACAAGTCATGAAAAAAGCCGTGGGGCTCAATCCAGTGGTAGTGATTTTGGCGCTGCTTGTGGGAGCGCAACTGGGTGGAACGCTTGGCGCTATTCTGGCCGTGCCTGTTGCAACAGCAGTTGGAGTGTTGGCGGGAGACATTATTAATAATAAGAAAGAAAATTCACATTAGACTAGAATGGATGTTGAGCAGCAACAATTGCAAAAAAGCATATTAGCAACCGTCGCTTACTACGACGGTCTTAAATATCCCTTGAGCGCTTTTGAAATCTGGAAGTATATTATTAGGGCAGACTATTCTTCAAACGAAGGACAGATAGCGCAGCCTTCGCTTTCTGAGGTAATATTCTGTCTTCAGCAGGAAAGTATTTCAAGAAACATTGAAAATCAAGACGGATTTTATTTTTTGCGCGGCAGAAAGGACTTGGTTGCCAAAAGGATCGAGAGTGGAAAAATATCCGCAGTAAAAATCAAACAATTGCGCCGGATCGTCAAATGGATAATTTATGTGCCTTTTGTCAGAATGGTGGGAGTGACTGGCAGGCTTGCCATGAAGAATGCGCAGCAGGGAAGCGACTGGGATCTGCTGGTTGTCATTAAGGATGGGCACATATGGACAGGTCGCACGCTGGTGACTGCTGCTGCGCATATTTTGGGCAAGCGCAGGCATGGGAAGAAAGTGGCCGATCGGGTATGTCTGAATTTTTTCGTTACGGATGAATCACTGGAAGTCATAACCAAGGATCTTTTTTCAGCCAGTGAATATATGTTCCTTTTGCCGCTTTGGGGATGGGAAACATACCAGAGATTTCAAGTGAACAACGCTTGGATAAAAGACATGCGTCCCAGTTATATGCCTAGCGAACTAGCGCCAATAAAGGAAATCGTCGATTCTGGTTTTGCAAAAAAATGCCGTGCGGTAGGGGAGGAAATTCTAGCATCGCGATCCTTGGAAAAGTGGCTCAAGAAGATTGAGAAAAAACGCATCATGAAAAATCCCAAAACCCATCAGGAGGGCAGTTTGGTTTATGCGGATGATGATGCTTTAATATTTCTTCCCAACCCGCATGGTCCTCGCGTCTTTGAGGAATTCAAAGAGAAGATGGAAAAAATAAGCATCTGAAAGTGCCTTAAACAAGGGAAAATTCCGTAAAATAACTTGACGCGAAGGGTTATTCTTGATACATTTGGACTTGTACAATAAGGGAATAAGAATTCAAAAAAACGACATGAAAGCCATAGCAATCGCACAAATTATCGTCGCCATCGCACTTATGGTTTCAATTCTTCTGCAAAACAGAGGCAGCGGGTTGAGCTCGACATTTGGAGGAGACTTTGGGGGTTACTACACCAAAAGAGGTATGGAGAAATTCCTTTTTTATGCCTCAATAGTGCTGGGAATTACTTTTATAGTATTGGCTATTGCAATGGTTGTGTTGAGCAGCAGATAATCATTTTTTGCTAAAAATATTAGTACGCGTACCGATAACAATAAAATCAAATATTTCTTGCCTCGCAATTGGAAACTCATCGGAAAGTTTCTGACCTTCAAAGAGAAATTCGTCGTCACGATGCTGCTTCTGCTGATCGCAGCTTCTTTTGTGATCTGGGTTAATGCGATATATCTGCACTTCACCAAACCTATTCCGAAAAGCGGCGGAGAATACACGGAAGGCATCGTGGGGCAACCGCTTTATATAAACCCCCTGCTTTCGCAGACAAGCGAGGCCGACAGCGACCTTAGCCAGCTCGTGTATAGCGGTCTTTTTAAATATGATAAGGATGGCAACGTAGTTCCGGATTTGGCTGATCGCTATGAGGTCTCTGATGACCAGCAGACCTTTACTGTCTATCTTAGAAAAGGAGTGAAATGGCATGATGGCAAGGATCTTACGGCTGCTGATGCTTTCTTTACTTACAATATATTGCAGGACCCGACCTACAAGAGTCCTTTGCGCCAAGCTTGGCAGGGCGTGAGTGTCAGCCAGACTGATGATTATACGCTTGTGTTCACTTTGAAAAATCCCTATATAGGATTTTTGGAGAATCTGACAATCGGAATTTTGCCCAAGCATGTCTGGGAAAACATTGCTCCAGAGAAATTCGCACTTGCGGACTACAATCTGCATCCGATCGGCAGCGGACCATATATGTATACCGATTTTCAAAAAGATTCCGAAGGCAACATCCTGACTTACCATCTTTCGGCTTTTAGGAATTACTATGGCGGCGCTGCCTATATCAGCAAAATGACGTTTGATTTTTATCCCGATGATGATGTGCTGGTGACCGCATACAACAAGAAAGAAGTCATGGGGATGGGCAGCGTTGCTCCTGAAAAATTGAGCATGATCAAGAATGTCAAAAGCACGGATCTGCATGAACTTGTAATTCCGCGCTATTTCGCAGTTTTCTATAATAAGACCAAAAGCTTGCCTTTGGCTGATGATCAAGTGCGTCAGGCTTTGGACATAAGTGTTGATCGCAAGCAAATCATAGACGAGGTTCTTCATGGTAAAGGTGAAATCCTGACCTCTCCATTTTTCAAGGAGATGCGAGGCTTTGATTCGCAGGATAATTCAGGGGAAGTCAAAATAGACGAGGCTAACAAACTGTTGGACGGCGCTGGCTGGAAGCTTGATCCTAATGACAACGTACGCAAGAAAAATGGATCCGCCTTGGAATTTGGTCTTGTGACTACCGATTGGCCAGAGCTTAGTCAGACTGCGGAGCTTCTGGCTAAACAATGGTCAAAAATAGGAGTCAAGGTAAACGTGCAAACGCTTTCCGTTTCTGATTTGCAGCAGAATTACATCAAAGATAGGCAATATGACAGTTTGCTTTTCGGGCAGGCTACAAGCTTCACTCCCGATCTATATTCTTTCTGGCATTCTTCCCAGAAACGCGACGGTCTCAACCTGGCTCTTTTTGATAACAAGAGTACAGATACGCTTTTGGAGAACATCCGCCAAGAAGACAATGTCGATCAGCGCACGCAAGATTACCAGCAGCTTCAATCTTTGCTGTCCCAAGAACATCCGGCAAGTTTTCTCTATGGCCCAGCCTTTCTTTATCCTGTGAGTACGGCGGTGCAGGGAATGGATGTGCAAAACATTGTCTCACCATCCCAGCGTTTCGTGGACGTGAACAAATGGTATGTGCGTACTAGTCGTGTTTTTAAATAACAAATTAAAATAAAAAACCTCATCCGTCACGGATTACCGCGACACCTTCTCATTAGAAAAGGAGAAGGAGATAAGGGAAAAACATTTTATGGAAATCGACTTCAAGAATGTGGCAAAGCATTATGCTTCGCGCACCCATGAAAAAATGCAAGACGTGCTGATGGATCCCAATGGCGTGGGTCCGGCCGTGCATTACTACATGATCCGTGGCGGAGTGGATCAGAAAAACATCACCGTCTGGGAACCGGGAACAATCTCTGGTGAATATATAAAGACATATGGCCACTATCATGTAGGAGATCTGAGTGAGACATATTGGATCATTTACGGTCAAGGCATGGCATTACTCCAGAAACTTGCTGAAGATGAAAGCGGCAACATGATTGCTGATCAAGTGGAAGAGTTCAAGGCTGTTCCTGTAGTTGCTGGGCAAGAGGTTTTCATGCCAACCGGATTCGGACATCTCGTGGCAAACACTGGCAAGACTTATTTTGCAACAGCCGACGACAGCCCTGTGGATTTTGATGATCGCGATCCTGTCAGTTTTCCAGGACATGCGGATTATGAATTAGTAAAGAAAATGCGCGGCTTTGCCTATTATGTGGTGGAGCACGAAGGCAAACCGGCTCTTAAAAGGAATCCGCTTTATAAATCGATTGCAAAAGAAGATTTGGGTGGATTGCCAGTAATTGAATAATTTTAAAACTATGAAATCGGGAAAAAAGAAAAAAGTGGTTGTAGCAGTAAGTGGTGGTTTTGATCCGATTCACATTGGGCATGTTCGCATGTTTGAGGAAGCAAAAAAATTAGGCACTCATTTGCTGGTTATTATAAACAATGACAATTGGCTGAGACAAAAAAAGCAACATATTTTCATGTCTGACAAGGAGAGAAAAGAAGTCATTGAATCTCTAAAACCAGTGGATATGGTTGTTTTGACTGAACACAAAAAAAATCCTTCTGATATGAGTGTTTGTGCGGAGCTCGTAAAATATAAGCCGGACATTTTTGCCAATGGAGGTGACAGGAAAAAAGGCAACATTCCAGAAGTGCCAGTCTGCAATGAAATCGGATGCAAAATGGTCTTCGGTGTTGGAAAGGGTGGCAAAGTTCAATCCAGCTCTTGGCTCTTGGAAAAATATGTTAAGAAAGTTACCGATAAATCAGAAAATCGCCCGTGGGGAAAGTTTGAAGTCTATGTGGATGATTCCAATCATAAAGTAAAGAAACTTACTGTTGCTCCGGGTGCTAAACTTAGCCTGCAGTCTCATAAGCACCGCGCTGAACATTGGGTAGTTGTAAAGGGTGTTGCAACGATAGTAAACGGCAAAAAAACAATGACTCTTACGGAGAATGAAAGCACATATATTCCTAAAGGAGTAAAGCATCAATTGGGGAACAAGGGAAAGAAAAATCTAGAAATTATAGAAGTCCAAACAGGGGATTATTTTGGAGAAGACGATATTATTCGCTATGAAGACCAATATGGTCGCCCTAGCGGTGTGGCAGCGGCTTAGTCCCTCACCTGCCTTTCAGGCATCCTCTCCCATTGGGAGAGGAAAATAATGAAGTGACTTAGGGTTGACTTTTGGGCTGGCTTGGTATACAATGGACATATACGTGAATTACTTGTGAATTTTTGCTTTGTTTAAGCCTTTTTTCTTCTAGATAATACAAACACAAAGAAAAGCCTTCTTTTTTTGCTGCGTATTATTTGCTGTAAATTACGTATCTTGTCCTATTTAAGCCGAAGTGGTGAAATTGGCATACACGCATGCTTCAGGTGCATGTGGGAGCAATCCCGTGGAGGTTCAAGTCCTCTCTTCGGCACAGTCGAAACTTAATCGCTCTTCTTGAATGGGAAGGGGTCGGGAAACGGGAGTTTCCCGTTGAAGGAAGGTCTTGGAAACCGTGGGTTTCCAAGGAGCGTAGCGACGTGAAAGTCCTCTCTTCGGCACAGTCGAAACTTTTTTCTAAAATTCAAACTTCTTAGTTAGAGCAACTTCTCATTCTAATTCTTTTTTAATTTCGTTAATAGATTGGAGTTACTTCAACCAATAAGTAAATAAACTATGTTTAAAAAACAACAATCCGCTAGCGCTGCTAGCACAATCGCAGACGAGCTCAAGAGGCCGCTGCGCCAATTCGGAAAGCCGCCTGCTCGCAATGCTTCGCAAAGCGAAGCAGGCAGGCGAGGCGAATCCAAAAACAAATTGAAGATCATTCCTTTGGGAGGACTTCAGGAAATCGGCCGCAATATGACCGTTTTCGAATATGGCAATGACATAATCATTGTAGACATGGGTCTGCAGTTTCCGGATGAAGACATGCCAGGAGTAGATTACATTATTCCTGACACGACTTATCTAAAAGGCAAGGAAAACAAGATCCGTGCCGTCGTTATCACGCATGGTCACTATGATCATATTGGTGCTATTCCTCATCTTATGCCTATGATAGGCAATCCGCCACTTTATTGTTCGGAGATGACTCGTGGTATCGTCATGAAACGCCAGGATGATTTCCAAGACAAAGCTCCGCTTAATCTGCATGTCGTTAAGAAAGGACAAAGAATAAGACTGGGTTCATTTGAGGTGGAATTTTTCCATGTCAATCACACTATTCCTGGTTCTTTCGGTTTGGCTATCAAGACTCCGATTGGTAACATTGTGCATACGGGAGATTTCAAGTTTGACCATTCTCCTGTTTCAGATGAACCGGCTGACATTGCAACCATTGCTCGCATCGGCTCTGAAGGTGTACTGGCTCTGATGAGTGAAAGCACGGACTCTGATGTGGAAGGCTATTCCATTTCTGAAGGTTCCATTGGTAAAACAATTGGCCAGATTATCGAGCAAGCTCCGGGACGCGTGATTGTGGCGACGTTTGCCGCGTTGGTCAGCCGTATCCAGACAGTGATTGAGATTGCTGAACGCTCCGGACGAAAAGTTGCTATCGAGGGCTATTCCATGAAATCAAATGTGGAAATTGCGCAAAGATTGGGCTACCTCAAAATGAAGAAGGGAACAATTATTCCAATCAATAAGGTTAATGATTATCCTGACAACAAGGTGGTTATCATGTGCACCGGAGCGCAAGGTGAGTCTAATGCAGCTTTGATGCGCATTGTCAATAATGAGCACCGTTTCGTGAAGATCAAGAAAGGCGACGAAGTCATCTTCTCATCTTCTGTCATTCCGGGAAACGAAAGGACTGTGCAAGGCGTAAAGGACACCCTGTATCGTCGTGGTGCCAAAGTCATTCATTATAAAATGATGGACGTGCATGCTGGCGGACATGCTCGCCAAGAGGATCTGAAAATGATGCTTAATCTCGTGAAGCCAAAATATCTGATTCCTATCCATGGAACTTATTACAAGCTTTGTATTCATGGAGAGTTGGGAGAAGCTGTAGGTGTGCCGAAGGATAACATCATGATAGGCGAAAATGGTGTGGCTTTCGAATTTGATCAACAAGGCAAGGGAAGAGTAGCGACTGAAAAAGCTCCAACCAACTATGTCATGGTGGATGGACTTGGAGTGGGCGATGTGGGCGAGGTCGTGCTGCGCGACCGTCAGCTTCTGGCCAAGGATGGTATGTTCACAATCGTCGTGATCATCGACTCCAAGACTAAGAAGATCATTGGCACACCCCAAATCACTTCGCGCGGATTCATCTTTGTCAAAGAGAATTTCGACTTGGTCAATGCGACCAAGCGCGTGGTGGAAAAAGTGGTCAAAGAGAAGACCACGGGTGATGCTCCAGTCAACTGGGACTATGTGAAGAACAATATCCGCGAATCAGTCGGATCATTCCTGTTTACTAAGACGGAGCGCCGTCCGATGGTGCTGCCAGTTGTGATTGAAGTCTAATAGCTTCCAAATAAAAAAACCGGTCCAAGTGGCCGGTTTTTTGTTACGTAACATGTTACGTAACGTGCTACGTAACAAGAATGGAAAAATAAAAACGCCCTCAAGACTTTGTGTCCGGGGCGTTTTTTATGTTTCATGACGTTGCATAGGTTACCTCAGGCTGCGGAATACTGCTCTTTCTTCACCAGAAGAGTTTCTGGAATTTTGAGCATTTTAGGGTTGAGCAGTATCCTTTCTCGCAATTCGCGTAAATCATCTGATTTGCGATTGAGTATCTGCGTCTCACCTTTTACTATCGCACGGATTAGAAGCTCAGCTGCTTCAAGCGAAGGAAATATTTCCAGTTCTTCCTCATTCAAGCTTTGATGTTTGATTATTTTGAAACCCGATGCTTTCAAGCCTTGGATTAATTCATCGTAATCCAGTGTTGGACCGAATTTCACAAAGAATCTGTACGCTTCATTTGATTTCCGGCAGATTACCGCATATAAGCAGTGACTGGACATGACATCCTCCTTTCAATGGGTGAGGGGGTAGAAGTTAATCGAAGTGACTTTCTTGCCTTCTTCTTCGAGTTGAAGAAGAAGAGTGTTTAGAGAAGCGGGGAATATCGCACGTTTGATGGCTTTGTGCTTGCCTTGGGGATTTGTGAAGCCTAGTTTACACATCTTTCTTTCCATTTGGTCATTGGTAGCCATTTGTTTTTCCTCCTGTATATTCTATTGTAAAGTTACAAAAAATCTCCGACGTGTGCCGGAGTCATTGGTTTCTTTTATACTGATGTCTTATCTCAATATATTGCTATGAAATCAATTTCTCCAACACGAAACGCATCGCATCATGTTTGATGCAATCGAGGACCGCAATACGTTTTGTTTGGATCAATTGGTTCATATGCTTCAAATATAGGCTTTTCCCCAATATTTGTCAATATTAGGAAAAGTTGCTAAAAATGGCCTTTTTTTGTACTATTAGATTGTTGATACACAATTAATAGGTGAAATATTGCAATAACATGGAAATTAAGAATATGTCCGCCAAGGGCGGAAAAAAGCGCATCTTTTCGGGAGTGCAGCCGTCTGGCAATTTGCATATCGGGAACTATTTGGGAGCGATCCGCAACTGGGTCAAGCTGCAGGAAGAATATGAATCCATTTTCTGCGTGGTTGATCTGCATGCCATCACAGTGCCGCAAGATCCTGAGACGCTCAGAAAAAAGACCATTGAGATTGCCAAGATATATTTGGCAGCTGGCATTGATCCGAAAAAATCCGCGGTATTCATTCAATCACATGTAAGCGAACATAGCGAACTGGCTTGGATACTCAACACGATTGCCAAAATGTCTGAGCTTGATAAGATGACGCAATTCAAAGATAAGTCTCAGAAAAGCGGCAGAGAGAGTGCGGCTGTAGGTCTCTACGATTACCCAGTTCTGATGGCGGCGGATATTCTTCTTTACGATACGCAGATTGTGCCAGTGGGAGAAGATCAGAAGCAGCATGTGGAACTGGCGCGTGATTTAGCCAAGAGATTCAATCACAAATTCGGCGAGACTTTTGTTGTCCCTCAAGTATTTATCCGCGAAGAAGGCATGCGCATCATGGGATTGGATGACTCGAACAAGAAGATGAGTAAGTCTGCCCAATCGGCATACAACAGAATCGAGCTTTTGGATGACGCAGAAACGATCAGGAAGAAAATCAAAAAAGCCGTGACAGACTCTGGCAGTGAAATTGTGTATCGCGACGACAAACCTGCACTCAAGAATCTTATTAACATATATTCTTCATTCTCTGATAAGACGCCGAAGGAAATTGAAAAGATGTATGCCGGCAAAGGCTATGGAGACTTCAAGACTGATCTGGCGGAAGTCATCATTGCTTATTTGGAGCCTTTCCAGCAGCGCTACAACGCACTGACTGACAAGGAGGTGTTGGAAATCCTGAAAGAAGGTGCGGAAAGAGTGCGGCCATTGGCCAAGAAAAAGCTGGATGAAGTGAAAAAAGCTGTCGGTTTCATGCTATGAAAAGCAATTTCAAGAGATTGTTTCAAACAAAAAAAGCAGCCCCTTTGGGGATTGCTTTTTTTGTGGCTGAAATATCAAAAAAATGCTATATTTAAACCAATGGCACAATGGGATTTTGCTACAAAGCATTTGATCCTTGCAACTTTTGGTGTTAAGAAAATACAAGCATGTTTTTCCAAAGAAAAAACAAAGAGAAAAAAGAAACTCCACAGAGCTACCCAGCCTTTAAAGACGGAGGCATTGACAGTGCTACACAAGAACCTGTCGCTTTTAAGTTGTTTGTGGAAAAAAACAAGCTTAAGCTCAGCTCTGTTTGTTCAAAGGCGAAGATATTTTTTGTTGATCACCTGAATATACTTTTCCGAAGTGCGGCAGAAAATCATCTAAGACTTCAGAGCATAAAGCAAGCAAGCGAGGAAGATGGATCTACTTTGGAATTCCAATCCTATTCACATCTTAAGCGTTACCAGAAAAAAGCTCGTATCCTGACAGCCAGTCTTTCTTCAACTATGGCCTCAGTCCTTATTGCCATAATAATCGTCCAAGCGATTTTTCCCGGCAATAATTCCAAAGGAGCCAACTACACTTTCACTCAGGCAAGCTGGGTAGGAGGAGCCACTTCCAATACTGCTACGCACCCAGTGCCTCCAAGTAATACTGATAATAGGACTGGTTGGACTCAATATAGCGCGAAGGATGCGACTGTGGCTGCGGGAGCAAGTGTCCAGTTGGCAGCCCAGAGCGGCACTATCACTCAGACTACGGATGCTGGTGTGGGAGATATTCCTAATTCGGGAGGCTTCAATGCGGGCACAAAATCCAATACTTTTGTAAATGGTACAGGGGCTGCTGCCAGTGTGGGATTGAATTTAAATATAACAGAAGGAACTAAAATCAATTATGCAGTCGGGACTCAGCCTTTTGCTGATGCTTACGATAGCACGACCAATTCGGTTTGGGTTACTAATTATAGCGGTAATACTGTCAGTAAGGTCAACATTTCAAATGGCACCAAGACAGACTATAGCACAGGCACTTCACCGCTGGGCATTGCTTTTGATGGTGTGACAAATTCCGTTTGGGTGGCCAATAATGGCGCCAACACTGTTAGCAAGATCAATGTAACCAATGGAACTAAGGTTGATTACGCTGCAGGATCCCAACCATTCGGCGTGGTTTTTGACAATGTCACCAATTCGATTTGGGTAACTAATTATAGCGGGGGCACTAGCGGCAGTGTCAGTAAATTCAACATAAATGATGGCACCCGAGTTGACTATGCAGTCCAAAATGGTCCTTATGGAATTACTTTCGATAGCACGTCAAACTCTGTTTGGGTGGCGAATTTCAGCGCTTACACCGTCAGTAAAGTCAACATATTCAATGGAAGCAGGGTTGATTACGCTGGTGGCCAACAACCTTATGGCATCGCATACGATAGTGTCACTAATTCAGTCTGGATTTCATCATGGAGTGGAGCAAGTATCATCAAGATGAATGCTTCCAATGGAACAACAGTCAGTTATGCTACTGGAAGCCATCCTGATTTCGGTCTTATTTTCGATAACATAACAAATTCTATTTGGGTTTCAAGCTTTGATAACGGTACGGTGACGAAGGTTAATATAAACAATGGTTCGCAGACTGTTTACAGTACCGGAGGTACGAACACATATGGCCTTGCATTAGACAGGACAACAAATTCTATTTGGGCAGTAAATCAAGGGACCACTAATGTTACCAAATTATCTTTGACTAAATATGCCACTCCAGGAACTTTCACTTCTGCTGCTATAGATACTGGTCAGAAAGCTAATTTTACCACGTTGTCTTTCTCTAGTTCTGTCCCAACTGGCACAAATCTTTCAATAGATGTCAGAGCCGGGAATACTGCTGTTCCTGATTTGACTTGGACTGCTTGGCAAACAAGCATTGCCAGTGGAGGCAATATTTCCGGTTTGGCAGGTAATCGCTATGTGCAATACAGAGCAAATCTGTCTGCGACTAACACCACCCTTACTCCTCAATTGAATGATATAACTATTAACTATAATTACTATCCAGCCAATAAGTCTCTTACTTCCTCCTGGTACGACAGTTCCAGTCCTGAAAATGCTTTTACGAAAATAGGCTGGAATGAAGACATTAATATGCCAGCTGGAACCAATGTGTGGGTGCAAATCCAAACTGCTCCCATGAATGGGACTGCGCCTGGCACTCCTACAGGCTTTGTTGGCCCTGATGGCACAAGTGGTTCATATTTCAGCTCAGCCTATTCTGGTTGCAATAAAAATGCTTTGACAGGCGCGGTCTCCTGCTCGCTTTCATCCAGCATATCCGTGGGAGATGGATTGAATGATGAATGGATGCAATATAAGATTTTTCTAAACAGTGATGGACAGAATAACCCAACGGTTTCTCAAGTTCAGATGATCTATGTTGTAAATGCGGCACCTAGTGTTTCTGCAGTGAATTCTTCTGTGCAGGACAGCGATGGGATTCTTAAGTTCAATTATACCGTCAGTGATCCTGAACAAAGCAATGTGAACATATCATATGGAGCTGATGTGGGCGTGACTTTGGGAAGCGCCATAGACAGCAATGTTCAGACAATTACTTTGGGTGGAAATTCAAGCAGTTTTCCGAGTAGTTCTCAGACAATACAGATCGATCAAGAACAGATCACTTGCACAGGAAGAGTGGGGAGTACTCTGAATGTTTGTACAAGAGGTGACAACACAACCAGAAAAGCTTCTCATTCGCAAGGCACAGCTGTTTGGTTTGTGGCAACACCTAGCAAAACAACAGGTGGCGGGACTAATGTGAATGTGTCTCCTGCGGGAAACACTTATTCTGGGACTTGGACTATAAAGGATGATCTGTCAGGAATATTTTTGAATAATACTGCCAGGCTCAGGGTTATTGCCAATGATATGCAGGCTGCCAACCAGGTTTCCCCTGAAACAGGCGCCACGGCAACGTTCACTCTGGACACCACCAATCCGGCTGCTCCTAGCGCATATATCGATCACCCCAAAGGAACCAATGGAGCTATTGTTGTGAATCAGCCATCCGACGATTCTACCAACTTCGATGTTTATTTGAGCACTAATAACACTGGAGGGTTGGCCGGCCTTTTCAACGCATCCAACAAGACCACGCTCAATCAGTTGTCGACTTATCCGAATATATACAACTATTCGAGCCTTACTTTGGATCCGGCTACTGTATATGTGGGATTGAAGGATGCCTATGGAAACACTTCCAATGTCACATTGCAGACTCCTTTGCGACCGCAGAATATCAAGTACTACGACATATCCAACACGACGGTCAATCTTTACCGTGAATTCATTACCTGGGATGTGACACCTCCCGGTCAAGTCGGTTCCGGCTTCAAGGAATATGACGTTTACCGCTCTCCGGATGGAATCAATTTCACCATGATCGGTTCTGTCGGTACCATAGGACTCAATTACTACACGGATTCCATCCTTAATTCTGATGGTACAGGCAGTGATTCAGGCTTCAGACCAGCCAATCCGACTCACTACTATTACAAAGTCACAACCGTTGATACCAATGGCAATACTTCTGCATATTCTTCCACTATAGATGACACTCCCAATGGTGTCGGTTCTACCGATACGACTCCTCCGACTATCTCCAACATAACAATAAGCAATGTGAACACGACTTCGGCTACTGTCACATGGACTACT
>DASVYU010000046.1:0-3846 GCA_036391995.1 Patescibacteria group bacterium
GCGATCAAAATCGCCAGCACGCCCACTCCCAGTGAGAGATATTTGGAAACTCCCGCTGCCCCAATAGCCTTATATAGTCCAATGCCCATGGCAAAATATGAAAGGAAGATCGCCAAGGAAAACATAAAACCGCTCAGCAGCGCGCGATTCTTTCCTTTTGCTGCAATTACCGTCGCCAAAAGGAGAATAAGCACTGCCAATGCGCAAGGGTTGCTGGCATCCACGAACGCCGCTCCCAAAAGTGCAAACATCGGAATGCTGTTGGATGCCGAATTCTTGGCTTTTACATTGTAAACATACTGCTGAGAAATCCCCTTGGAAGCATCGATTGTTGATTGGAATTCACCAATGATCTGCTGGTCTCCCACCAACATCTTGTTGTCAATAACAATAGCAGGAATCCCTACTCCACCTTTGTAGCCCTGATCTGCAAACACCTGGTTCAAGAGCTCCTTGTTGGCAGGATCATCGAAATTCAATTTCTGGATATCATATTTATCATAAAATCCCTGCTCAGTGAAATAAGCATTGACTTTCTGACAATGCGGACACCAGTCTGCATAAAAATATATGGCTGTCTTCTTGGTATCAGCGTGCAGCGAAAACGGCACAAGAACCAGAAGCGATAATATGAAGAATATTTTTTTCATAATTTGTATTTTTATTTACACTAAGAATTTCATTTCCCATGTCTTCTGCCGCGCTGAGCAAAATCTTCGATTGCGATTTCCAGCTCCCTTTCATTGAAATCAGGATAGAATTTGTCTGAAAAATAAAGCTGGACATTGGCCATGTCCCACATCATAAAGCCCGCACTGAGGTGCGGTTCTCCTCCTGTCCTTATCATGAAATCAACAACCGGAAGATCACGTGTCATGAGGTGCTTTTTCAGAACATCACCCGTAATCTCCTTAGGAGCAAGCCCTTCTTTTGCAATATTCCTAATGGCTTCAAGCATTTCATCGTCGCCGCTGTAAGCCAAGAAAAAATTAAGCATGTTCTTGGAATAATGCTTAGTAGCTTCCACGCATTCATGCATGACTTTCTTGAGTGAATTCGGAAATTGATCTTCCCACCTCCCGATGAAATTGATTCTGACTTCATTGTCATGAATGTCACTGCTGTTGAGCAGCTTGGTGAAATATTCCTCATATATGCGTAGCAAAGCCCGCTTCTCAGCCAATGGACGCTTAGACATATTCTCCAAAGAGGAGCCCCAAAGAGACAAGCAGCGCACTCCCATTTTCAATGCTTTTCTGAGCAATGCTTCTGTGTTTTCAGCTCCAGCCTCATGACCTTCCCATGGCTGAAGACCATGCTCACGAGCCCAACGCCTGTTTCCATCCGGAATGATCGCCACATGATTCGGAATATTCATCTATTTTTCCTTAAAACTTTTTAATTCTATTTATGAATCCAACTGCCCGAGTGACAAAAAATCACATAGATTGATTGTATCATAACCCAGGCCAGCTCTCCAATATATGAGTGGAAAGCTTATATTTCACGCCCTTCCAGATATCGCACCAAAGATACCAGGAAGTTTTTGGTTTCCTTGAGCAGGATCGCTTTTTCAATTTCCTGCTTGCCTTTGGCGAATTTTTCTTTGGCCATTTTTTGGCAATAAGCCAGTGCTCCAGTCTCCTTTATTATAGTCTGGATTGCAGCCACTTCTTTCTTGGTCACATTTTTTTTGCCCAAAATAGATGCCAATTGCTTTTTCTGATTAGCATTGCCTGTTTGCCTGGCTTTCACAACCATAAGAGATTGCTTACCTTCTTCTATGTCGGATGCCACCGATTTCCCTATTTTCTTTTCGCTACCAAAAACTCCCAGGATGTCATCCTGTATTTGAAAAGCGATGCCCACTGCTTCAGCATAACCACTGATGCTGCCAAATGTCTTGCGGTCATTGCAGCCGGCCAGGGCCATACCGACTCGCAAAGGACTTTCGAAGGTATATTTTGCCGTCTTATTTTCATACATAGCCAGGACTTCCTTTTCGCCAACTGAGCGATCGTTTTCAATTGCAATGTCCTGCGATTGCCCCACAATGGTCGTTCCGACATAATCCTGCAGCAGAGCCAATGCCTGCACGGTCTCGTTGGCACCAAAACCAGCTTGAGCCACCAATTTGTTGGCAAGCACATAAAGCATGTCGCCCACGATAATGGCTACGGAATCACCGAATCTCTTTTTTTCCTCCGGACTTGTTTTCTTTTTTTTGTGGGCAAAGAATTCGTGCAATGTCATTTCGCCATGCCTCAAGTCGCCGCGATCAATGATGTCATCATGAACAAGAAGATAGAGATGCACAAGTTCGATCGCAACTGCAACTTTCATTATCTTCTTCTTTTCCCTTCCGCCTGCACCAAAATAGCCATGACAAACAAGAGCGCCTCGAATCCTTTTGCCGCCAGAGATGGCGATCTTTTTCGTCTGGCGCAGCGCCTCGGCAATCAAAGGATCTTTTTTTTCAGCATCCACAATAATCCTGTCAAAATGCGTGCCCAATTCCTTATCGATGGCTTTTTTCAGTCCTTCCAATTCCTGCTTGAAGTTCATAATATGTTCCAAATATGGCCTGTTTATTGATATTTTGGCTCATTTGATTCTAGCATCAAAATGTGAAAAAGCAAGGCATTAACCCTTGACATTTTTTCCTTTTGATGTATAATGCCGCAGTGGTATAAACAATGTTCTTATTGAACCAAGGAGGCAGTAAAATGGAACCTAGAATCAGTCTTAGTAGAGAGGAATTGCGCAATCATCGCAGGTCAATCCAAATGGCACTCGATAGCTACGCGAAATTCATTGCTGAGCACATGGAAATAGAGCTGAGCACCGTACGCATAGTGAGCTTCGTGGATTCAACCCACATCTTAGTGCATAAAAGCATGGTGCCGACAGAATTTATCGAGGAAACAGACCGCCGGAATGGAAAAAAGAAATTCTTCTACCATGTAGAGTTTTCCGGAAAATATGTCAGCGTGAAAATCCCAGGAAAACCTCTCATAACAGAGGGGCAAGGGATACTTCTGTTTTTCTTCAGGGAACTGCTACAGTTTCTGGACAAGAAAGCGCACAAAAAACATGAGCAGGCCAGATTATGGTCTGCATGCGCTCGCCTAGATAGGCCCGCACTTGAATGAGGACACCCTAACGGATGTCCTTTTTTTCTACCCTTGATTAAAATAAAAAATACTGCTATACTGTCCCCTGTATGCACATGGCGCTATCGTCTAGTGGTTAGGACATCAGGTTCTCATCCTGGTAACCGGAGTTCGATTCTCCGTAGCGCTACAGATAAGAAAATCTCCGCTTTATGCGGAGGTTTTTTATTTGTATTTCTGAGTGAGAATCGAGGCATGTGCCATAGGCACGCCGAGCGACGGGTTAGCAGGATTCTTCGTAGCGCTACAAGATGAAAAGTTCCCACCTTGTGTGGGGATTTTTTGTTCCAAAACAAAAACCCTTGGCAGTCTAATGTTCTCATTTGAGAAACAGTTGCATCACATTGGATGCGCCAAGGGTTCATTTTTTCAGAAAAGGAACAGGGTGGATTCTTGGGGTGTGCATGATGGCTTTTGCCATCTCAACCCTGATACTGCGCATCCCCACTGTTCCAACTGAGTAAACCAGATGGGAATTATAGCCTCCCATCATTTCATTTAGCTCACTCTTGAGTTGAGACGGTGGGATGAGCCTTACGATTTGCGCTGTCATTTCACTCACCTGCCTTTCCTTTGTTTGGATTTGAAAACGAACAGAAGACAACCTCCTCAAGGAAACTGTCTTCTGTTTTCAAAGTCCGAAACCTCAAACCCTGAATTCCCCTATTCAATT
>DASVYU010000047.1:0-15689 GCA_036391995.1 Patescibacteria group bacterium
ATAGGCTGCTGCATAATCATTCGCAAAAAAACAACTGCGCATACGGTTGAAGATCCTGAGATCATGAAGACGCTTGCCGCCCAAGCGCTGTTTATGTTCGTTTTCACTCGCAACAAAAATCACATAAAATGCGTCATGTGAAAAGGGTTGATTTTTTCCGATAGGTCAGTATAATCAAGAAGATATTAAGATTAAAACTATGCAGATAATATTGCTTCAGGACGTGAAAAACATTGGCAAAAAGGGACAAATCAAGAATGTGCCTGATGGGTACGCTCGCAATTTCCTTTTGGCTAAGAAGTTGGCTGCCATAGCCACTCAAGGCGAAATGTCCAAGGTAAAGCACGCTGAAGACCAGCAGAAGTTGCAGTTGACTTTGCAAAAGCAGCAAGCTGAAAAGTTGGCTCAGACCCTGCATGGAAAAACCATAGTGCTTAAGGCTCGAGCCAAGGATGGCAAGCTGTTCGGTTCCATAACTCCCAAGGAAATCGCCCTTGAAATACGCAAGGCTGTCAGTCTGGAAATTCCCGAAAAATCCATTGATGCGGGACATATCCGTGAATTGGGCGACAAGAAGATCAAAATAAGCTTTGAACAAGGCGTAAAAGCGGAAATAACTCTAAGGGTTGAACAAGCTTAAAAAGGGGTGTATAGTAGGGATATAGGGGAGCCGTCTCGACTCGCGGAAACAACCGCTTGTCGACGCAAGGCGGGTGAACTTTCAAGCAAATGTCAAAAGGGGTCGCATTGTGCGGCTTTTTGCTTATGTAAATAATTAAATTTCAATACTAATATGGAAAATCGAAAGTACATTTTTGTCATGGGGGGCGTGATGAGTGGCGTGGGAAAAGGAACAACAGCTTCTTCAATCGGAGCAATCCTGAAGGCTCGTGGCTATAATGTCACAGCACTCAAAATCGATCCCTATGTGAATGTGGATGCGGGAACCATGAATCCGACAGAGCACGGAGAGGTGTTCGTTTTGGACGACGGAGATGAGACCGATCAGGACATGGGCAATTACGAGCGCTTCATGGACATTACCCTTTCGCGCGATAGCTATATGACAACTGGGCGCGTATATGAATCAGTCATCCATCGCGAGCGCAATCTGGAATATGGCGGCAAATGCGTCCAGGTAGTGCCTCACATCCCCTTGGAAGTAATCGACCGCATCGTGCATGCTTCCAACAAAATGAAGTCTGACATCACGATCATTGAAATCGGGGGAACCGTGGGGGAATATGAAAACATTCTTTTCTTGGAGGCGATCCGTCTCATGAAGATCAAAAATCCGGACGATGTAATGAGCGTGATGGTGAGCTATGTTCCGATGCCGAACAAGGTTGGTGAAATGAAAACCAAACCGACTCAGCATGCTGTGAGAACCGTCAATGGAGCGGGAATTCAACCGGACATCATCATCGCCCGTTCTGAAGTGCCGATGGATGCCAAGCGCAAGGAAAAGATTTCCATGTTCTGCAATGTGCCAGAGGAATGCGTGATCAGCGCTCCGGATTGCAACACGGTTTATGAAATTCCTCTCAATTTCGAGCGCGACAATCTCAGCACGATCATTCTCAAAAAACTGCGACTCAAACCCAAGAAATCCGATCTCAAAGAATGGAAAGAATTGGTGGACAGAATCAAGAATGCCAAGACCAGGATCAAAATAGGTATCGTAGGCAAATATTTCGGCACCGGAGACTTTGTGCTTTCTGATGCCTACATCAGTGTAATTGAAGCTGTTAAGCATGCTTCATATAAGAATCACGTTAAGCCTGAAATAGATTGGATCAACAGTGAAGTGTTTGAGAAGGAGCCTGAAAAGATCGAATCTCTCAGAGAATATGACGGCGTCGTGGTGCCTGGAGGATTCGGCAGTCGCGGCATTGAAGGCAAAATCAAAGCCATTCAATTCTGCCGCGAGAACAAGATCCCATATTTCGGTCTTTGCTACGGCATGCAGCTTATGGTGATTGAATATGCCAGGAATGTCTTGGGACTCCAGGAGGCACATACGACTGAAGTGAATGTGGAAACCAAGCATCCAGTCATTGACATCATGCCAGAACAGAAGAAAAATCTGGCTGAAGGCAACTATGGAGCAACCATGCGCCTTGGTGCTTATGATGCCGTTTTGGAAAAGGGAACAATCGCTCAAAAAGCATATGGCAAAGCCAAGATTTCCGAACGCCACCGCCATCGCTACGAAGTCAATCCGAAATATGTGCAGCGCATTGAAAAGGCAGGACTGGTCTTCTCTGGAAAATCTCCAAGCGGAGTGCTGATGGAAATCGCTGAACTGCCGAAGAGTGAACATCCATTCTTCCTAGCCAGCCAGTTCCATCCGGAATTCAAATCCTCACCGCTCAAATCGCATCCTCTCTTCTTTGAATTCGCCAAAGCAGCCAAGGAAAGAAACGCCAAGAAATAAACTTAGCTCAAGATAATAAAAAAAGAAACCTCCAGAGAGGTTTCTTTTTTATGCTAGATGCTATTGCAATTTTATTTGCGCTTCTTAGCGGCGCGGGCTGCAATATGCTTCTTGATGGTCTTGCGTTCGTTCGGGTTGACGATCTTGCGAACACCTTTTTTCTTGCCGGCTTTGTTGGCAGTCTTGGTCTTCTTCACGATGATACCCTTCTTGTGTGCGTTCTTGTGCTTAGGTTTGATCTCGACTGGAGTCTCGCTAGCGACAACGCTGACATAGCGACGAGTCACCAATTTTCCAGTGTAATTGCGGATCATCTTGGAAGTGAACTTCACGATTCCGTCTTTGAGAGCCATCAGGGTGTCGTCATTGCAGCGCTGTACGTTTTCACCTGCATGGAATTTGGTACCGCGTTGGCGTACGATGATGTTTCCAATCTTCACTTTCTGATTTCCGAAAATCTTTACTCCAAGACGTTGTGCGCGCGAATCGCGACCAAGTTGGGTAGACCCACCGGCTTTTCTATGTGCCATATTTGTAGATAAGTTTTAAATAAGAGTTGCCAATGATTTTCTTTTTATACAACATCCATAAATATTGTATAATAAATCCAACGATCTTGCTGCTTCGTGGCTGCGAAGCATGGCGCCGTGCGCATGGCACCCAACATCATCTCAAAATCAGTGGTAACAGGGTTTATTCTAACAAATTTTTAAAATATGTCAATGAGATTCCTGCTCCAAATCAAGCAATTTATGCTTAAATACGAGCAGAAAATCGTACTTATTGTCGCTTTTTGCCTTATTAGCGCCATTTCCTTTGGATTTGGGGTGCTACAAGGCCAAAAATGGCAGCAGAAGCCGCTTGTTATCGAGAAGCCTGCAAATATACCAGAAGTGGCCCAAACAACGCAAAATCAAGCTCTTGCGGCCCCACAGAGTGCTCAGACGCCTAAAAGCCAACAGCTAGAAGCTAAAAGCTCCGCATGCGTCTTCGTGGGCAGCAAGAATTCAGACAAATTCTATGTCCCGACCTGCACCTGGGCCAAGCGCATAAAACCTGAAAATCTGGTATGCTACAAATCCGAGCAAGAAGCCCTCTCTAAAGGCAAGACCAAAAGCGACTGCAAATAATAAAAAAATAAAAGAAATATAAAAAATAAAGGTACTCTTAATTCGCAAACATGACATATACTTTCATACTCGAAAGTATCGAAGTACATGTCACCAAAATAAAAAAGATAAAAACAACATAAAAATATGGCCAAATTCCATTCTAAGCTTTCCAAGAAGGAAGTCGATAAGATTTTGTATCAGCTATGCTTGGCAATTGCAGAAATAAAGAATCCCAATGAAGCGGCTGAGCTACTTCGCGATTTGCTTTCATATCAGGAATCAGAAATGATTGCCAAGCGCTTGAAGATTGCTGAATTGCTTGTGAAGGGTGGCACTTATGAAGAAATCGAAGCGGCCCTTGTGGTGAGCTCGTCAACCATAGCGCGCGTGCAAGAGTGGTTGAAAATATCTGGCGAAGGATACCAGAAGGCGATTGCTAGGACAAAAAGAAGTATTCCAGAAGACAAGTCCGTGGAGTATGTGCCTGAAAGTTGGAATTCCATAAAGAAACGTTTTCCTGCATATTATTGGCCAGAGATGGTCTTGGAAAATATAATTGCTAATTCCAGCAAGAGGCAAAAAGACAAGTTGAAATTGGTTATAAGAGAGTTAGGCAAGTCTAAGGAAAAAACTGAGTTATACCATCAACTCAAAAGGCTCGTAAGATAGCTTAGTTGGATATATGACACACACTTTCATACTCGAAAGTATCAAAGTATATGTCGTGTTGTAGTAAGAGGTTGAAATCTGGTATGCTATAGGAGTGAGCGGAAAATATTGAAAAAGTGATAAAAAGTTATTGCAAATAAAATGAAATCGACAATATCCATATCAACAGGACTTATATATAAGTTTTATTCTGATCGGAACGAGATGATTGAGATTTTGAGCAAATTCAATCCAGATGGTATTGAATTGTCTTTTTTTGATTCAACTATTATTTTGAATTTTGAAATAAATGAAAAGAGTATTGCTTATTTGAAAACACTCCAGCATGTTTCAATTCACGCGCCTTGGAAAAATATCACATATGAAGATAGCGAGCATTGCCATAAAGTCTTACAGGCCATTGAAAAGCTCGCAAGAAAGATTGATGCCAAAGTCGTTGTTATCGAAAGGGAACAAATAAAAGACTTTAACGTTTTTAATGGGTACAATTTGCCTTTTGCGATTGAAAATGATGATTGGAGAAAAGAAACAGACGCAAAAACTATTGAAGATGTTGGAAAAATTCTTGAAATAAATCCAGCATTGGGATTTTGCCTTGACGTTGCTCACGCAATGACCATTCGGGAAAATTTTGAATATGCAAATGCTTTTATTGAGAAAAACGGACAAAGGATTTCGCAGGTGCATACATCTATGATTGATCGCACCATGTCCGATCATACTTTTTTGTGCGAATATGATAATGAAAAATTGAGAGAAATGATACGAAAAATAAAATCACTACAAGTACCAATTGTCCTAGAAGCCGTTGCGCTCTCAGAAGGCGAAATAAACAATATAAAAAAAGAGATTGAATATATAAGAAACATATGAATTTAATCAAAGTCATACGTGATAGTGATGTGGTGGAGGGGGATTTTGGAAATGAATTCTCAATTCATCGCGAAGCGGTGCGGGCGGTGGTTTTCAATGAAAAAGGAGAGATCGCACTCAACTATGTGAGCAAATATGATTTCTTCAAAGTTCCTGGCGGCGGCATTGATCCTGGAGAAACGCAAATTGAAGCATTGGACCGCGAATGTGTGGAGGAAATCGGTTGGCATATTGAGGTGGATGGAGAGATTGGTTTGATCACAGAATATCGCGGGAAATTCCAACTGCAGCAGGACTCCTATTGCTATTTGGCGCACGCAGTCGGAGAGCAATTGGCAACACAATATACACAGAAGGAATTGGATGAAGGATTTGAAGTCGTGTGGATGAGTCTGGAAGAAGGTCTGAAAAAAATCAAAGCGGCTGATCCGCAGAATTATGAAGGCAAATGGGTGCAAGCCAGAGAAATGCTTATTTTGGAAAGTGCGGAAAAAATTCTAAAGCAAATCAAATGAGTGAAACGAAAAAACCAAAGACTTTTCAAGAGATAGATGCGCAGCTGCAAAGCGACCTCGGGAAGATAAGCGGTGAGATTGCTGAGATTGAAAGCCATCTGGAAATCGGACAAAGGATGTTTGATGAAGCGGTTGCTGCCAATATGGATGAGGCGGTTATTGGGAAATACAAAAAAGGTCTGGAGGAACTGCAGAAAGGATTGGAAATGTTTTTGGGCATCAAAGCGGAGATTGAGCAAACTATTGCAACGCTTCATGACACAGTGAAAAAAGCAGAAGAGCATATCAAATAATAAAATCAAAAATATGACCAAAGTCAAAGAAATCAAAGCTAAACATGAAAGAAAACTAGGCTTGCTCGATAGCATGGCGCTATTTATAACAAATAAGGTTGGCACAATGGGATTCTTTTTCCTGATTTTCATCTGGACTGTCGGTTGGCTGGGCTGGAACACACTGGGACCGCAAAGCCTGCGCTTCGATCCGTTTCCAGGCTTCGTGCTTTGGCTTTTCATTTCTAACATGCTGCAGATCTTTTTGATGCCTCTTTTGCTTATCGGTCAAAATCTGCAAGGGCAGGCTGCCGAAAAGCGCACCGAGTATGATTTTGAAGTCGATCAAAAGGCGGAAAGTGAAATTGAAGCGATTGTTGTACATTTGGAAAGACAGCAAAAACTTTTGGAAGAAATTGCTGCCGATTTGAAAAAATGACCCGTGCTGCTATAATTTGAGCAATAACAATAAAAAACACCGCATGAATAAAAAAACCGTAATCATTTCATTGGGAGGATCACTGATTGTGCCGGGCGAGATTGATTGGAAATTCGTGAAGAAATTCAAGGCTGTCATTGAGGAAGAAATAACTAAGGGTTATCGTTTCATCATCATCACAGGAGGAGGCAAGACTGCCCGCAAATACATTGAAGCCGGCACGAAAGTTGGCGGTGTTGATAATGAGGACAAGGATTGGTTAGGTATACATGCCACGCGGCTCAATGCGCATTTTTTGAGAACTGTCTTTAAGCAGCATGCTCATCCAACGATAAACAAGAA
This sequence comes from Patescibacteria group bacterium, assembly GCA_036391995.1. GTDB lineage: Bacteria > Patescibacteriota > Minisyncoccia > Moranbacterales > GWC2-37-73 > DASVYU01. The sequence goes on from DASVYU010000047.1 coordinate 6,660, forward strand.
TCCGTATGACTTGGAAGGTTTTCTTAGAGCAAAAGAGCCTATATTGATTGCTGCTGGATATCGTCCAGGAAGCTCAACTGATCTTGGCGCTGTCCGTCTCGCAACACAGTTTGGTGCTAAGAAAGTAGCCAACCTTTCCAACATAGACTATGTCTGCGACAAGGATCCCAGAAAATTCAAAGACGCCAAGAAAATCAAAGAAACATCTTGGTCTGAATTTCAAAAACTGGTGGGCGACACTTGGGATCCGGGAGCTAATGTGCCATTTGATCCGGTCGCAAGCAAACACGCTGCCAAAGAGGGAATTGAAGTTGCAATTCTGAATGGCAACAAGCTGAGCAATTTCAAGAAATATCTGGATGGAGAAAAGTTTACCGGAACAGTCATAAGATAATACGCGCTAGCATGAGCAAACTAGTGTTCGACATTGAAACGATTGGGGAAGATTTCGATGCGCTTGATGAAACCACTCAGGAGGTTTTGACGCGTTGGATAAGGAAAGAATCTGAAACGGAAGTGGAATACGAGAAAGCTTTGGCAGATCTCAAAAATGGACTTGGATTTTCACCGCTCACCGGTCAGATCGTAGCAATTGGAGTTTATGACGTGGAAAAAGAAAAGGGCGCGGTATATTTCCAAGACCCTGACGGCATCATAACGGACAGTGAAGAAAACAATATCAAATTCCGCGTGCTAGGAGAGAAAGAGATGCTGGAGCAATTTTGGAATTTGGCGGAAAAATATGATGAATTCGTGAGCTTCAATGGGCGCGCCTTCGGCGTGCCTTTTTTGATGGTCAGAAGTGCGGTGCATGGCGTGCGTCCGACCAAGAATCTCATGACTAACCGCTATCTTTCATCGCAGCCCAAGAATGCCAAGCATATAGATTTGTTCGATCAGCTGACCTTCTATGGTAGCGTGCGAAGAAGAAGGAATCTGCACCTGTGGAGCAGGGCATTTGGCATCAAGAGTCCCAAAGCGGAAGGCATCACAGGCGACGATGTGGGGCAGCTATTCAAAGAAAAAAGATTTTTGGACATTGCCAAATATAACGTCGGGGACTTGCGGGCGACAAAACAATTGTACGAGTATTGGGAAAAATATGTGAAATTTTAAAAAGACCCGTGTGGGTCTTTTATTTTTTCTTGATTGAAAAGCTTTTGGTTTCTTTGTCAATGACCTTGGCTTTTTCAACGTCCTTTCTTGCAGCAGGGGAGAGTACTCCCATGATGTTTCTCAGAGCAATGCCATCCACTTTCAAAACCGCTTCCCATTTATCCAAAGGCTCAAGGATATCCCTAAGCTGTTTTTCATCATATTTATAGGTTCTTCTGAGTGTTTGAGCGATGATGCCTTCATCCGAAAAAACTCTGTCTACGCCTTCTTGTTCCATGTACTCAGCGATCTTTTCTTGCAGCTCCGCCATCTGCATTTTGGTCGTGGCGATGGCAGATTTGAGGTTGATGTAATCGCTGATAGCACTATTGATTTCTTCCGTGTCGATCTTCCTTTCTTCTTTGAATTTGTGTTTCCACATTGGGCAGATCTTCTGGAAGCCGCACCAATCGCAAAGAGGTGTTACATTAGGCTCGAATTTTCCAGCCTCAATCTCCTTGATCACATCCAAGAAAAGCTGTTTGGATTTTTCCAATTGCTCGCGTGTTCTGGTGGCACTGAGCTTGACTCCGTGCTTGAGGTAATAAAGACTAACTGTGATCTTGTCCAAGTGCTCGATTTCTTTCGGATAGCGAGACAGAAAAGCATTGAGATACACACTGAGCTGAAGATCATTGTCCACTTTTTCTTGAGAGGGCATTTTCTTTGTCGTCTTGTAGTCTATGATCTCGTAGCCATCTTCCGTCTTGTCTATGCGGTCGATAATGCCTGAAATGATATGTTTATTCTTATCTTCTCCGATTTCGATCGCAAAGCGGCTTTCCAAGTCCACAATATTAGAATCTGCAGGATTGTTCTTTTTGTAATAATCCTGAATCATGGCTACGCCCATGGAGAAAGCATTGCGCTCTTCTAGTTCATCCTCGAAAACATCACTGTTCCAATTGCGGGAAAAATAATCCAGCGCATCTTCGAGCTTAGGAGGCAATAAGGAAGGCGTGTGGATGAATTTCATGGTGCCATGCACAAGCGTTCCAAAAACCGCCTCCTTGGATTTAGGCTCCTTGATCTTGTCTATGTTTTGGTATTTGTATTTGAGCGAGCAGTTCTGGTAGGTATCCAGAGCTGAATATGAGATGCGCATGATGTTTTGGTTTGAAAATATGTATATCTTATTATATCAAATGGGTACACGTGGGCAAGAAAAAAAGACCCGCGTTGGCAGGTCTTCTGTTTTTCGGCAGTTGCCGATGAGACTAAGCGGCTGTTTTGGCTTTTTCGCAGCCCTGTCTCCAAGCCGCATAAGCTTTTTCTGCCATGTCAGTAGGAACCCTCATCTGGAGCGCATTGAAGTCTAAACGCTCCCTTCTCTCGTTGATTTGCCAAAAACAAATGGGATAGGTTCCTTTCTCGTAGTAGAGAGTGAGACGGGGTTGACCCTTGCCTCCCGCTGTCCCCATGAAGCACACCTCGCGCTTCTCGTCATTCCATGATGACATGAAGCTGAGATTTTTCTGCAGAAGCACTGCTATGAACGCTTTGCAGAAATCGAGGCGGGTTTCCTCCTCGGTTGTCGGCCTGATCTTGCTCTTAAAAAGGCGGAAACCCAGGTCAAGATCAGCAGTAGATGTTACGGGCAGTTTACGTGCCATATTAGCCTCCTTGATGGTTTTAGGCTCAACAAAGCCATGCTAAGCCTTGGTTCAATTGAAGAACTCATAATAGTCTACATGTTTTTCAAGAAAAGTCAAGATTTTTGCCTATGCTTGACATTCAGAATGGAGCAGGATATATTTAATGTATACTAAATTAGTAGGTATTTATAGAGTTATGAAATTTTCAACCAAAGCTGAATATGGACTTAAGGCCATGACAAATCTGGCACAATGTTTTCCTGAGCAGAAAACGATCGGTGAGATCGCTTCCGAAGAAAACATTTCCCAGAAATATTTAGAGCGCCTTATGAATGTGCTCAAGAATGGGGAAGTGGTAAACAGCAGCAAAGGAAAAATGGGCGGTTATGTGCTCGCACGTGATCCTAAAAAGATTCCTGTCGGTGAAATCATTGAGCTTTTGGATGGAGAAATTGCGCCAATGCGCTGTGTGGGAAAATTCTGTGCCGCTGAACACAAATGTCCTTCCAGCATGGTTTGGAACAAGATAGGAGTGCAGCTTAAAAAAACCATATACAGCATCAAATTAAGCGATATCATCAAATAAAAATATGAACAGAAGAATATATCTAGATTATGCAGCCACAACACCGGTTGATGAAACCGTGCTCACGGAAATGCTGCCATATTTTTCCAAGAATTTCGGCAATGCCATGAGCGTGCATTCCTTTGGGCAAGAGGCCTTGGAGGCGATTGACAATGCTCGCGCCAAGGCGGCCAAATTCTTCAATTGTTCGACTTCGGAGATCGTCTTTACTTCCGGAGCAACTGAAAGCAATAATCTCGTCGTAAAAGGAAGCATCCGTTCGTACAACAGCATTCCAAGAGTGGAAAAACCGCACATCATCACGACTGCTTTCGAGCATCACTGCGTGCTGGATGCTTGCAAATTCGCAGAAAAAGACGGATTGGCTGAAATTACTTTTTTGCCAGTGCACAAGGATGGCCTTGTGAGAATTGAGGATCTTGAAAAAGCCATCAAGTCTAATACGATCCTCGTTTCTGTGATGTATGTCAACAATGAAATAGGTACAGTCCAACCAATTGCAGAAATAGGAGAGTTGCTAAAAAAAATGAATACCGAAAGGATTGAGAAAAAAATGCCAAAGATTGCTTTTCATACCGATGCAACACAGGCCATCAACTATTTCAATTGCGATGTTGAGGAGTTGAATGTGGACCTGCTTTCCATGTCTGCTCACAAAATATATGGCCCTAAAGGCATCGGTCTTTTGTATGTGCGAAAAGGCACAGCCATCAAGCGCGTGCAAGATGGCGGCGATCAGGAATATAGGCTGCGAGCCGGCACGCACAACGTGCCAGGCATAGTGGGCTTGGGTGCGGCGATCGACAAAATAAAGACGCCGGCTATGCAAAAGAAAATCAAGGAAATAACAGAATTGCGTGATTACATGATAAAGCGCGTGCTCAAAGAAATTCCAAAATCATATCTCAATGGCTCTGCTGAAAAACGCTCACCGAACAATGCCAACTTCCGTTTTGATGATGTAGAAGGGGAAGGCCTTATTCTTTCTTTGGATCTGGATGGCATTGCGGCTTCAACAGGTAGCGCATGCTCTTCAGGAGCACTGGATCCTTCGCATGTGCTGTTGGCTTTAGGACTCAAGCATGAACAAGCCCATGGTAGTCTCAGAGTGACACTTGGAAAGCATACAACAAAGAAAGAAATTGATGAATTGGTTGCCAAACTAAAAGAAATCGTCAAAAGATTAAGGAAGATCTCAGGCAATGTCCTAGCGGATTTCCAATAAGAAAACTTTAAGAATTTTACAACTTATCTATATGCAGAAATATTCTAAAAAAGTGATCGAGCACTTCACGCGCCCTCATAATCAGGGCAAAATGAAAAATGCTGACGGTGTGGGCACAGTGGGAAATCCCAAATGCGGCGACATTATGCGTATGTACATCAAGATTGCCAAAAACAAGCAAGGCGAAGAAGTGATCAAAGATATCAAGTTTGAAACTTTGGGCTGCGGAGCTGCGATTTCAACTTCATCCATGGCAACAGACTTGGCCAAGGGTATGACCGTGGAAGAAGCACTTAAGATTACAAACAAGCAAGTTGCTGAAGAACTAGGCGGGCTTCCGACAGCCAAGATGCACTGCAGCAATTTGGCAGCAGACGCCTTGCATAAAGCGATAGAGAACTACCGCAAAGCTAAATAATAAAGCATACATAAAAATATGCCATCAACCCGTCCTTTTGAAGAAAAAGATCAAAACAGAGTAATGCAATTGTTTTTTCAACTTACTGGAAAACCTGTGCTGTTTGATACTGAAGATCTCTTGAATGATGAAAATTGCCACGCAATTGTTGTTGAAAATGAGGATGCGGTTGTGGTTGGTTTTGCTTCATTGATTATCCATCGCTTACCAACACGTGGACTCGTGGCTCGAATTGAAGATGTTGTTGTTGATGAATCTCAGCGAGGGAAGGGGTATGGCAGGATGCTTATGGAAAAACTCCTTGATATAGCAAAAGAGCGAAAAATATCCGAAGTGGATCTTACAAGCAATCCGAGTCGTGAAGCTGCAAGAAAATTATATGAATCCATGGGATTCAAATTGAGAGATACTGGAGTATTTAGAATAGAATTATGATAAGAGTCGAGAGGAATGATTTTTTTTAAAAAAAAAGAGAGAGATGCGCCAACAAAAGGCGCATTTTTTGTTTGATAAATATATGAAATGTCTGCTTTTTTGTTGAAGGGAATAATATTATTATAATGTCGCACAATGTAGATTAAACGACACTAGAATCATTAAAATGCTTTAAATTGGGCATATTTTAATATTTCTTTCTCAAACAAATCTGTGTCCATGACTGCCCAATTTTTAGGAAAAGGATTCTTCCTGTTGGCTAGCCATTTTTCTACTCTTTTCCAGTCTAAATTATCCTCAAAACAAACAAAATAAAGTTTCTCCTTATGATTAATTGATCGCTGATATTTCTTAGCCTTAAGATTCATTATATTAACTAAACTCCTAGAATCATCCGTGCTAAAAACATCAACAGCAAAATTAAAAGGTTTTGCATAAACATAGAAATCATACCTATTCTTATAAGCTCTATCCAGAGGCTTCTCTATATGCACAAATTTCTCATCAAATCTATCCTTTAATAACTCAAAAATAAGCAATTCGCAACGTTTTCCAGTTTCATTTATCCTAATAGCTTTTTCAGAACCCTCCTGTCCCTTTGTGTAATTCTCAATAGGTAAACTAAAGGTTTTTCGAAGATTCACTAAACCACCAAATATTCTTTGTATTTGTCTTGAGGATGGTAAAAATTCGCAATCATCAATATCATATGCTGCAGGATAACGCCCATTAATTTGAAGGAATTTTTCAAAACCCTCTTTGACTTTTTCAAGTGTCCATTGTTTTGGTTTACTCATATGAAGTAATTATACATCCATGTATCAATTTTTACTAATAAAACTTCCAGCCCCTAGAATAAGCCATATTTGGTGGTACGCCTATACCACCTTTGAGTCCAAAACCCCGTACAGCTCAATTTTAAGCGTCGTTTTTTGGCTTAAATAAGCCATTATTTCAGGGGTGTTTTTAGCTTAACATATGCCATTTCACAGCTGTTTTTTGCTGCTTTTCTAAAAACAGAAGATGGATTTGACGCATATGTTACATTTGCGCGTCTAATTTTAGCAAAGTGTTTTATCTTGTTTTGAAATATATTATTTCAGCTTTCTGATTTTTATTTTGACTTGATTATTTTTTTAAAATTGATTTGAAAAAAATATTTAAACAAATTTTTTTGCACATCAAACAGAGCTTGGAATTCCAAGCTGGACCAAGCGGACTCATCGAACTCAGCTGATTAGTTTGTGCATATTGATTCAACACAAATCAGCAGAAACGATTTCAAACTACAACAAAGTTCCCTTATGCGCCCCCTCTCGTTTTTTAATGTCGCACAACCCCTTTTTAGAAATAAAAAAAGAAACATAGGGGTTGCATTACTTTTTTTATTTATTGAATCAGAGATCCTAATTGTAAATGATCATCTGATCAATGACTGTGCTACTGCTTGTGCCCATAGCACCAACCAGGGCTCTGGTGGTGTCCAAATAGATATTAGGCCCAAAATAAGGGTCATGGACTACATACTTCCCTTCAACAGTCTTGTGATGAATAACCACATAATGACCAGTGCCGCCAGCTGTTCTTTTTATAAATACAATGACGGGATTGCCCTTTGCAATCTGAGCATCAATCACGGACCAATCTATATTGCCATGAGACTTGCCAGCACTGCTGAGCTGCACATTGGATCCATTGAAACTATTGGGCCAGCTGATAAGATCCCAGGAAAAAATGGGCTGCTTTGCTAAAATTCCCGGATTAGTCTTATACCCGTGCTCAACTAAAACCATGGCCACGGCTGCAACTGCACAGCCATAGCTCTTGATAAGCGTATTGGAATTTCCAATAGTAGCATTACCCCATTGAGGATCCCTTTGTGAAAAGTACCAGCTAGCTGGAGCAAAATATTTGGAATCCGGCTTGGGGTAAGAATCCGCAGATAAACCACTAGCAGCGAAAAACTGATCGATGTCGAGCAGCTCCTGTTTCTGCGCTTCCACGTTCTGCAAGAGTTGTTGGTATTTGACTTCGTCACCCTTGGTTTTCGCCAGCAGGTTCTGCTTTTGCTGTATGGATGATTGCAGGTCTACATTCTTATCCTGCAAGGTATCATGTGCTGTGACAACCTCGCTCTTTTTTTGATCGATAGCTTTGCTTTGATCATTCAACTGCTTCTGTATATCAATCAAGGAACTCACCATATCCACAATCTTGTCGCCCGTCTGAGCTGCTTGATCCTTGGCTATCGCAAAAGCAGTCAGATCGCTTTTGCTTAGATATATAGTGGTTAAATCCGTCTGGTTTATTTCATAGTAGGACTGTACCAGATTTGCCAATAATTTCTTTTGGGAATCTATCAGGCTCTGCTTGTCTTGAATCTGTTGCTGCAGATATGAAATTTGAGAATTCAGATCATCTATCTGCTTCTTATTGGCATCGATTTGCGTCTGAACCTGTTGGATATTCGCATCCATCAAGGAGATCTGATTATTAAGAGTTGCGCCTTGCTGGCGCTTGAGATCTATGATCTGCTTATATATTTCTGCTCGTCTATTTAGTTCATCCAATTTGGCTTGCGTATCCGAGGCTGAAGTCGTGTTGGCTCCTTGAGAGAGCTGCGAAATGCTGTCGTCAGCATCACTCTTATTGCGCCACAGCAAAAACACCGCACAAACAGCAGCGGTTGCGGCTATGGGAAGGATTTTTTTGATTTTTTTATTTCTTTTTTTCATTTTCCTGTCTGCGAATTTTATGACCGGAAACGTTTTTATATTAGAGCTAAGGCATCAGATAATCTTTTTAGTGATTCCTGCTTGCCAAGCACCCAGGCAACCTCGAATGGTGATGGTGATTTTTGTGCGCCAGTCAAAGCGACGCGCAATGGCCAAAGCAGATCGCCGCGCTTTTCGCCTGCAGCTTCCAAGAGCTTGCTTTCCAGAGTTTCCAGATCCCAATCTTTTTCAGCAATGTTTTCCAAAACCGTCTGCGCTTTTTCCAAAGAAGACTTGAGCTCAGCATCGCTCATTTCTTTCCATCTAAGCATATCTTTCTCAGTCTGGATATCTTCAAAGAAAAATCTGTTTTCTTCTCCGACATCTGTAAGTTTCATCAGTCTTTCTTGTTCAATTTTCAAGACTTTTTTCACATATTCTTCAGTCTGTTTCTCAGCCGCAGCTTTTTGGAAAAATTCTTTTTCCCTGAGAAATGGCAGAGTGGCAGTATATAATTCCTCCAAACTAAGCTTTTTGATGTATTGTCCATTGATCCAGTCCAGCTTCTTCAGATCAAAAACAGCTCCTGCTTTGTGCACATGAGAAAGATCGAATTTTTCGATAAGCTCCTGCATGGAAAAAATTTCCTGCGTACTCCCTTCTCCAGGATTCCAACCAAGTAAAGCTACAAAATTTATAATCGCATCTTTTAAATAGCCCTTTTTAATATAATCTTCAACAGCCACATCTCCTTGTCTCTTAGACAATTTAGATTTATCAGAATTTAACAGTAGTGGAAGATGTGCAAATTGAGGAACATCCCACCCAAGATTCTTATAGAGTTGCACATATTTAGGGTTACTTGAAACATATTCTTCCCCGCGAATAACGTGCGAGATTTC